>DASTOD010000448.1:0-4179 GCA_035762645.1 Binatia bacterium | reverse complement strand
GTTTGGTTTTCCGGTGTCTACATCGACAAGAACCAATTCTTCGCACGCTTGGCGGTGGACTCCGAGACGTTTTTTGATGTTTACCCTGAGTTTCTTATCGAAAAGGAACAGTTTGAAGCTTTCAAACGGGAGCGCAACGCTTGCATTATCGGTATCGATCTGGCGGAAAGATACAATCTCAAACTGGGCGATATCATGAACCTCGAGGGCGATGTGTATCCTGGAAAGTGGGCATTTGTCGTACGCGGCATTTATTACCCCAGGGACCAGACCACGGATCCCTCCACCATGATGTTTCACTATCGGTATGTCGAAGAGCGGGTCAGGCAGGAAATGGCGCATCGCGCCGGCGAAGTCGGCTGGTATATCGAGCGCATTTCTGACTCGGAAAACGCCGCCGCCATCTCCGAATCGATTGATGCCCTTTTCGCCAACTCCCGAGCCGAGACAAGAACGGAAACCGAGCGTGCGTTTCAGGAAAACTTTCTGTCCGCCGCCAGCGCGGTCATTACGGCGATGAACATCATGTCGTTTGTCATCATCGGCATTATCTTGCTCGTACTGGCCAACACCATGATCATGTCCGCGCGCGAGCGCACTCATGAATATGCGGTTCTGAAAGCACTAGGCTTTTCCGGCCCGCATTTTTTCTTTCTGATTGCGGGGGAGTCATGGACGCTGTCGATTGTGGGAAGCGCCTTTGGCCTGCTCGCCACGGTTCCTGCGGTAGAAGGCTTTCGCTCAAGCCTGCCGAAAGGTTGGTTCCCGGTCTTTTACATCAAACCGGAAACCATTCTCATGGGCTGCGTCGCCGGCTTGGTCATCGGCTTCATGGCGTCGCTGATTCCCCTACGGCACATCCTGAGGACACGGATTGTGGAGGGCCTCAGGCACGTGGGATAGGCGGAAAGGGACGACCGGCTACAGACCGCAGACCACGGAGGCTGTAGTCCTGTGGTCAGTGGTCGCTTTTAGATTTTCATGCAGATACCCATCAAGTACATCCTGCGCAGCTCATCGTCACGCCGGCTGACGACGGTGATCACTGTCCTCGGGTTCGCGCTGGTCGTGTTTGTGTTTACCGCTGTGTTGATGATGGCCAATGGAGTGCGGGAGACGTTGAAATCGACTGGATCCGACGACAACGTGATTATCGCGCGCAAGGCTGCGGCGAGCGAGATCATGAGCATCATCGATCGCGAGGCTGCGGGCATCGCGAGCCACATGCAGCAGGTCGCCCGGCTTCGCGACGGCCGCCCAATGAGCTCCAGGGAAGTCGTGGTCATTATCAATCTTGAAAAAATCGGCGCCGACGGCATCAGCAATGTGACGGTGCGCGGCGTCGAAGAAGCGGCATTGGAAATCAGGCCGCAGGTGCGGATCGACAAGGGGCGCATGTTTCAGTGGGGCGCGAGAGAGATTATCGTCGGCAGCGGGATCACGAATCGCTTCGATGGCGCGCAGATCGGGCGGCGGATCAAGTTCGGCGGCGACCTCTGGACGGTAGTCGGAATCTTCGACGCCGAAGGGTCAGGTTTTGATTCCGAGATCTGGGGAGACGTCCGCCAGGTGATGGATGCTTTCAAGCGGGGATCCTTTTCGACCGTGACCTTTAGAATGAAGGACCCCGGCGAATTCGCGGATGTGGCGGCGGCCTTTGAAACCGACAACCGCCTGCAGTACTTCGTGGTCAAACGGGAAAAGCAGTTCTTCGAAGAGCAGTCGGAAATGATGGCGACGTTCATCCGCATCTTGGGGCTTTTCATCACGATCATTTTCAGCACGGGCGCGACGGTCGGCGCGATGATCACCATGTACGGTGCCGTTGCCAACCGAACGGTCGAAATCGGCACGCTCAGGGCTCTGGGTTTTCACCGGCGGAGCATCTTGCTCGCCTTTCTCGTCGAATCTTTCGTTCTCTCTCTTTCGGGAGGAGCCGTGGGCTTGGGTCTCGCGTCGTTGCTTCAGTTTTTCACCATCTCGACGCTCAACTTCGGATCCTTTTCCGAGCTTGCTTTCGCGTTTTCCCTTTCGCCGTCCATCATCGCGACATCACTCGGCTTCGCCCTCTCAATGGGCCTGCTCGGCGGCTTTCTCCCCGCCGTCCGCGCCGCGCGGTTAGACATTATCCAAGCACTGCGAGCCGTTTAGCCCCAAGTTGACCTCCAAACCGCAAAGATTGTTGTTGTGTTCAATGACGCAGCAGGATACAGTGCTGGATTATGGCAAGAATCACAGTTGAAGATTGTGTGAAAAGGGTTTCTAGTCGTTTTGAGCTCGTGATGCTCGCCTCAAAACGAGCACGGCAGCTCCTTAAGGGAGCCAAGCCGCTCATAGAATCGGATAACCGAGATATCGTTATTGCTCTTCGGGAGATCGCCGCGGGCAAAGTACGGTGGGCTACTCCGAAGACGAACTTGCCTGTGACGTGATATTTCGTCTAGAGATGGGTGACACCTCTGGCTGTGCTAGAGATGAGCACAGGGTTCCATCTTTACGTCTTGACTATTTTGAGCAACGGGCGCTTCGCGCGTATACAAATATCAAGAATTGATCAACCGCGGTAAAGCCAGCCGCGACATCCTCCGGCTCCACGACAAGCCTCGAAAAATCCGATAATCTCCCCGACCCTAAGTTTCACGCCTGGAAAATGGTCGACCCTCTCCGAAGCCTCTCTCGTTTCCGGGGATCGCCGAATAATGACACTGACATCCGCCGTTAAGCTGATCTGGTCGCCGTCGCAAGGGGGTTTCGGGAGTGTTAAGATCAGAAGTCCACAGAGCAAAATTACGACGCGCATCGGCGAGTGAATTCAGAATGTCCCGGCGAGTTAAAAAGGCGAACGGAAGAGCTTGTAAACAGTGCGATCTGATCACAGTCCTTTATGACTAGTCCGCTGATTTCGTTCTTCACGAGTTTGGGTTCGCGACGAGTCGTCGAAACCGTCACGCCGGAGCGAACATTGGCGGACGTTGTCCTGCCGCCTCAAACGCGCCGCACGCTGGAGCAGGCGCTGGCCCAAGTGCGGAATCACAACCTGATATTCGGCCGCTGGGGGCTTGGTGAGCGGCACACCTCAGGACTCGGGTTAGCGTTTAACTTTGCGGGGCCTCCCGGGACGGGCAAGACGATCTGCGCCGAGGCTATCGCTCATGCGCTCGGCATGAAGCTCCTCGTTGTCGACTACGCCGAGGCCGAGTCGATGTGGGTCGGCGAGACTCCGAAAAACATCGTCGCTACCTTTCATGCGGCCGTAGAGCAGAACGCCGTGCTTTTTTTTGACGAAGCCGATGCCATCGCAATGCGGCGCTCGGCCGGCATGCCCCAACGATATGACCGTGAGATGAACTTGACGGTCAACGTTCTCCTTCGCGAGTTGGAGGCGTTCAACGGGATAGTGATCTTTGCGACCAACCTGGCCGCGAACTTTGACCCCGCCTTTGAGCGCCGCATCCGAACCCATGTGCTTTTTGAGATGCCGGGGGTAGACGAGCGCGAGCGGATCTGGCACCTGCAGATTCACCCGAAAAAGACGCCGCTCGCGGCGGACGTCGATTTCCGGCGGCTCGCCGAGCGTTACGCGGTAAGCGGCGGCGACATCAAGAACGCGGTCATCAAGGCCGCGGCTGCAGCTGCCGCGGAACCGGGGCCAGACGTTGGCAAGCGTATATCCCAGCGGCACTTAGAACGTGCGACGGAAGAGGTAGTCTCGGCCAAGGCCATCATGCAGCAGTCGCTCTTCGCCGACGCTGGTGTTTCGGCGCCCGATCCCGTGAGTATGCGACTGGTGGAGACGCGGTGGCGGACCGCAATAATATTGGCGCTGGGATTGGCGGGCACTGCATTGGTCGCGGCGCTCGCGGCGCTTGCCGTGGTGATCCTGCGTTGATATCGATACGGTCGAGCGCGTAAACGGAGGAAGGACATGACAAAGGCCAGACTCAGGCATATTGCGATTTCCGTGCCCGACAAGGAGAAAGCGGCGAAGTTTTATCAGCAGACATTCGGCTTTGAGCGCGTTTCTGAGTCGCGGGTTGCGACGCGGCTCTCGGACGGAGTGATGAACATCACGATCCTGCAGTTCCAGACCGACGAGGACGCCGGCGACGAGCGCGGCAAGGACTTCGTTGGGCTGCACCACTTCGGCGTTTGGGTGGACGACATCGAGACCACGCGGCA
>DASTOD010000447.1:0-3749 GCA_035762645.1 Binatia bacterium | reverse complement strand
TTTTTAGGATTTTTCCTCGGTATCTGGCTGCTTGGGTTTACCGTCACGATTCCATTGATGGTTTTTTCATATTTGAAGATCCAGTCAAACGAGAGCTGGGGGGTTTCCCTGATGTTGACTGCGTTGGCCTGGCTTGTCTTCTACTTCTTGTTCGTGAGGCTGCTCACCTTGCCCTTTCCTGAAGGATTAATCTTTACGTGGTTAGGTGTTTAGACGCGGACGCAACACGGCGGGTCGGTTACACGGGGCTGACAAAATGACGGATGGCGGTGTTAACGCGCCTCGGATACCATTGCATTCGAATTCGATAATGCAACAATGTTAACCATCAAATCATATTAGGAGGTCCTATCATAATGAGAATTTTGTTGGTCGCTTTCGCCGTTGTGTTCCTCTGGTGTAGTAGCGTCAAAGCTCAGACTCCCTTTTATCAGGGAAAAACAATCACCATCGTAGCGGGCACGAAGGCCGGGGATGTTTACGATCTTTATGCACGCCTTATGGCTGAATACTTACCCAAACATATTCCAGGAAATCCGAACATCATCGTACAAAACGTAGCCGGCGCGGCCTCCCTGATCGCCGCGAATCAGGTTTACAATGTCGCCAAGCCCGACGGGCTAACCCTTGCAGCCCTCTTTCCCGCCCTGTACATGGAGCAACTCATAAAAAGGCCGGAAGTGAAATTCGACTGGTCAAAGTGGAACTGGATCGGCAGCACGGTCACCTCGAATCATCTGACGTACATGCGCGCCGATACGCCATACAAAAATATCGACGACGTGCGCAAGGCTACGACCGCGCCGAAGTGTGGCGCAACGGGTGTAACTTCGACCGGTTACTACCTGCCAAAGCTCATGGAGGAGACCATCGGAACAAAGTTCGACATCGTGTCGGGTTATGTGTCCGGACAAGATATCGATCTGGCGGTGGAGCGCGGGGAGTTACAATGTCGCGCCTTCACGATTACGGCCTACTTTGCACGGGAGCCCTTCATCACTTGGCGCAAAAAAGGTTTCGTTAATGTCATTATTCAGACCGGCAGCAAGAGGGACGCCAGACTCAAGGACACCCCAACAATCTATGAGTTGATGGACAGGTACAAAACGAACGATTCCGGTCGAAGTTTGGCCAAACTGATCTTGGCCGCGGGTGATTTCGGCCGTCCGATCGTGGCCCCTCCGGGCGTTCCGGCCGACCGGGTTAAGATTTTGCGCGAAGCCTTTGACAAGTCGATCCAAGACCCGGCTCTGCTCGCCGATGCGGAGAAGCGAAGACTCGAGATCGATCCGACGACCGGTCCAGAGATGGAATCTCTGGCAAAAGAGGTCATGGCCTCTTCTCCGGACACTGTCGCGCGGATGCGTAAGCTCTTGGGAAACTAAGCAGAGACCTTCTCCCCCTCGCCCGGGTCGCGCCGGGGAGAAAAAGAGGTGGGGCCGCTAGATTCTAACTTTTCAAATGTTGAACAAAACCGCTTCAGAAAAATTTATCGCGCCAAGACGCCAAGGCCGCAAAGAAAAAATCGTCTTATTTCTCCGAACTTGGCGTGCTTTGCGTCTTTGCGCGAGTCATCTTTATGCCGATTGGATAGTTCACAAGCAACGCAAATTTCAAATATGTTAGGCTAGACCTTGTGTTGAGAAAGGTTGTCGGATAGTCAAACAATGATCCTTCTATTCCTTTTGTTTCTCTTTGCATGGATGGGCGACCTTCAAGCTCAAACGCCCTTCTATCAAGGCAAAACCATCACCATCATAGTGAGCACCAAAGCCGGTGACGTCTATGACCTTTACCCGCGACTGGTGGGGGAGTTCTTGCCGAAATATATCCCCGGCAATCCAAATATTATCATTCAGAACGTCGCGGGAGCGGCCGGGCTGATCGGCACCAATCACATCTACAACATCGGCAAACCCGACGGGCTGACGCTCGGCGCCATCTATCCGGCGCTTTATTTCGAGCAGCTCGTGAAGCGGCCCGAAGTCAAGTTCGACTGGACGAAGTTTATCTGGATCGGCAGCACGGTAAGCTCGAACAGTTTGATGTATATGCGGGCGGACAGTCCTTACAAGACGATTGAAGATGTACGTACAGCATCGACGCCGCCAAAGTGTGGAGCAACGGGGGTCACTTCATCCGCCTATTACATGCCGAAACTTTTGGAAGATGCCATCGGGACCAAATTCGACGTAGTGTCAGGCTATGTAGCGGGGCAGGACATTGACTTGGCCGTTGAACGGGGCGAAGTGCAGTGCCGCGCCTTTACAATTAACGCCTATTTCGCTCGCGAGCCGTTTATCACGTGGCGCAAGAAAAATTTTGTTCGCGTCCTGTACCAGACAGGAAGCAAACGGGATCCGCGGCTGAAGGACTCCCCTTTGTTTAATGAACTGATGGACAAGTACAAAACTGCTGAAGATGTGCGACGGCTGGCAAAAGTCGTTTTAGCTGCCGACGAGTTCGGCCGACCCATTGTCTTCCCGCCTGGAGTTCCTCCGGATAGAGTCAAGATTCTGCGCGACGCCTTCAACAAAGCGATCACTGACACTGCCCTGTTGGCCGAAGCCGAGAGGCGCAGACTTGAGATTGATCCGGCCAAAGGCGAGGAACTGGATGCTTTGGCAAAAGAGGTCATGACCACAGCCCCAGAAACTGTCGAAAAGGTTAAAAAGCTTATTGGAAAGTGACGTATTATTGATTAATGCCGACAGAGAGTCTTCAATGGCCGAGAATCATCACAAGCTACGCCGAATGGGTCGGATGGATCGAAGAGCGAAGCAACTGGCTTCGCTCTTTCTAGTTGGGTCACTGCTTCTAGGTTGGAGCGTTGATCTGTATGCTCAGGCCGATTTCTACCAAGGGAAGCAAATTAGGCTGATCATCGGCTCCACCGCCGGCGGAGGCTACGATCTCTGGCCCCGCATGATGCTGCGATATTTGACCCGCCACATACCGGGAAACCCGGAGATCATCCCCCAAAACATGCCAGGCGCCGGCGGCGTGGTCGCCGCTAATTACATCTATGGAATCGCTAAACCTGACGGGCTGACGCTGGGCGCATTCAACCCGGCGCTCTACTTCGATCAGCTTGTCGGTCGCGCTGAAGCGAAGTTCGACTGGGCCAAATACACGTGGATCGGCTCGCCGGAGCAAAATGAAATTCTGCATTTCATCCGGGCCGACGCTCCGTTCAAAAATGTGGAAGATCTGCGCAACGCGAAGGAGCCGGCGAAATGCGGCACGACGGGTACAGGATCGACCGGCTATTATATACCGCGACTCTTGGAAGATACCTTGGGAATCAAAACCAATATCGTCAGCGGTTACCCGGGCGGAGCCGAGATCGATCTTGCAATCGAAAGAAACGAAGTCGTTTGCTGGTCTCCGCTGATCGCAACGTACTTTGGGCGGGAGCCCTACAAGCGGTGGCACAAGTCCGGATTTACGCGCGTGGTGGTTCAGTTCGGGGCGAAACGTGATGCGCGGTTGAAAGACGTCCCGACTCTGACTGAACTGATGGAGCAGTACAAAACCCCGGATACGGGCAAAAGGCTCGCCCGAGTCATAGTGACGGCCGTAACCATGGGCCGCCCCATCTCGGCCCCTCCGGGCGTGCCGGCGGAGCGCACGAAGATTCTGCGGGACGCATACGCCAAGGCGATTAAAGACCCTGAGCTGCTGGCGGAAGCCGAGAAGCGCGGCTGGGACGTTGATCCGTTGAGCGGTGAAAGGCTGGAATCTCTGGC
>DASTOD010000446.1:0-12050 GCA_035762645.1 Binatia bacterium | reverse complement strand
AAGCTCGAGAACGCCAGCGAGACACTCCTGCCGTAATTTCCCATTCTTCGGCAGCGCGTAACCGCTTTCAATGGCCGCGTGCGCGCTGCCGACTGTCGGATGGCCGGCGAATGGCAGCTCCTGTTTGGGGGTGAAGATTCTTAAGCGATAGTCGGCCTGTTCGGATGAAGCCGGGAGGAGGAAGGTCGTCTCCGATAAATTCGTCCATGCAGCGATGCGCTGCATCTCTTCCGACGACAAGCTCTGGGCTCCGATCACCACCGCAACCGGATTTCCCCAAAAAGGCTTTTGGGTGAACACGTCAACTTGCTTGAAAGGAAGCATTTGCACGCGGATCCGCTCCTGCGCTCAGTTCGAAATGGATAACTTGTAACGCGTCCTCCACTGGACCGCAAGCCGCGGCCTATTGCACGATCACGGCTTCGCCATTCTGGATCACGACTTCGCGGACCTTGGCCGGAAGGTCAAAGGGGCTATCAATCTTGAATCCTTCGGGGTGCTCGGGCGTACGTGAGAAGAAACTCACGAGTTCCTGCAAAATGGGTTTCGGCACCGGCAAGCCGCTGATTTCCGCAGATTCGAGTTGAAATTGTCCTTTGCCTTCGCGCGTGCGAAGAATGCCGCGCGCCGTGACCGGCACCTTGCCGGAAATATAATTGAACGGATCGATGAAACCTTGCGAGTTTCGGTGACGCTTGAATTCATCGATATCGACCAGGATGCGCCCGCCGAGCCGGCCGCTGCCGAGCAGCGTGATTTCGGGTTGCGTCAACCCTGGCGGAATCTTATCTCTGGCATTGTAGGCAAGATAAGAGTTGACCTCGTCCTGGGTGACGGCGGTTTTCTTGGGTGCCACCGGATTTCTTGAGCCGTTCTCCGTGATCTCGTCGATTTTGCGCTGCAGCCGGTCGGCATTTTGCTTCGTCACCTGAGCCGCGGATAGCGGCAGGCCTAGGCTAAGCGCCAGCCAGGTCACAAAAACGATCCGGCGTAATTCCGTTCTCGAACCCATCTGCAATCCTAACAGTTCCAAGTTTCTGGTTTCAGGTTTCTTGTTGGACGAAGGGAACTGCAAACTTGAAACATGAAACGTAGAAGTTGAATATTTTACGGCAATTGCCTCTGCTTGCAAAACCCTTTAAGTTAGGTCTACTCATATCCGCGTTAAGGAGCATTCATGGCTGAAAATTTGAAACCGAGGAGCAGCGCGATCACGGATGGTCCGGACCGGGCGCCGTCACGCGCGATGCTCAAAGCCGTGGGTTTTAGCGACGAGGATTTGTCGCGGCCGATCGTCGGCGTGGCCAATACCTGGATCGAAATCGGTCCGTGCAACTTCCACTTGCGCCGGCTGGGCGCGAAGGTCAAAGAAGGGATCCGCGCCGCCGGAGGGACGCCGATGGAGTTTAACACGGTTTCCATCTCCGACGGCATCAGCATGGGCGTGGAAGGGATGAAGTGCTCGCTTATCAGTCGCGAGGTGATCGCCGATTCCATTGAGCTCGTCGCGCGCGGCAACCATTTCGATGCCCTGGTCTGCCTATCGGGCTGCGACAAAACCAATCCGGGCGTCGTCATGGCGCTGTCACGGCTCGATATTCCCGGTCTCGCGCTCTACGGCGGTTCCATCGCCCCGGGTCAACTCGGAGACCGCGATCTGACGATTCAAGATGTTTTCGAAGCGGTCGGCGCGTACAGCAGCGGCAGAATCCAAGCAGAGCGATTCAAGGCGGTCGAAAATGCGGCTTGCCCGGGAGCCGGCGCTTGCGGCGGGCAGTTTACCGCCAATACGATGTCCACGGTGATGGAATTTCTCGGCATCTCGCCGATGGGAAGCAACGGTATCCCGGCGACGGTGCCGGAAAAAGAAGAGGCGGCGTTCAACGCCGGCAAGCTCGTCGTCGAAGTGCTGCGAAAGAATCTTCGCCCATCACAGATCATCACGCGGAAATCCATCGAGAATGCCATTGCCGCCGTGGCGGCGACCGGCGGCTCGACCAACGCGGTCCTGCACTTGCTCGCCATCGCCCGGGAAGCCGGCGTGGAACTGACCATCGACGACTTCGACCGTATCAGTTCGCGCACGCCGCTGATCGCCGATCTCAAACCGGGCGGCCGTTTTGTGGCAACCGATTTGTACGCGGCGGGCGGCATTCAGCTCATCGCCCAGAGGCTCGTCGACGCCGGCATTATTCGAGGCGACACCATGACGGTCACCGGGAAGACGATCGGCGAAGCGGCGCGCGTCGCGAAGGAGACCCCGGGGCAAGAAGTCGTGCGGGCGATTTCAAATCCCCTCAAGCCCACCGGCGGGTTGGTCATTTTGAAAGGCAATCTCGCGCCGGAAGGTTGCGTTGTCAAAGTCGCTGGACACGAGAGAATGACTCACAAAGGTCCCGCGCGTGTTTTCGACCGCGAAGAGGACGCGTTCCAGGCCGTGCAGTCGGGGCAGATCAGGCCCAACGATGTTGTCGTGATTCGCTACGAAGGGCCGAAAGGCGGTCCGGGAATGCGCGAGATGCTCGGCGTCACCGCCGCTCTGGTGGGCGCCGGCCTGGGTGATTCTGTTGCGCTGCTGACCGACGGCCGGTTCTCCGGCGCCACGCACGGCCTCATGGCCGGCCATGTCGCGCCCGAGGCGGCTCACGGAGGTCCCATTGCCGTGGTCCGCGACGGCGACGTCATAGTTTTTGATATCGAGGCGCGCCGGCTCGAGGTGGAAATTTCCGAGCAGGAGATGGGCGACCGGCTGCGGCAGTGGTCGCCGCCGCCACCGAGGTACACCACCGGCGTCATGGCGAAATATGCCAAGCTGGTTTCCTCAGCGTCCCAAGGGGCCGTGACGGTTTAAGTTGCGGAGTACTGGAGTACTGGAGAAATGGAGTGATGCAGTAAAAACCCACTACTCCAATACTCCTACACTCCAACACTCCATTCCTGGTCGCGGTCGTTTGACATCTTCACGCCAGGTTCGGTACTGTCCCAGCCAAATTTCCAGCAAGCCGGAGGAAGCGATTCATGGCTATCGATTTTGTGACGAACCAGGAAATTATTTTGGCGGCGCGGCGCAATTTGACGCAAGACGTGTGGGACTATCTGAGCGGCGGCTCCGAATCGGAAACCACCATGAGACGAAACCGCCTCGGTTTCGACAGCCTGGCTCTGCGGCCGCGCGTCTTGGTGGACGTTTCCAAAATCGATACTTCAACCACTTTCCTCGGTCACAAGCTGCGCATTCCCGTGATGATGGCGCCCATCGGATCGTTGCAATCGATCACACCGGAAGGGGGCATCGCGGTGGCCAAAGCGGCGGCGGAATTCGGCACGATTAATTTCGTCAGCTCGGTGACTCAACCGAGCCTCGAGGAGATCGCCGCCAGCACAGAGCAGCCGAAGATTTTTCAACTTTACATTCGGGGCGGATTGGACTGGTGTGAAGAAATCCTGCGGCGGGTCAAAAGGGCTGGCTACGCGGCGCTTTGTCTGACCGTGGATACGGCCATTTACAGCCGCCGCGAGCGACAGATGATGAATCGCTGGCAGCCGCCGAGCAAGCGGGTGGAATCGCAGCGCCATTTCCAGGCGATGCTGACTTGGCCGATGATGGATGCCATCAAAAAAATGGCCGGCCTGCCTTTCATCGTGAAAGGTGTGGCGACGGCGGAAGACGCCAAGATCGCCATCGACCATGCCGTCGAGGTCATATACGTCTCCAATCACGGCGGCAGACAACTCGACCACGGTAGGGGTACCATCGATATCCTCCCCGAAATCGTCGAAGCGGCGGCCGGCAAGGCAGACGTCCTTTTGGACGGAAGCATTCTCCGCGGCACAGATGTGCTAAAGGCGCTGGCGTTGGGAGCCAAAGCCGTGACCATCGGTAAACTTCAAGGCTGGGGGTTGGCGGCCGGCGGTCAAGCGGGACTGGTGCGCGTGTTGGAATTGCTCGAAGAAGAGATCACGGTCGACATGGGTTTGCTTGGCGTCACTCGGGTCGAACAGTTGGATGCGAGCTACGTCTGCAAGGCGCAGCCCGCGACGCTGCCGCATGAAATGAGCGCCTTTCCTCATATGCCCGGGGGAAGGCTCTTTTAAGAAGAGAGACGACCGACTACTGACCACAGACCACCAGGTAGGTTGTCTGAGAGAGCGGCTACAGATTACGTATTGCCGCAATCAGCGCACGGCTTTACGTTCTTGCGCGAGCAGAGGTCGGAAATCGGGAGATCAGAGATCGAAAAGGCACAAGACACGACGGACGCAACCAGGATGCGTAGTCGGTGGTCTCGTAGTCAGTGGTCGTGAAGCGATGATCGATCCCGCGTTCATTCGTGGAAAGATCGCTAGGGTGAAGGAGAACCAAAGCGTCTCCGATGAAGACAAATGGGTTGTCGAAGAGCCGTTGGAAATTCGCCTGGGGCAGTCGCCGCTGGCTATCACGATGCGCACTCCGGGGTCTGATGATGAGCTGGCGGCCGGGTTCCTGCTAACCGAAAACATCATCCACAAAAGCGAGGACATTGAAAAGATCTCGCGGCCTACGCGAAAGTTGCCCAACGTGGTTTCGGTTACGCTCAGGCGCGGCGTGCGCTTCGATCGCAAACGCTTGAATCGGTATTTTCATTCGAGCTCGAGCTGCGGCGTTTGCGGCAAGAGAACGCTGGAGGCGCTCCGCCTCACGGCCCGGCCGATTGCCTCCGATCTCAAGATTCCGCTGGAACGACTCTATCTTTTACCGGAAAAGCTGCGGAGCGAACAGGAAACGTTTGATGAAACGGGCGGGCTGCATGCGGCAGCAGTTTTCGACGCCCGGGGGGACTTGTTATTTCTGCGCGAAGACGTGGGCCGGCACAACGCGGTTGACAAGGCCATCGGCGCGGCGCTTTTGCGGGGGCTCATCCCTCTGGAAGGCCACGTTTTGATGGTCAGCGGGCGCGTAAGTTTTGAAATCATGCAAAAGGCCCTGATGGCGCGCATTCCCATGGTAGCGGCGGTCTCCGCGCCGTCGAGTTTGGCCGTGGCATTAGCGCGAAAGTTCAAGATCACTCTGATCGGCTTCCTAAGAGGCCGGAATTTCAATATTTATGCCGGCGAGCAACGTGTTGACCAGGATTCGCGCCATCCCTAGCCTGACTTCCTAAAAATTCTCGGTTTCGGTCTTGTGTCTCGTGTCTCGCGTTGGGAGGACGAACTCGAATTTCGAAACAGGAAGCTTATGCGAGGAGCGTGACGTCGAAGGAATAACCGAGACCTTGTGGACGTTTGTAACCCTGCTCCAGGGCCGCAATATCTAGATCCACGCTGACGAGATCGTCGAGCATCACCTTGGCGGCCGGACTGGCCTGGAGAGTGGTAAAAGCTTTGACATATCCGAGACAGCGCTTGCAGGCTTCGATCACCCGTGTGTTGCCGCCTTTCTCTGGCACCAGCGAGACCAGCTGCTCATGATCCGTCATGCCGCAGTATGCGCAAACCAGACAGTTGACTTGCCACTCGCCGGCGCAGCGGCCGCAGCGGAAATAACGGCCGCGCTCGATTCCCCGAATTTCGGCGACGGCAGGCCAGGCGCCGCATACGGGGCAATACCCTTCGACCCAGCCTTTAGGCAGCGAGTGCGCCCAGCGGCGATTGCAGGCGTGCAAAAATGGGACGGGTAGCAGGGCGATAACCGCCTGGAATGCTTCCGGGTCGGCGCCACTCCGCAGCGCAATTTGTTTCAACCCGCTCTCATCCTGCCGGAGTGAAGCTTTAAAGAGCGTAAGAGTATCGGCGGTTTCTCGAAGCGCCCTTTTCAAGGTGACCATTTTTTCCGTGCCGCCCCGGCTGGCGGTCGTCATCAGCTGTTCCGTCCAACGGCGCAGCCGACTGGTTTCTAAAGCGATCACGGCCCCCGCCAGAAGCGGTACCTTGCTTTCCAGCGTCTCGGCACAGTCGGGGACAGTTGCGTCCCATTTGGGATCGGCGGTTTCGCGTAGAGTTGCCTGAATAACGGCGAGCCACGGTTCCCACTCCGGATGCTGGCGCTTGAGGTCTTGCAGGCCCGTATCGACTGCCGTCATCTGCGGCTAAGTTGATCCGCCTGGCTGGCAGGTTCTAAAGGCGGATGCTTGGTGGGAATGAGCTTAGGAGTTTTTTCAAACGGTCTTGCGCCCTCGTGGATTCGCGTGATTTTACCGCGGTTGCCAAGGTCGGCGCCCGGGCCGCTGCCGCGTGTGCGCGTGTTCTCGGGGCTTGAACACCCGGCGATGCAGAGCAAAAGAGCGACGATAGGAATCAGTGGAAGATTCACGTCACACTCCCTGGGCGGAAAAGACAATGACGAGCCGAAGAATAAAGCCACCCACCAGGACCAGCGCGGCCGCCGTGGTCACATTTCGGTCGCCAAGCCACTGCCTGCGCCAATAAAGCGCCGAAGGAATCACCATGCCGAGCACGATGACACCCAAAAAGAGCAGGACGCCCCAGGCGTTGACCCAGGCGCGGAACACCGGTCCCAGTGATATCATGACCGCGATCAGAACAAGAAATTCCAAAACCACCACCCATGCATCCAGCCGGTGCAGCGCGCCAATGCCGGGCATCGTCCATTTGGATCTGTGTGCAAGCAGGATCATTAATGCCGCCGATATGGACGCGGCGGAAACCACGAAAAGCATGCCGAGCAACGGCGTGTCGGACCAGATCGGGCGATTGGTCACGGCTAGAAGCACCCCCGTATAGCCCGCGACGTAAAAACCCACAAGGCCGCCGAGCACGACGATCACGCCGTTCAGCATTCCAGGCGGACGCACCTTGCGCCAGGCCGGGGACTGGATACGGCCGTCTTCCGCAAGCGCTCCGAGAAAAGAAACCAAACTGAAGATTCCGAATATCAGCAGCGCCCAGGAGCCCACCGACATAGGAGACCAGAGTTTGAACATCGGCTGAAAGGTGTTCGACTCGATCAGCATATGCCAGAAGCGCAGCGGTCGATTGAGATCAAGCGTCAGCAGCACGCCGCTCAGGAGCACACAGGGGAAGGCGATGTAGTAACCCAGACGCGCCAGCGGACGATCCTCCGGGCGGCCAAAAAGATCTATGAGCGCGGCAATAAAATAGCAGCCGCCGGCGAGGCCGCCGAAAAAGAAATAAAACACGATGAGCCAACCCCAGTCCGGCGGCGCACTAAAATAGGTGCTGGAAGGAAATGTATTCATGGCCGCTCCTCATGGTCCTGCGCCCCGGCACCGCGGTTCCGAAAATTGATGATTCCCATCAGTCCCACTACCACCGCGCCCAGGGCTGAGAACCAAGAGGCGGATGCAAGGTTGCGCGTGGGCATTTTCGGATCAGGTGGCAAACCGTACACTTCCGGTTTGTCCACTAGCAGGTAGAACGAGTTAAGCCCGCCGAGCGTTTTTTCATCCGCGCCGTAGAGGTAAGCGCGTTTTTCGCCCGCCTCATGAAGCTGCGCGACACGCTTCTGCGCTCGCCCGTGCAGCTCGCGGATGGTGCCGAACTGAATCGATTGGGTCGGGCAGGCCTGCGAGCAAGCCGGCTCCATCCCACCCTGGAGACGATCGTAACAGAGGGTGCACTTCTGCGCGGTGCCCGAAGCCGGATTGACTTCGATCACACCAAACGGGCAAGCCGAAATGCAGTCGCGGCAGCCGTTGCAGGCATCGGATTGAATGACCACGGAGTCGAACTCCGTACGGACGATTGCGCCGGTTGGGCAGACCTCGAGGCAAGGCGCCTGGACGCAGTGCTTGCAGACATCGCTCATCAAGAGCCAGTGCCCGTCTTTTCGGTCTTCGGTAAACTGCTCGATGAATTTGACGTGTCGCCAGTGAATACCGTCGAGGCGGCGCGTGTTGTCGTAGCTATCGCCGCTCAGGGTATTCACGCCGCCGTTGGTGCTGGGTAGCTGGTTCCACTCCTTGCATGCAACCTCGCACGCTTTGCAGCCGATACAGACCGTGGTGTCTGTGTAAAATCCCATTGGCTCAGCCATAAATCGCTCCGTTTCTCTCCGCGAATCTCAAATTTCAGATCTCAGATTGCGAAATTCTGTTTGAGATATGAGATTTGCCATTTGCTATGCGCGAAGCGCTACGCTTTCTCGACGTTGCAAACGAACGCTTTTGCCTCGTGCATGGAAACATTCGGATCAGCTATGAGGGATGTCAACTCGTTGACCACATCGCCTTTGGAAAGTCCTTCGTAGCCCCAGTGCCAGGGCATGCCGACCTGGTGAATGACTTTGCCGTCGATTTTGAACGGCTGCATCCGGCGCGTAACGAGAGCCTTGGCGCGGATCACCGTCCGCGGGCTGGAGATCTTGCACCAGTCGAGGTTCTTGATGCCCTTTTCCTGCGCCAGCTCGGGGCTGATCTCGACGAAAAGCTCTGGTTGCAGTTCGGTGAGCCACGGTAACCAGCGGCTCATGGCACCCGCTAGGTAGTGCTCGGTCAGACGGTACGTGGTGATCACGTAGGGGAACTTGGGGTCGCCCACCTTGGCCAGCTCGTTGGCGGGATCCTTCCAATGCTTATAGACCGGACTCGTCTGTTGTTTGTAGAGCAAATTGTTGACCGGCGACTCGACCGGCTCATAGTGCGTCGGCAGCGGGCCGTCGACAAGGCCTCCTGGCACGTAGAGCCAACCCTGGCCGTCGGGCCGCATGATAAACGGCGCGGTTCCCGGGAGCGCATCCATGCCGGCGGCGCCGGGTTTAGGTTTGTCGTTAGGCGGTTTCGTCCCAATGTAATCCGGCACGTCATAGCCGACCCATTTTTTCGCCGCCGCATCCCACCAGACCCACTTTTTCCTCTCGCTCCACGGCTTCCCATCGGGGTCCGACGAGGCGCGGTTGTACATTACCCGCCGGTTCGCCGGCCATGCCCAACCCCAATTGAGTTGAGCGCCGGGTTTCCCCGGCGGATCGGGTGTGCGCCGGTCGGCGAGGAGTTTTCCCGCCGCCGGGTAGACGCCCGAATAGATCCACGATGCGCATGTCGTCGAGCCATCGTCCTTGAGCTCCCCGAAGCCGGCGCAGTGACGGGCCGGATCGTCGGTAAAAAATCCGTTGATCTCCTTTAGAATTTTCAGCGCCGAAGGCTCGCCCTTCTTTCGCTCGCTTTCGTCCTCGTGCTCGTAATCCCAAACGAGATTCTTAAAGCCCTCGTCGCGCGGCGCGGTCGAGTTGGCATAAAGCTTTTTCAGCCGCTTGCCGAGATCATAGTAGAACAAGGTATCGGACCGGCAATCACCGGGCGCCTCGGCGGCCTTGTGATGAAATTGCAGCAGTCGCTGCGTGTTCGTGAAGGTGCCTTCGAGCTCGGCCACCTGGGTGGCCGGCAAGTAGAACACTTCAGTCTTGATGTCGGCCGTCTTCACCTCGCCATTTTTGACTTCCGGCGCGTTCTTCCAGAAATTGGCCGTTTCCGTGAGCCAGTTGTCTTTCACGACCAGCCATTCGAGCTTCCTGAGCGCCGCACGGTCCAGCTTGGCGTTGAGCGATGTGGCCGGATTCTGTCCGACGCAAAACATCCCCTTCACCTTGCCGGCGTTCATCGCCACGAACATGGCCATGTGCGAATGGTCGCCAAGAATCTTCGGGTGCCAGTCCCAGCCGAACTGGTTCTCCTTGGTCGCAGCCTCCCCATACATGGACTTCAGATACGAAACGGCGAATTTCGGCATGTTCGCCCAGTAGCCCGTCGGTATCGTCTCGGTAGCGATGTAATCTTGCAGCGTGTCGTGCTTCCTGAGTGCCGACGGTGCGTTCAGATAGCCCTGGATGGAATGGTAGAGCGTAGGAACGTCCGTCGAGCCCTGGATAGAGGCGTGGCCGCGAAGCGCCATGACCCCTGCGCCCGGCCGGCCGATATTGCCGAGCAAAAGTTGCAGCAGCGCGCAGGCGCCGATGATTTGAACTCCGTAGGTGTGCTGTGTCCAGGCGACGGCGTAGGCGAAGGAGGTCGTCCGGTCCGCGCCGGAATTGGCCAGAATGGTCTCGGCGACTTTGAGAAAAGTTTCTTTGGGGCAGCCGGTGGCTTTCTCGACCGTCTCCGGCGTGTAGCGGGCGAAATGACGCTTGACGATCTGAAATACGCAGCGCGGGTTCTTAAGCGTCTCGTCTTTTAGCACCGGCGGTCGGACCAACGACGCTACGAGCGGCGCAAATCCTTCGCCCGGTTTGAGCTCAGGCTTTGCGGCCGCCGCCCCCGACTTCTCCCGGGCGTATTGCCAGGTCGCGCCATCGTATTGATTGATAGCGCCGTTGAACGGCCATTCGGGTACGCCGCCCTTGGCCGGCGCGAGGCCGGAAAAAACTCCGTCTAAATCTTCGGCGTCCTTAAAGTCCTCGTTGATGATCGTCGCGGCGTTCGTGTAGTTGACGACGAAGCTCTTAAAGAACGGGTCCTTGTTCCACTTCTCGCTGTTGATGACGTAATTGATGACGCCGCCCAGAAAGGCGATGTCCGAGCCCGCGCGCACCGGAGCGTAAATGTCGGCGACGGCGCTGGTGCGGGTGAAGCGCGGATCGACGTGAATGATCTTGGCGCCATGCTCCGTCTTCGCCTTCATCGGCCAGCGGAAAGCGACCGGATGGTTCTCCGCCATGTTGGAGCCCATGACGACGACGCAGTCGGAGTCCGCCATGCTCCGCGGGTAGAGGGTGGCCGCGCCGCGGCCGAATCGTGTCCCCAGACCGGGGACGCTAGAGCTGTGTCATATCCGCGCCTGGTTCTCTATCGCCACAATGCCGAGGCCGCGCATGAGTTTCTGGCAGATGTGATTGAACTCGACCTCGAGCGTGGCGCCGCCCAACGCGAAGATGGCGGGCGTCATATTGACGATTTTGCCGTTGGAGAGCTTTTCGATGAAGGTCTCGTCGCGCGTCTTCTTCGTCAGCTCGGCGATCCGGTTCATCGCGCGCTCCAGATCCCAAACTTCCCAGTCGGCGGCGCCTGCGGCCCGGTGCAAGACCTGGGTCGGACGGTTGGGGTTTACATGCAGCTGGAATATTGCCGCACCTTTGGGACAGAGTGTCCCCTCGTTGTGCGGGCTGCGCGGATCGCCTTCGATGTTGACGATCTTACCGTCCACTGTATGCACCAGTGTGGCGCAGCCCACCGAGCAATAGGGGCAGAGGCTGGGGGTCACCTTGGCATTTTTGATTCGGAGCTCTTGCGCCCGGGCGACAACCGGCCCGAGGTTTACCCCTGAGCCGATAAGTCCGCTAAACGCTGTGCCGGTCCCTGCGGCAACTGAAAACCGCAGAAAATCTCTTCGTGAGACTTCCATATTCTGACTCCTTTTCAGAGGTGGGAGGATGGCCTGAAAAAGAAATAAGGGGAGCAAGCAACATAACTCGCAACGGTCAAGTCAATAAGAACGTTGTTGCCAGTATTAGCTGCGGAATAGTAGATACGATCTAGGCCTTATAATACTAGCACCGGGTGTGTCAAGAGGGTTGTCTTCACCTCTTTGCCGATGCCGTTCGGCCAGCGACCGCTCGCCGGAATTTTCAATCGTCACACAAAAGTCGCCTAAACGTCCTTTGACTTCACCACTCTCCCCGTGTAGAGGAGCCCGGACTCATTGCCGTCGGTCGCGGCGTGATCTTCCGGAGTCGCTACAAAAATTGGCTTAGCAACGACCCATCGGGTGGGGCGAGTCGAACAGGCTAGACCTGGGGCGGCCTTTAGCAGTCTGCCAGAGACAATTGTCTTGACAGACTTTCCGCGTGTGATATTGGTGCCGTAAATAAGCCTCCCCCGTCATTGAGAAGCCTTCCAAGTGTGATGTGAGGCCAAACCCGAGGAACGCTAACCGTTCGTCGGAGGGGGAAATGAAGAGAAGAGTTTAAGGCCAGCCGCTCTGGTATGTTTAGAGGCCAGGGTGTGCTGGCCTTTCGTTTGTCTCCCCTGGGACCCGGCACAAGGCCGCCCCTTGCTCTGACAAATCGGGACCCACGTCAATCGGGCGCTACCAATGTATTTTTTTCCCATCGCTCACAATGAAACAGAGAGTCTATGCAAATTTAAAGGAGGTGCTTTATG
>DASTOD010000445.1:0-10783 GCA_035762645.1 Binatia bacterium | reverse complement strand
CAGCCGCACCACCCCGCACATGAATCTTCAGTTGCGCAAGGTAGCCGCCGCGGCGCGTGAGACTTTGCTCGAGCTGGCGGCCGACAAACTCAAGGTCCAGCGCGCCTCGCTCGTCGCCGCCGAGGGCAAGATCATGCATCCGCCGACCCAACGAGCGTTGAGTTATCGCGAGTTGAGCCAGGGCCGCAATTTGGTAAAGGCCATCGGCGACGTGAGACTCAAGCCGGCAGCTCAGTGGCAAATCGCCGGCCGCGCGCTCGGCAAAGTTGCCGGCCGCGACATGATCACAGGTAAACACCGCTACACGGCCGACATGAAGCTCCCGGGAATGCTCTACGGAAAAGTCTTGCGCCCTGCGGCTTTCCACGCGAGGCTGGCGCGTCTGGACACGCGGGGTGCCGAAAAGCTCTCTGGTGTTGCGCTGGTACACGATGGCGATTTCGTCGGCGTGGCTGCCCCCACGGAGCATGAGGCCGAGCAGGCGCTGGCGGCGATTCGGGCGGAATGGAAAAGCCAGCCGCAGATCTCAAACCAGGATCTCTACAATTATTTGCGGCACCGAACCGCAAGATCAGGCGCATCATCGCTGAATTCCAAGGGTTCGAGCGATGGGGGCCTCGAGCAAACCTACAACATCGCCTATATCGCTCATGCGCCGCTCGAACCGCGCGCTGCCGTTGCCGAATGGCGCGAGGGCAAGCTCACGGTGTGGACAGGCACGCAGCGCCCCTTCGGCGTGCGCAGCGAACTCAGTCGCGCCTTCGGTATTGCGGAAGATCGAGTGCGCGTCATCATGCCCGATACCGGCTCTGCTTACGGCGGCAAGCACACTGGAGAGGTGGCCATCGAGGCGGCGCGCCTGGCCAGGGCGGCGCGCCGGCCCGTCAAGCTGGTGTGGTCGCGCGAAGAGGAGTTCACGTGGGCTTACTTCCGACCTGCGGGCGTGATCGAGATCAAGAGCAAGGTCAATCCCGACGGCACGATTACAGCCTGGGAATTTCACAATTACAATTCGGGTTCCGCTGGCATCCGTTCGCCGTATGCTACACCAAATCAGCAGACTCAATTTCACGGCGCAGACTCGCCGCTGCGCCAGGGCTCGTACCGCGGCCTGGCGGCGACGGCCAATCACTTCGGCCGCGAAGTGCACATCGACGAGCTTGCGCATCTTGTAAAAATGGATCCGCTGGCGTTTCGCCTGAAAAATCTCAAAGACGAGCGGGTGCGGGCGGTGCTGCAAGCAGCGGCCAAGGCCTTCGGATGGAGCAACAGGAAAGCCGCGTCCGGCCACGGCCATGGCATCGCCTGCGGCACGGAGAAGGGCGGCTACGTGGCAAGCTGTGTCGAAGTGGTCGCCGATCGCGCGAACTCTAAAATACGGCTCCTGCGCGTAGTGACGGCTTTTGAATGCGGCGCGATCGTCAACCCAGACGGGCTCAAGAACCAAGTGGAAGGCGCCGTGATCCAGGGCATAGGCGGCGCGCTCTTCGAAGCAATCGAGTTTGCAAACGGCAAAATTCTCAACCCGCGCTTTTCGCGTTACCGCGTGCCGCGCTTCGGTGACACGCCACAGCTCGAAACCATCCTGCTGGATCGCAAAGACTTGCCCTCTGCAGGCGCAGGTGAAACGCCGATCGTGGCGCTCGCTCCCTCTGTCGGTAATGCTATCTTCGATGCGACCGGCGTGCGGCTTCGCTCATTGCCCCTGGTCCCAAACGGCTTGCGGTCCTGACTTCATTAGATCAACTTGGTCCGCTTTTACGCGGGCATTCGGTCAAGCGGTTTCGTGATCTAACCTAGCGAGGAGCTAGGCTATCGGTTCGGCCATCGTTCGCTGCCGGCGATCTTTTGGAATACGGCAACCACCTCGTGGTCGCGGGCACTTTCTGGATCACTTTTTGAACCGATGAGCTTACGAAACGCTAAACCAGCGCACGCCGCTGAAGCTCTTTAGCCGGGCGTAATAAAATATCTTTCCCTTTTATGCCGGCAGATCACTATGCTTGACACGCTACGGTCGCTCCGGCTGAATGTTGAAATTCCCCGCCAACTAACCTTTAGCAGTTGAGCGGCGCCGCCTATTGGACCGCCTCAACCGTTTGGGATGCGGTGTCTGGCGAGCTCGGCTGTTCCGGAAATGGACTAATGCTGTTGGACGATGTGCTGCCACCCCGTGTAGCATCCCTTCAATGCTGATGTCTTCATCGATATCCGGCCAATGCACCCCCTGCCCGTCGCCGATAAGCCTAAAGCGCTTCCGTTGTTTAGGTGTCGCTTCCGACAGACGCCAAGACCACACAAGCGGCACACTCAAAACGCGTCCGTCCACCAGGTATGCGATAATGGCGTCGGATGTAACTTTGACGTCTCGAATCCTGGGCTCATTGCTCTCCACAATGCTCATGCCATGCCTCCATTATCGTATCGCGGTGAATCTGATAAGTCGCCGAACGATGTTTAGCTCCCTCGCGCTGAAGCCGTGATTTGGCAGTCTTTGGTCAGAGCGGCGCAGGTTCAGCTTGCTTTCAGTTCTCGTTCCAGCCGAATACTGAACGGCGCTGATTCTTTTGTTCATTTGCCGATCAACTTTTTCATCCGGTCGATAACGTCGGCAGGCTGTGCCAGCACGATCCGCCATCGTCTTGGCGAACGCATCACGCTGCGACATGCTTAATCGCCTCGTCACGCGAGGGATAGAGACTTAGAATAGATGAAAATCCGGCGATGTCGAACACCTGGCGCACGTGATCATTGAGCCCGGATATGGCGAGCTTACCCTGGACGGCGCCCAGCCGCTTTGCCGCGAGCAAGAAAACGCGGAGGCCGGCGCTGCTTACGTACTCGAGCTGGGCGAGATCGATGACCAGGCGACGATCTCCCGCCTCGATGACGCCGAGAATCTTGTCTTCGAAGGCCTTCGCGGTCGTGGCATCGAGCCGCTCCGAAAGACCAAGGATAAGGACGCCGGGTTTTCGATCTTCACTGATATTCATGCCTGAGTTTCCTCCACGCGTTTTTTCATGATCAAGAGATTCATGCGGCCGCGCCGTTCGTATTCGAGGCTGTCCACCAACCGGCGGGCCAGATGAATGCCCAAGCCTCCAACCGGCCTTTGATTCAGCGGCAGTTCGACATTGGCACCGGATGCTTCCAATGGGTTGAACGCCCGGCCGTCGTCTTCGACCTCGATGTTTACTTCTCCGGCGCCGAGGCTAAGCCGGACGACGATCTCATGTTCGCCATTATCATCGTAGCCGTATGAGATCGTATTCGTAACGATCTCTTCGAGAGCGAGCTGGATGTCTTTTACCGCGTTCGGCCGAAGCCGGTGGCGCGATCCGAATGCGGCGATATCCCGATGTAGTCTCTGAAGCTCCGGCAGTTTGTTTTTTAAGCGGATCTCGAAGCTCGTCTCCAGACCTGCGCCATACCGCAGCACCAGGGTCGTGACATCATCGGATTGGGGAACGCCAGAGGAATGACGTTTTACGCTCTCGAGCAAGCTCGCGACTATTTCCCGAGCCGTGGAGCCGCGCCGTGCCATCAGGAATTCCTCGAGCCGGCGCTCCGAAAAGAGGCCGCCCGCGGCGTCCATAGCTTCGGTGACGCCGTCGGTATAAAGGAACAGCCCCTCGCCCGGGTTCAGGACGGTGCTCTGCGACCGGTAGGACGTGTTTTCAGAGAGTCCCAACGCCGCTCCTCCGGTATTTTCGAAGGTGGCCGCCCCACCATTGGACAGACGGTAAGGGAGATTGTGCCCGCCGTTGCTGTAATCGAAGCGACCGGTCCGCGTATCTAGAATCCCGCAAAAGACGGTTACGAACATGCACGAGTCGTTGTCGCGGCAAAGCTCGCGGTTTAGCCGTGAAAGCACTTCATCGGGGGCCTGAATCTCGTCGGTCTCGGCGCGAAGCAACGTTTTCGTGACCGCCATAAATAGCGCCGCCGGGATCCCTTTGCCCGACACATCGGCGATCACCAGACAAAGGCGATGTTCGTCGATAAAGAAAAAATCATAGAAGTCGCCTCCGACTTCCTTTGCCGGCAGGATGGCTGCGTGGATATCGAGCTCGGCATGGTCGGGAAACGGCGGAAAGGTCTTCGGCAGCATGCTCATCTGAATCTCACTGGCGATCTTGAGCTCGCTTTCGATCCTTTCTTTGGCGGCCGTCGTTTGCTTGAGATGCTCCATGGATTCCGTCAGCCTGCGGCTCATTTCATTGAACGAGGCCGCGAGCACGCCCAATTCGCTCTGGCCGTGAATTTCGATGGTTTGCGTGAGATCCCCGCCGGAGATTCGCCTGGTGAGCTGGGTGAATTGATGGATAGGGTTGGTAATCGTTTTCGCGGCGACGAGAGCGATAACCGAACCCAGCAATAAAACAAGGCCACTGACGAAGACTGCCAAGCGCGCCTGCGCTCCAATGGCGCTCTGCACATGGTCGGTCGGGAGCGATACCAGAATGGCGCCGCCGTTGAGTTCGCCGCCTTCATCGCCGATCGGAGCCATCACTGTCAGAACCGAGTCCCGCAAGAAAGCCGCCGTGCGATTCTCGTGCACCAGGCGGCGAAAGTTCGCCAGGTCCGCGGCGGTTACGTCGGCGATTTTCGACCGCCCGGCCAACTCGGAGTAATCGACGGTCAGCATATTGTGGTCAAGCACGCGGATGGCGATCACGTTGCCCCCGGCGACCAGATAGTGCATCAGCCGGCTGAGGCCCATCCGTCCCTCGAGTTGCTCGAGAAACGCCGCATTATAACCGACCTGAACGATGCGCGGTTTGTCCACACCCGCGACCCCGGCGTATTTATAAACCTGGGTATCCACTTCGCGTTTGCGCGCCTCCTGCACGACGGCTCTGCTTTCACCCGCAAGCAAAGGCCAGAAGGCATGCGCCTGCGGGTGTTCGACAGGATCGGCGCTGAAAGTGAAATCGACTTCGGTGTTGCTTCGCAGATAGGCGTGTCCCTTTGTGTCGGTGATCCAGAATTCGTCCAGGACGGTCTCCTTGGCAATCGCTTTAAGCCGCCGGTTGATTTCCTGAGGCTTGAAGCCGGCCGCCTCTGCGACAGCGACGAGATGGGCGGCGATGGTTGCCTCGACGATCATTTGCTCCCCGATTGCCGCCTCGACATCTCTCATCACGTGCGTGCCGAACGCCGCGCTCCGCGCCAGCAACCGCGCAATCACCAGTCCTTGAGCTTCGGTCTCGGAAAGCAAAGCCCGGCGCGAACTCCAACCCAGAACTCCGGCGGTGGCGAGAACCGCCGCGGCCAACAAGCAGGTCACCATCAAAAGAGTCTTTGCTCGAATCGTCACCGCGGCCCTCCTATTTCGTTCCGTCTTCTATTGCCCGGCATAAGCGACTCAGCGTGATGCGCAACCGCGACTGAACGGAATTAATGATCGAAGTGGAGCTGAATCCGGCAGCCCCCGTTCACCGCTTCCGATCTGAGCCGATCGGCGTACTGGCGGATGAGAAAACCGGAGAGGCTCGCCAATGCAGTCTCGTCCTCGAGGAGCGCGCCTGCGGTCGGCCTTAACGCGGGAAACTCCATGAGCCTGCCGGCGTAACGGATGTCGACATCCAGATTGAATTCATCGAAGCTCACTTCGGCTTCCAGTTTTCCGTCGACCAAGCGGTGCGCCGTCGCCGTTTCGAAAAACTCGTTGAGCGCCGCGGTCGCGCGCTGGATCACTTCCCGGCGCGCTCCCCATGTTCCGCCCTGGGTTTCCATGAAATCGAAAATGGCTTGCGAACTGTCTAGCCCGGGCGTCAGTCGAAGCATCTGGCGCTTGGTGATGCCGATCCGGAAAATGAGGTTGAGAAACACAACGAGGACCGTAGAGATCGCGAGCGATGAGGAGACAAGCGGCTGAACCGCGTTTGGCACGCCGCGGTACAAGCCGGGAATCATGTCCATACTCAAGCCGAAGATGAGCGCAATCCCGACGACGAACGTCCGGCGCGCATCGAGCATGCGCGATGTAATGACCTGGATGCCGGCAAGGATCATGTAGCAGGCGACGTAAACCAGGATCGCCCCCATCACCGGATCCGGCATGACGGCGAAGAACGCCGCGAGCTTGGGTAAAAAGGCCAGTGAGACCATCAGGATTCCGGTCGGGATGGCGATAAAGCGGCTGGTGGCGCCGGTGGCCAACGATAAACCCACATTGCTGGAGAAAGTCGACTGGCCGATCCCGCCAAGCACTCCCGACAGGCCGGTGCCGATCGCGCCGGCTAACACGCCGCCGCTTACAGATTGCATATCTGTCCGTTTCCAATCGGCGTCGTTGATTTTTTGACAGAGAGTCAGGTCGCCTACGCTTTTTAAAGTCGACGCCAGGCTGGCGATAAGAAACGCCGGTAGAATGGCGAAATCAAATGCCCAGCCTGTCTGAGCTCTACGGGGCAGGCTGAACATGGGGACCGCAAACATCTCTTTTAATCGCGCCGTCTCCAAGACACCAAGCAGATACGCGCTTGCATAACCGGCGGCCATGCCGATGAGCAGGGGGTACAAGCGAAGCTTGCCTCTACCCCAGACAGTCGGCCCGATCATGGCGCTCAACGCGATCGTTGCCACGAGCGTTACCGATGGGTCGAGACCCGGTCTGGTCTCCTTAAATCCGAGAAACCTCGGGGAGCCGAGACCGATTAGTTCCAATCCGACCATCGTTACGACCAGTCCGGTAACCTCGGGAGGAAAAAGCGGCCGCAATCGCGGCAGTAGTCGAGCGAGCAACGCCTCGAACAGGCCTGAAATCAACGTCATCAAAAACACCAGCCGAAGGCCGCCAGCCTTACCGGCCAAAATGGATGCGGAAATGTAGGCGGGTCCACCGCTGATGGGGCAAAGATAGCCGGAACCCACTGGGCTTTGGCGGAGAGACTGCAAGATCGTTGCGATTCCCGAAGCAATCATCGACATCCGCAGCACGTTGGTCACTTCTTCTCGGCTGGCGCCGATAGTGGTGGCGACGACGATAACCAGGACCCAACCGGCGGTCATGACAAATACGTGCTGGACGCCAAGCAGAGTCGCGGTCGTAAGCGGCGGCTTCTCCTCTAGTCCATAAATCAAATTGGCTGGTTTTTTCGCCATGGCCTTGCGGGACGCGAACAAAAATGGGCGACAAAGGCCGATCAAACACCAGCGATGTGAAAAATTCAACTACGGATGAACACTATTGATGGTCACTGATGAAAAGCTTGGATGCGGGGGGCGGTCGCTGGACTCGCCGTCGACGGCAGCGCGCTGTAGATGCGCCATGGAAACCGACGGCGAATTCGAAGTAGACGAGCGGGGTGTGGAGTTCCTAATTGCACTGAGTCCTTTTATTCACTTCCCGATCAACTTTTTCATCCGCTCGATAACATCGGCAGGCTGCGCCAGCACCTCTTTGGCCAGCGCCTCCACCTCTTCGCCGCTCACCGGCTCCAGCTCTCCGTACTTTTCCCATTAGAGCTTCGGCTATCCGGACCTGATGAATTTTCTGATCGAATCGCCGGGTCGCGCCCCCCATTATTCGGCCAGGTTTCAGGATACTTGCTAAGTTGCGCAACTACGCAACTGGTTTGCGGATAGCATCTTCCATGGACCCCACGACGGAATACCGGAGTTGAGGGTTCGGGTCAGACCTGAGGTAGCTTGCCAACGTCTAACTCTTTTGAATATATCTCGCTGTGACAGCCCGCCCGGCTAGACGGGTTTCCGTCGTCTGTTTTGAGGGAATTACTTGAAAGCGTCCGGCGACGACGGTTTGATCTATCGCTTCGCGACCAAATAAAGACAATCTGATCCGCTAGAAGACTCGCTTGTAAACGTCGAAGGCGTCTCTCAAATTATTACCTTGACGATCAGCCATCCGTACCGTTATACGAAGACTGGTGACGGCTAATGACTCTCCGCCAATCTCTTTTTTGGCTTGCCATTATTGTTTTTGAGCTTTCGTCTTTCTCTTCATCCGCATATGGGTGGGGTCCAAAGGGCCACGAGATCGTCGCCTATATCGCCGAGGCGCACTTAACCGACGCTGCGCGTAAACAAGTCAACGCCATTCTCCGTCTCCGGGACGCCACGCTCGCCAAAGCTTCGACTTGGCCCGACGAGGTGGCTCCCACGATTCCCGAGATGAACCCGTATCACTTCATCAACTTTCCGAAAGACGCCAACGAATACGAGAGGCAGCGGGACTGCGGAAACCGCAATTGCCTCATCGAGGCGCTCGCCTGGTACCAGCGGGTTCTCACGTCGGAGGATGCCCCTCTCAATGAGAGGCGTATCGCCCTTCGGTTCATCGTTCACTTGGTAGGCGATGTCCATCAGCCGCTGCACGCCGGGTTCAGAACGGATCGCGGCGGAAGGACCGTTAGTGTTATGTTCAAAGGCCAAAACAATAGCCTGCATTTGCTCTGGGATAATGTCTTTGTTGAGCTGGAAGACGGCGCGTCTAGAGAAGTTGCTGCCTGGCTCGACCAAGGGGCAACCCCGGAGGAGCGGCGGGAGTGGCAGCGTGGCACCGCGGTCGATTGGGCGCTTGAGTCGCTTACGTTGGTTCGCTCGCATGTTTATTCGGTACCGGAGTCAGGAGAAATCACGGCGGATTATGTCAAGCGCGCCCAGGTGGTGGTCCGAAGACGTTTAGCGCAGGCAGGGATGCGGCTCGCGTGGTTGCTTAATGAGCTGCTGCGGTAGGCCACATAGGCGGGCTCGATGCATGCACACTTTTGGGAACCAAACCCAATCGCTATCGTCTAACGGGTATCTTGACTTGCGCCGGCTGGCGTACAGGAGGGGATACCCATGCCATACACCTCTGACATCGGACGAAATCGGCTAATTGCCCGGCTCTCGCTCTTGCTGCTCTTGGTCGGCGCCTGTGCGCAGAACGCGGAACAGGAGCGCCCGCTTCAGGCCGGTCAAACAGACGTCTCAAAAGCCGCCCAGTCAACTCCGGCAAGCCCAATGGCCGGAGGCTCCATGCGCCAAGGGTCTGAGGCGAGGCTGGACGCCTTGTCATCCTCGCATTATCCTTACAGGCCGCCGCCTTATTATTATCCGCGTCCATCGCGCATTCCCCCGAGCGTTGACCGTTTTCCCGACAAAGAACCGACGAGCGTGCTGAGCGCCGCCGAGCACCCGGTGTCCACCTTCAGCGTGGATGTCGACACGGCGTCCTATGCATTCGTCCGCCGAAGTCTCACTAGCGGTCGCATACCGCCGCGAGAATCGGTTCGCGTCGAGGAATTGATCAATTACTTCCCGTACGCCTATCCCGCTCTTCAGGATCGTGCCCGGCCGTTCCAGGTTACCACGACAGTGGTGCCGAGCCCGTGGAGCGCGGAGAATCAGCTACTCCACATCGCCATTCGCGGCTACGACATCGCGCGCGCCGAGCGTCCGCGCGCCAACGTGGTGCTGCTGATCGACACCTCGGGCTCGATGCAACCGAGCGATCGCCTGCCTCTGCTGCAGCAGGGGTTTCGCCTCTTTGCTCAACAATTGCGCGATGACGACCGGGTCGCGATCGTTACCTACGCGGGCCAAGCACAGACCGCGCTCGAACCCACCGCGGGGCGCGACAAGCACAAGGTCATCGAAGTGATCGACAATTTGCGGGCGAATGGATCGACGGCGGGAGGAGAGGGCTTGCAGCGCGCGTACGCTCTGGCCGAGCGGCATTTCGATAAACAAGCGGTCAATCGGGTAATCCTTGCCACCGACGGCGACTTCAACGTCGGCATCACCGATCCCAAGGAGCTGGAGCGCTTCATTGTCGCGAAGCGCAAGACCGGCATCTATCTTTCGATCTTCGGCGTCGGCGTCGGCAACCTCAACGACGCGCTGATGCAGCGTCTGGCGCAGGCCGGCAACGGCAACGCCGCCTACATCGACTCGCTGCTCGAGGCGCGCAAGGCGATGAGTGAGGAAATGTCATCCACCATGTTTCCGATTGCCGACGACGTGAAGGTCCAGGTGGAGTTCAACCCGGCCTCGGTAGCGGAGTACCGGCTGATCGGCTACGAGACGCGGATGCTGCGCCGCGAGGACTTCAAGGACGACAAGGTGGATGCCGGCGACATCGGCGCCGGCCACAGCGTGACGGCCATTTATGAGATCACGCCCGCCGGCGCGAAACGCCGTCAAATCGATCCGCTTCGCTATCAGTCCGAGCGTGATCGATCGATGCCTTACATAACCGGCCGCGCGGATGAGATGGCTTTCGTCAAACTTCGCTACAAATTGCCGGGCGAAGCAACCAGCCGGCTGATCGAGCAGCCGATGCGCGCTGCCGACGCGCTTGCCAAGATTGACTCCGCGCCGGCGGAACAGCGCTTCGCGATCGCCGTTGCCGCTTTCGGCCAACGCTTGCGCAGCGAGAACGCCGTCGACGGCTACGCCTATGCGAGTATCGCCGAGCTTGCCAACTCCGCCCGCGGCCCTGACCCCGAAGGCTACCGCGCCGAGCTTGTCCGGCTCATACGGATGGCGGAAACCCTGGGCGCCGTCGCTCAGCGTTAAAAAAACGAGGGCCAGGTTGGTATGGGGAAATAGTCCCTGCCGCCCATTCGGCCAGGTTTTCAGGACATTTGCGCAATTGCGCAAGTACGCAACCGGGTTGCGGATAGCTTCCTGCTTGCGCCGCGGCGTCCGTAACGCCAATTTAGACGAGCAAGCCGAGGGGCGCCGAAGAGCGATAACCCGGAAAAATCTTGGCCAAATCCTTCTGGCCGAGATGGCGCGCGATGGCTTCGCTGCAAACGGCGCGAAAGTC
>DASTOD010000444.1:0-4157 GCA_035762645.1 Binatia bacterium | reverse complement strand
ATATGTCACTATGTGTTCGAATCGGTAAAATCGACCGGCTGAGACCGCCGTTAAACGCTTGGATAGATTTCAAATAGCGGCCCGATAGTGACACATAGTCCCGGTAGCATCTCGGGACTGAAAATCCTCGTGTCGCCAGTTCGATTCTGTCCCTGGCCACATCCCCCTCTTTGGACTGCTCCCGACCTTAGCTGGCGGGTCAAGCGAGTGCTCGAAACGAACGTTAATCGAGAATCCCAAGGAGTTAATTGAGTACTACCCGGCCAAATAACCAAAGTCAGATTGAGGTCCCCGTCTGCCCTTTTGTTGACGTATGACTAGAATATGACTATAGCCTGGCCATGCCTATAGTAAATGTAGCCACGTTGAAGGAGAAGCTGAGCTATTATCTTAGCTTAGTGCGGGAAGGGCAGGAGATCGTGGTGACGTCTCATCGCCACCGTGTCGCTCGAATCGTTCCCGCGTCGGCCCCGGATGGCCAGGTGATGGAACCCTCCCGGCCTGTAAAAGATCTTAGACAAATAAAAGGAATTAAGTCTCGGCGTCCTGTATCCGCGGTGAAAACACTTCTGCAAGATCGTCGACGTAGATGACGGTCTACGTCGATACCTCGGTGATTCTTCGGATTCTCTTCCGGGAACCGAATCCGGTTGGGGTCCGGGGAAAGTGGGAGAGGGCTTTTGGCAGCAATCTGTGGCGTGTCGAGGCTCTGCGGAATGTTGACTGCCTCCGCCTTTCCGGTGACCTTTCCGATGAAGAAGTGGCCGCTCTCGTAAGAGACATTCGGGTTGTGCACGAAACGCTTGCGATTTATCCGCTTACCGAAAGAATTCTGCAGCGTGCAAGCGAAAGCTTCCCAACGGTAGTAGGAACTCTTGACGCCGTTCATTTGGCCACCGCGCTCGCCACACGAGAAGTTGAGCCCATTGATTTATTGTTAACCCACGACAGCCAGCTCGGCACCGCCGCCCGAAGCGTCGGGTTCACAGTTGCCGGAGTAAGTTAGCTTCTGTTACCCATTGGTCGATCTGTCAAAGGAAATTTGACCTGAGTCCGAAAAATCCGTCTGGTATAGCCGAGCCATTTGCCACTCGATGCCGATTTGCGATCCTTACTGGTTAGACAGCATCGGGAAGTTCTCACGAAAATAGCGCGATGAGACCTCCGACAGTGCCCGCACGCGCAACCATTTCTCTCCATTCTTCGATGTCTCGGCTGGCTTCCCAGAAATCCGGCGCGCGTCCGAGCCACTCGCTTACGATCCGCTTCGCGTCGTCAAGGGAGCCCGAACCTTCCTGCTCCAACTGAAGTTCCACCTGAAGCTTTCTGTTTAGCACTCGAGCGGTCCAACGACCCACCGCCGAAAGCGCAGGGACGACTTCCGCCCGCTCGACCCGGAAGCGATCGGCCTTCGAATCGATGACGAGCAGGTTGTCATAGTATCGATTTTTGAAGAGAGCTAGCGCGTTACACCGATGCAGCCTCTCGGCACTCTCGGCGACAGAAATTGAACTGTCCTGCGACAAGCACAGTACCGGAAATAGCAGCTCTGCGGGTTTTGCCTTCGCCATCGCTTTGATGGAGGCGGTCTAACGTTATGGCGGGGCTGACGGCGTCCGTCTCAACCCAATGGTTAGGTTGTTGTCCAATAGAAGGTTCCGATGCCAAGGGTGTATGCGACTTGATATAAGTGAAAATCTGCTGTCAGCAGTACGTATCCGTTTTTCATGGCGATTTCCGCAATTAGCGCGTCCTCAGAATTATTTGTCTTGCCCCCGTTCAGCGAATCAAGTTCTGTCTTTATCGAGCCATACGAAACTCCATCTCCAAGCTTTCCTTCGCCTAAGCGGGAGGTTCCCAACACAAATGATTCTGTTGGAACTACTTCATCAATTGCCTCGGAGAACTTTTGGAGAAGCTCTGACCGTCGCTTGCTGTTTTTTGTTCGGTTTAATTCATCGATTTGAATGTGCGAAGCAACAAACGACCCATCTTTCGGAAGTTCATCTGCATGAACACTGCCGTCAACGAGCTTGTTAATCAGGCTTGTGTCAACGACATACTTCATTCAGCAACCTAACGTATACTGACCGGTCATAATTCCAGTCTCGACACTTCCAATGACTGCCGGATTCTGCTGCCTTTCAGGGAACTTGTCAAATCAGCGTGGCACGGATTCTTTAAGGTCGGCGCGCAACCCAATCAGGAAGGCAAAGTAATTCATAGTCATTTCGTTCACTGTTTTGTTCGCTGGTCTTTATCCAATCTCGTGGAGTCCCATCTCTTTCGCCTTTTTCGTGAGGCGTCCTCTGAGGAAGCCTCTCCAGGAGAGTGGAAATGACACGGTCTGACACCAACCTTGCCAACTTGCCTGGCTCTTGGCCAACAAGGTCTCGTATACCTCGATGAACCGGTCAGGCGTGTAGCCGATCGAACTTTCAATAACTTGCTCTACGTGTTTGTTGACAATGATCAGCCGGTGAGAAACCGTCTTCGCTTGCGCCGTCTCGCTAGACCCAGATACTCCAACGAAGAAGAGCCAACCAAACTGACGCTCAAGAGTACGGTTTTCTTCGACAACATAGTCGCCAGCATCTTGTCGTGCTTTCAAGCGTGTAAGAACTAATTGCTGCGCTTCTTCTCTCGTGAGCATAAGTACGACTTTAAGTTGATCTAACCACCGACTGAACCGCGGCGTTGAACCGCGTAAACCGCGTGGGTCCAGTCCGTGATTAGGTGGCCTGCTGGTCTAGCGACTAGGGGTCTTGCAATTTCTGCTCGATAAATCGTTTCGTAGATAGAATGTCGATACAGTTTCGCAGCGGAGTTCGGAATGTCATCAAGTAAAGGCCGATGCGGTTTTTGCTCGTTGAGATAGTAGTTTCAAGACTGAAAGCCGCCAACAACCGAATGTCGGCAGACGACGTCGCGGGGACCAGCGATCTGATATTCGAAGCAATGCGGGGATTCTGCTGCCTTCGCGGGAAGTTGTCAAACAGCGCGGCACTATGAGCCATCTCCACGTAATATGCCTATGAAACTGCCGCCCCTGGAGTACCCCGATCGCCTCGAGGTCCGTTACGTCAGCGCTAATGGCGGAATACGATGGAACAAACAATGGGTGAACGTCTCCACGGTCTGTGCCGGTGAATACGTTGGCCTTGAAGAAATCGATGATGGGATCTGGACCGTTACTTCGGACCGCTCAAACTAGGAAGATTGCTTGACATATGCGAATCGAGATGCATTTGGTAGATTGAAACGGAAAAATATGTAACCCATGTCCCGAGACGTTTTTGTTATCTATGTCCCCGGCCGGTCAGTCGCGAGCTTTTGAATTTCAAAATATATCTCTGAGAAGTTGCCGTAGATGTCGACATCGGCTTCATAGTAATCCTGATTTTTAGCGATTTGTCTGGCTGCCCTAAGCAGTAAGTCTTCTGTTTTTGAGTCCAGGATTCCGCGGTTTGACTTCAATATCCAGGAAACCATATGTAAGAAAGACGATGCGCCATCAGAATCTCCTTTAGCATGCTCGGAAGTGATGTACTTAACCAATGCGGGCGCATAGAAATTGAACGGAACAGCGGGCATTGATTGAAGCTCTTCCTGATAATAAAGGGCGTTCCTTTGGAACATCGCTTCAGCTTCTGAGAATGACTTACCGAGGAAACTGTCGAATGCCGATTTGGCGTCAAGGTCGTCTTTGTTGATATCACCCCAGTCTGCTCTCGAAGGTATCTTCATAAGCACCTAACTATATGAGTATACGGATTCTGTCTTTCGCGATATTAATATCGGCAAAGGCCGCCGCCCCGATTCTCATCAGTTTTGGCGATTGCCGCCGCGCCCACCACTACGGCAAATGTTCGATTTCGGATACTTCGACTTAGCTCAGTACAGGTTTTATATTTTAGATTGTTCCAAATCATGTCGCAGTCATGAGGGACAGTGAAATCGTAGCCCGTAAGCCTACTAAACAGCTCTACGGGAGGTCAACAAAAAGCTCCGAGGCGGTCCGGTTGAGCGCGCGGTTTGGCGGTAGGGCCTCAGGATGCGGCGATGCTCCAACACGAGACAGCGGCCGCCCGCAATAACGAAGCACATTCGTTCGCTTAAGAGAACTTCCACCAGATAAACAGCGCGGCCGCAGAAGG
>DASTOD010000443.1:0-2259 GCA_035762645.1 Binatia bacterium | reverse complement strand
GTAAGCACGACAGAGCGCCGCAGCGTAGGCTGCTTCTTCCACCGATGGCAAGTAAAGACCGGCGGAGGGAAACAGCACGCCGCGTTCGATCCCGTCTCGGTCCATTTCCTGGAGCCGATGCTTGGGGTCTGTGGCCAGGTGCCGATTCTCGTTGACTGGAGAATCGTCGGACTTGACTCTAAACGGGGACTCATCGGGCCTGCGGTGATGTCGATTGCCTTCGAGGAGAAACAGCAGCTGGCCGTTGGGGACGCGTTCGATTTTCGGCGCGCGAGCGCGAAACGGCGGCTCCAGATAGCGCTCCCAAAGATCGTCCGCTTCGCGGACATGGCCGTCGGCATCGATCACACGCACAGAATTTTCCGTCATTCTTTCCTCCGTTCGTGTTCTTGTGCCCGCGAGTCTCAAGTCCCGTAAGTTCGTTGGCCGATTCCGACATCATTCCGGCACCCCTACTAATTCTCCCCTTTGCTAAGGGGGAGAAAAAGAGGGGGTGGCCCGGTCCGATGAGTAATGGCTGAATACTACAGTATGTCGTAGAGGGTCAATCGCAACCGCTGGCATATGGCTGATAGCTCATGGCATATAGTTCGAACCATAAGCCATAAGCCCTAGGCTATAAGCCGCCCAATTGGTTGCAAGCCGTGAGGAGTTCAAGATAGATTCGAGCCGCTGCAAACCCACTCATCTGAGTATTTGTATGTCGAGTCCAGGAGGTAGTCATGGTCCAATTTGCATCCAAGCTCACGTTTGGCCCTGAAGCGGCGGATTGGCAGGAGCGGTTCAATCCCGACCGCATGCGCCGCCAGCGCGTGGAGCGCGCGCGGGGGCTCATGCGCCAATACGGGATCGCCGCGATTCTCGAAGCGAACCACCAGAACATCCGCTATCTCACCGCGCTCAAAGGGTTCGCCTATCCCATGTGCCGCTATGTGCTGTTCTTCGCCGAGCACGATCCGGTGATGTACGAACACGACGGTTATTATCACCAGATGCCCGACCAGTGCCCCTGGATCAAAGAGTGGCGGCCGGCACATTCCTGGCTGACGGGTTCGCCCGGTCCGGAAGCTTGCGCGGCGGAAGCGAAGGCGTTCGCCGGCGAGATCAAGGCGGAGCTGGAAGAGCGCGGGCTGCTCGGCGAGAAACTAGGTCTAGGAGGTTTCGACGGCACGGGGCGGGAAGCTTTGGTTAATGCCGGCGTGAAGAATATCGTCGACACGCGCAATCTCATGCTCGAGGCGCGGATGATCAAAAACCAGGATGAGATTAGTTGTCTCAAGACCTGCGCGGCGATGGTCGATGGCGTATGGTTTCGCGTCTGGGAGAACTTAAAGCCCGGAATGAAAGATACCGACCTGATGACTCTCGGGTCGGCGGCCGGTTATGAGTTGGGCTTGGAATCGGCGGTTCCGGGCGGTTGGCGCACCGGGCCGATGACCTTTGACCGGGGTTGCCATGCGACGAGCCGGGTGATCCAGGTCGGCGATCTGGTCTACGGTTCCTATTGCGGCGCGACGTATATGGGATACGGCAGTTGCACTTATCGAACATTCATCGTTGGGCGCGAGCCGACGGCCAAAGAGAAAGACTGGTATAAGCAGGTGCACGACCGCATCGACGCGGTGATCGATGCAATAAAGCCGGGGAAGACGACGGCAGACGCGGCGAAGCATTTTCCACCGGCGACCAAGTGGGGATACAAGAGCGAGGTCGAGATCCTCGCCAGCGAGATCGGTCACGGCATCGGCTTGGGGACGAGCACCGGATATGACATGCCGATCATCAACCGGCTGTGGTCTTTCGACCATCCGCAGGTTTTCGAGGAGGGGATGACGATTGCGGTGGAATCGCGCGAAGGGGAGCCGCGCGTCGGAGGCGCGAGGCTGGAAAACATGCTGGTCGTTACAAAAAACGGCGCGGAGATCATGGACTATTTTCCGCGCGACGAGATTCTCGTGGCGCCGCGTTAGAGACCGGAGATCAGAAGTCGAAGATCAGAGACGGCCGCCGACTTACGGCCTGCGGTTTTAGGTGGGGGCCGGTATTAATCCCTGCCGCGTGCTATGCGAAGACATTCTTCAAGAGATCTTCCAAGTCGCAGGAGCGTCGCGGCTTTTTTCAGTCGGCGAATGCTGAGTTGGGCGGGAGGCGCGGAAAGCAATCGTTGCACGTCAAGAAGATCCTGCGGACCGCCCGCATCGAATTTCAAAAGTACGATCTTCTGGGTGAAGAACAAATACTCTGAGATGCTCTGCCTGC
>DASTOD010000442.1:0-3950 GCA_035762645.1 Binatia bacterium | reverse complement strand
CTGCTAGGGTCGGGAAACGCGTACCGGGGGCTTAGATCGACAGGTCCAACTCCACTTACCAAGCTAATAACGTACGGGGGAAGTGTCAAGGAACGCCTGGAAAATTTTAAGGAAGCCAGACTCGGACATCGGCGGCCCCTGTCTGGCCGCGGCCAGGTGAGACCTTAAGAGCTCCTTCGCAATTCTGACACGCTTATGCCGCGATTATTCGTGCTATCGGGAAAAAGCGTTCCGGTTTAAGCTCATACAGCCTGGATTTCACACAATGTGCCGTAACTGGCACATTCTATGCGATTAGACGTAGATGGAACGTCGAAGGTTTCAACTATTCGGAAAAATTGGGGCCACCGCGACCCTAAGGAGCTGGTGATGAAGCTTGAAGATATCATGATACGCGAGGTGATTCAGATCATTCCTGATGAGTGTATCGCGGAAGCCGCCAAGCGCATGCGGCAGCAATCCATCGGCTGCCTGGTGGTGTCGTTGGATGGCGCCATTAAAGGCATCATTACCGATCGCGATCTCATTGAGTGCCTCGAACAGGGGCATGATCCTTACCGGTGTAAAATAGCCACTCATATGAGCCACCCGGTCATCGTTCTTCGGCCTGAAGAGGATCATGCGATCGCCCTCAGTGTATTGCGTAAGAGGCGGATCAAGCGTTTGCCGCTGGCCAGGAGCGGCAAACTCCTAGGGATAATTTCTATGTCCGACTTGGCTGGGGTGGCGGAGGGCGAGCTAGAGCGGCTTTGGCCCTCATGGGTTTCCATTACAGACCTGATCCGCGCGCAGGCGGTTCAAGCCCAACGTGCAGCTAAAGTTCAAAGAGGCGAGGAGAATATGCCTGCGAAAAAGGTGGCGTAGCGATCTAATTGTGGCGTCGGGTAATGACGAAGAAGGAGAGAACCCATGTTGTTTGAGAACCGAGAATACGCTGCGCGCCTATTAGCTCGACGATTGAGCGCGCATTATAAGAACAAAAACCCGCTGGTTCTCGCTATCCCGCGCGGAGCGGCGCCCATGGCTAAAATCATCGCGGATTCGCTCGGCGGAGAACTGGATGTGGTGCTGGTGCACAAGCTCGGCCACCCGGCCCAGCCCGAACTGGCCATCGGAGCCGTCGACGAAAGTGGCAACGTATTCCTTTCAGACTATGGGTTTGGAATCGAGGCGGAATACCTCGAGCAGGAAAAGAAGCGGCAGCTCGAAGTGTTGCGCCGACGGCGCGCTCAGTACACACCGGCTCGAGCGCCCATAGATCCCCGCGATCGTACTGTCATCGTCGTCGACGATGGGATTGCGACCGGTTCCACCATGACCGCTGCATTGCGCTCGATACGGGCCCAGAAACCTAAAGAGCTCGTTGTCGCCGTGGGTGTAGCATCTCCGGCTGCGGTCCGGGCTACGGCGCGTGAGGCGGATGCAATTGTCTGTTTAAAGGTGCCTGCTGCCTTCTACGCGGTGGGACAGTTCTTTAAAGATTTTTCACAAGTGTCAGATGAGGATGTGATCGCGATTTTGCAGCAGCACGAGTCAAACGCGGCCGCCGTCGGTTAGACCAGTGCGCTGGTTTCACCGGTTCCGGAACTGGCGCGACCTCGATGGCTCTAGCTCAGGTGGTGTCTCGGTCTCACACCAGCCGAGCTATTTAGTGACGAGCCACATCTCCTAAACGTCTAGTAAGGAAGGGACAATCCGAGGCTTGCCTTCTGCGCCGGGGTTAAACGGTCGGCTCTGATATAGCCGAGTTCCTCCATTTGCTTGATACAGGCGTCGCCGTCTTCGCCCACTGGACAGTAACGGAGATCGTTTGTCTTCAGGTTAACCAAAAGGATTGATGTCGGTCCACAGCTAAGCACCGCGTCGCAGATAATAATCAACAATGAAATGGTAAGCGCGCGTTTCATTCGATCGAACTACGCGTAAAGTCCTCTGCACAGCATTGCCCGTGCGACTCTCTGGACAGCGATCATCAGGGCTGCCAACCTGAGATTGACCTGCTCCTTGCGACTCCTTTCGAGAACAGCGTCGAAGGTTCGCGTCAACATTTCTTTGAGTTTCTTATTGACCTCGTCTTCTGTCCAAAAGAAATTTTGCAGATCCTGGACCCACTCAAAATAGGAAACGATCACTCCACCCGCATTGGCGAGTATGTCGGGGACGACGAGGACTTCCTTTTCTGTGAGAATTTTGTCGGCCTCCAGGGTCGTCGGACCATTGGCACCCTCAACGAGCACGCGGCATCTTAACTTCCCTGCATTCTCTTCGGTAATCTGCATCTCTGTTGCGCTCGGAACAAGGATGTCACAGGGCAACTCCAAGAATTCGTTTCCCTGCAGTTTTTCTCCGGCGGGAAATTCTAGAACTCTCTTATTTTGTTCTTTGAACCCGATGACGTCCTCGATTGGAAGGCCCCTTGGGTTGTAGATTCCACCGGACCGATCGCTCACGCCTACCACCTTAACTCCCAACCGCGCCAACTCCCGTGCCGTAACCAATCCGACATTACCCAATCCCTGTATTAAAGCAGTGCACTTTGTTAACTCCATGCCCAGCTGATTAGCTGCCTGCTCCACGATATATCGGATGCCTCGTCCCGTCGCTTCCCTTCGCCCCAAAGTGCCTCCGATATCGACGGGCTTCCCTGTGACAATCCCCGGGACGGCGTACCCCCTATGCTGACTGTAAGTGTCCATGATCCAGGCCATGACCTGCTCGTTTGTTCCCATGTCCGGAGCAGGGATATCAGTCTGGGGACCAATAATGTTGAAGATTTCCGCCGTGTACCGTCGGGTCATTACCTGTAGCTCTTTTCTCGACAACTTCGCCGGGTCGCAGGTGATGCCTCCCTTTGCGCCGCCAAACGGCAGCCCCGTGAGAGAGCATTTCCACGTCATCCACATCGCCAGAGCAGAGACCTCTCCGAGATTCACTTCAGGATGGTAGCGAATGCCTCCCTTGAAGGGACCCAGGGCATCGTTGTGCTGCACGCGGTAACCCGTGAAGACACGAACGCTTCCGTTGTCCATTCGGGTGGGCACGCTCACAATCAAAGCACGATCCGGTCTGCTGAGTCTGGCCCGCACATTGAGGTCCAAACCGATTCTGTCGGCAGCCAGGTCCAATTGCCTGAGTGCCATCTGGTTGACGGAGCTTTTCACGCTCAAGTGTTCCATATAGCCTACTTGCTCATACCACGGAGGTGCAGGTTGGATGCCAAGTTATCGCCAAAGTTTAGAGTCTCGAAGGTTTGAAAAAGCCGGCTTTACGATGATGCGTCTCTTTGAGTCCGCAGCCATCCGCACGCTGATTCTGACCCGTGCAAAAAAAGAGGTCGCTTTTTATTCATTAGTAGGAAACTCGCCGAGCTAAAGCGACGCCACGGCGCCTTCATCAGAAGGCACGCATCTTGCGGTTTCGGATGCCTATCGACTGTTGAAAAACCCTGGAACCCGACCCGGCTGGTCAAAGAGGTTCCAGCTACAAGGCGCATTAAGGGAAAAGGGGGTGTTTGACTCCAGCACTCCAGTTTCCTGCAGAGGAGGAATGCCGTGAACGCTCTACTGAAAATGGTCCCAAGGCTGGTACTTGGAACGTTCTACGTTTTTCGCCCAATGGCGAGCCGCTACCGTTACAAAAAGGTCGTTAAATGCCCGGAATGCGATCAGCCTGCCGAAATTCTTGTTGACGCTTCGCCTAGCCCGACGTCAAGGCTCAGGAAAAAGCTGTTTGCAATCAGAAACTGCAGCTTGTGGCCCAAAAGAAAAGGCTGCACAGAGAGTTGCATCAAATAGTTTCGAAAGAGCGCCCCTTCGACTTTGCGCCTCAGGACATGCTTTGCGCCTTTGCATGCAGCCTATACGGTTGCTTGTCTAACCGGTGAAAGTCCGGTCGCGGGAATTGGTTGTTTGCCCGCGTAGTTATACTCGACACCCCCGAGGGGTGACCCA
>DASTOD010000441.1:0-3763 GCA_035762645.1 Binatia bacterium | reverse complement strand
TTTCCTGAGCTCGACAAAACCATCGACCGGCACCGCTATCACTCGCTCCTGGAACAGCTCACGCAGGAGTTCAACCACTACGTGCTGATGGCCGACGTTCTCGAATATCTTCTGGGCCATCCGGTTTCTGTGGAGGATACTTTTCAACTCCCGCAGGAGAAAAAGCTCGGCGACATCCGCAGACGTTACGCGAATTCGGGCTCGGCTGTCGATAAAGCCGCCGTGCTCGTCACGGAAGGCGGTGGCGCGCGCATGTTTCGCGAGGGCAGAAAGCTAAAAGGCGGCAGGCTCGAAAGGATGATCGCGAGCGCAATGGCAGTCGTTTATGAGGACGAGAAGAACCACTATAAAGAAGCCGCCAGGGAAGCGGCACGGGCAGTCCAAAACGAGCGGGACCTGGCGCGCATGAAAAAGGCGGTGCATGAAGTGAGTCTCCAACGAGTTTACATGCGCAATGAAATGTTCAAGGACCCGCTCACGAGCGACGAAATTAACCGCACACTCGCGTACTACGCGGCGAAACGTAAAACAGGAGGATCCGATGAAACAGCAAGCGAATATCATCGATGGTGACGGCCACGTTTTTGAGGACGCCGAAGCCATCGCTCGGCATTTTCCCTATAAAATAGAGGCGGCGCGCGTCAGAGGCGGTGTGTTCCCTAGCCAAAGCCATATCCAGTTCTCCTTGACGCGAAGACCCCCCGGCGCGTTTGGCATTCGTCCCGACGGTCGGTTTCAAAACCCTGGGCCCGAAGGATGGATTGAGTTCATAGATGAGATCGGGCTCGAGTATGCCGTTCTTTTCCCCACCACCGGCCAGCGCATCGGCCGTCTCGTGGACCGGGACTACGCTGTAGGGGCTGCTCGGGCTTACAATAACTGGCTTGCCGAGACCTACCTCCGGCGGGATTCCCGCTTCAAAGGGATTGGCATCCTGCCGATGCATGACCCGGAAGCGGCGTTGGAAGAGTTGCGGCGCGCCTACACAGAGCTGGGCATGTGCGCGGTCCTTTTTCCCGCCACGGGGGTGCACCTTAATCTTGGCGCCAAGCACCTCTGGCCGCTCTACGCCGAAGCGGCGCGCTTGGGCTGCCCGGTGGTCGTCCATGGAGGCGGGCATTGGGACTTGGGCATGGAGACGATGAATGTTTCCACCGGCGCCAATGCGCTGGGACATCCTATGTCTCTGGCCATTGCCATGGCCGAGATGATCCTGAATAACTTATTCGAGCGCTTCCCCGGTCTGCGAGTGGCCTATCTCGAAGGTGGCCCGATGTGGTTTCTAATGGCGCTCGAGCGTTTTTCCCGCTCTTATGAAAGCTCGACTCCTATCAATCCTCGAGGCGAGCTGCTCGAGTTGCCGGAGGGCCAGAGTGTTGGCGACTATATCCGAGGGCTCGTCAAGGCTGGTCGCCTCGTAGTTGGAATCGAAGGCGGCGAAACCGACTTGGCCTATGCGATCAAGGTAGCGGGGACTGGCGCTTTCATGTTTTCTTCAGACTTTCCCCACGAGGTCAACGCTCGGACCGTGCAGAAGGAGATTCGCGAGCTTCGGGAGCGCGGAGAAATCGACGAAGAGGCCAAGGACGCTATCCTGCGCGGGAACGCCGCCCGGTTTTACCGGTTGGCCGCAGCTTAGCGACGGAATTCGCATATGGCTGATAGCTTATGGCATATAGATCGGACCATACGCCATAGGCCACTTGCTATAAGCCAGCCTTTTTCAACAGCCTGCAAAGGAGGAGGATCATGGCGCAAAACATTGACGGGCCGCTCTACTACGAACGGATGGGACGTGCGGGGCCGGTGATCGCCTTTGTCCATCCTAACCCGATGGATCAGTCATGCTGGATTTTTCAGATGGCGCACCTATCGACCTGGTACCGGTGTATCGCCATCGATATTCCCGGGTACGGCCGCTCACCGAAAGCTGGTCCGGGACTCACCACCGCGGACATGGCTGAAGCCTGTTGGGAAGCGATCGACGATGCGCTGCCCGGCGAGACTGCGATCCTGGTTGGCTGTTCGGTCGGATCGACGATTGCTCCTTATATGTACCATCAGCGCCCGCATAAGACGGCGGCACTCGTGCTGTCGGGCACCGGCTATAACCCGACAAAAGAATTTGCCAAGCGCCGGATCGACGCCTACACGGCAAACGGCATAGGTTACCGCTGGGCGTATACTTTCGAGGATCTGAGCGCGGCGTTTCGGACAACGCCGCTGGCGCATTTTTTCGCCAATCTTTTCACCGAGCGCAACGAATTCGCTGACGTGGAGACGATCATCCACCAGTTCAAGGCTCTCCAGCAGCCCGATCCAGAGGGGCATCACGAACGCATCGCCTGCCCGACGTTAATCCTGACCGGGAGCGAGGACGGCAGCCATCAGCGCGCTTTCGCGCTGCAGGCGCGCATTCCCAAATGTGAGTTGAAGGTTTTGCCGGGAGCCGGCCATGCGTGTCAGATAGAGCAGCCGTGGTTATTCGACCGCTTTATGATCGAATTTCTGTCCAAGCACGGCTTGTTCCCAGGAGCATCGAGGCCATCGAGGACAATTGTCTGAACACGGACAGCCAAACGTTTCCCGGCTCGTCGGCCGCGGCACGCAAGAAAAATAACCGCACGATAGAAGTCGATTAGTTAGGTCACGTTTCTTTCAAGCGACGCCAGCGGCCGTAAGCGACGAACGCGCACAGGAACCCCACCACCAAGGGGAACAGCGACGACTTAAGATCGCCCGCCGCCACCGTATAAACCATCGCGCCGATCATGACGATCACCAGGCCAGCGGCTGCGAGCGGCGTGAGCGCGGGCCGGATGCGCAGGAGCCACGGGAGGATCAGGCCGATCGCGCCGAGCACCTCGACCACTCCCGTGAAACGCACGAACCAGCCCGGCAGGGGCAGCGGCATCTGCTTCGTGATTTCCTCGACCGGCAGGACGAGCTTCGTGCCGCCGGCAAACAGAAAGAGGAGCGCGAGCAGCGCCTGAACGATCCACAAAGCTATGTTCATGATTTTGCTTTCCTCAACGGCGACTTGCGCCCGCTCTTCCCGCGCCGGGCGGACGGGATTTCACAATGAGCGCCCGTCGAAGTGCTGAACCGGAACGCTCTCCAGATCAATTCCTTCGAGGCAGCGGATATTGATAGCGGCCATCCGGTTGCCCTTTGGATCGGTGCCTTCTCCGTACGGGTGAATGCCACACGTCTGGCAAAAGCGGTGCTTGATAACGTGCTTGTTAAACGTGTACGTGCCGATGTCTTCTTCCGGTGTAAGCACGCGCAGCTGTTCGCGCGCCGTAAACCATAGGAGAGAACCTTTACGACAACAGATCGAGCAATTGCATGCCATCGCCCCATTGAGTTCGCCTTCTACCTCGAATGCAACCTTTCCGCAGTGACAGCTACCTTTGTACTTCATGTGATCTCTCCTTGCGTTCTATCAGGCAGATCGCTGAAACTTCTCGGACTCCTTCGACCGAGCTCAAAGCCTGCACCGAATTCATCGAAGTGACGAACGGAGGGGATTGGGTTTTCTTGAGCGCATTAACTCGTGGGCTGTTCCAGTGCGAAGGCGATTTGCCTGAGCACACTTTTTTCTGCGTCGGATACGCGCTCGCCGCCGATTCCGAAAATACTGCCTTCCTTCGCCGCTTCGGCGACGCGCCCGCCAACGGCCAGTAGCCATCGCTTGAATTGCTCTCCCTCCTCTCCCTTCACCTTGCGGTCGATGAGCTCATTTACGGCTCTTACGTGCTTC
>DASTOD010000440.1:0-5566 GCA_035762645.1 Binatia bacterium | reverse complement strand
GGCGGTTCCTGGGATCGCTTTCCTGTCCGGCGGACAAACCCCGGAAAAGGCGACCGAGCACCTGAACGCGATGAATGCCATGGGACCGCATCCATGGGAGGTGAGTTTTTCATACGCCCGCGCGCTTCAAGATCCCGCTCTCAAAGCCTGGAAGGGCGAGGCGGCAAATGTCGCAGCCGCGCAGAAAATTTTCTACCAACGGGCAAAACTCAACGCCGCAGCGCGTTACGGCAAGTACAACAAGCAGATGGAAGCCCAGGCCGCGTAGGAGGGGCGGGTTTGAAACCCGCCCTCCGGCCGCAGGTGCCATCCATTCACATGCGTTGTTGAAATTGGAGAACTCCGGTGAAGCATAGCGGCGGATGCCATTGCGGCCGGGTCAGATTCGAAGTAGAGGCGCCTGCCGAGATCGAAGCAGTCGAGTGTAACTGTTCGATCTGCAGCAAGAGCGGCTTTCTTCATCTGATCGTGCCAAAATTCCGCTTCGTTCTGCTCCAAGGCTCGGAACATCTCACGACCTATACGTTCAATACCGCCGTTGCCCAGCATTTTTTTTGTAACGTGTGCGGCATCAAATCGTTCTATATTCCAAGATCGAACCCAAACGGCTACAGCGTAAATGTGCGCTGCCTGGAGGCCGCTACGATCGCAAAAGTCAGCGTGCGACCCTTCGATGGCAAAAACTGGGAAGAGCATGCCGCCGAGCTGGCCGATCTCACCAGGGTTACGACTCGTGAGGCGTAAGGGGTGAGGGGCAAGTCGCCCGCCAAACGTTCGGCAGAAGTCAGCCCGGAGTTCTCTTCCGCGGGTTCATGTCTCAGCAGTGAGTTAGGGACCTGAACCGATCATCAGGTTGACTGCCCTATTCTCATTTCGTATCTTGGGCTTAAATTTTGCTGCCGAAAACCTCATTAAGGCGCCGAAGGGACGTTCGTTGAGAAGGAGGAAAGATGGACTATGACTTGTTAGTGCATGGTGGCCGCGTCGTCGATGGTTCCGGGCTGCCGTCTTACGTGGCCGATGTGGGGGTTAAAAACGGCAAAATCGTCGAGGTGGGGAGACTCAGGGGAAGCGCGGCTCGAACAGTTGATGCCGCCGGCTTGGCGGTATCGCCGGGATTCATCGACCATCACACCCACTTGGACGCGCAAATTCTCTGGGACCCGTACGGCACTTCAGAGCCCCAGCACGGGGTCACTACGGTGGTGATGGGCAATTGCGGCCTCGCGCTCGCGCCGGTCAAAAATGGCGACGAGGATGCGCTGGTGAAGAGTTTTGTCCGAGTCGAGGCAATACCGCGTTTTGCGCTCGAGCAGGGAGTAAAGTGGCGCTGGCGCAGTTATAGGGAATACTTGGACAGCCTTGAAGGCAACATCGGGATCAATGTGGGTGGGCTCGTCGGCCACATAGCCGTGCGCCATCATGTAATGGGCGAAGAGGCGGTGGAACGCAGGGCGATGGCGAAAGAGATCCGGCAGATGCGTGGGCTGGTAACGGAGGCGATGGAGGGCGGAGCCCTGGGAATATCGACAAACCGCAACGAGCGGCACATGCGCGAAGACGGCAAGCCAGTGGCGAGCCGGTTGGCCGACGACGAAGAGCTGTTTGCCTTGTGCGACGTGTTGGCGGAGCGAAACGGCGGAGTGATCGAAACGATTCTGGGGCGAAACAAGATCGAGCACTTTGAGTTCTACTATGAGCTTGCGCGCCGCACGCAACGGCCGGTCCTCTGGCAAAGCCTGCAGCACCGTTGGACCGAGCCCAACCTCTGGCGTGAGCAGCTCGACGCCGTCGAGCCGATTTTCCGTGAGGGATATCGCGCCTACGGATTGTCTCATACCGTGCCGCTCGTGCGGCATTTCACCCTCAAGAATTGCCAGGTGTTCGACGAATTCCCGACTTGGAAGAATTTGATGTTCGCGCCGGAAGCCGTGCGCAAGCAGGCTTTCGCCGATCCTGAAACGCGGCAGAAATTGCGAGCGGATCTGGCCGATCCCCGGCCCACCAACTTCCATCGCCGTTGGGATATCGTAAGGGTCGAAAAGGTCGTGAAACCGGAGAATCAAAAATACGCGGGCAAATCGGTCGCCGATGTGGCGGCGATGCGCGGTCAAGATCCCCTGGATGTGTTTTTGGACCTTTCTTTGGATGAGGATCTCGGCACCGTTTTCTGGAACGCCAACAACGGCGGCGACGCCAACGCCATGGGAGAGATCCTGCGCAGCCCTTACGTGCTGGTTGGCACTTCGGACGCGGGCGCGCACGTTCAGTTCGGCGCAGACTTTGGCTATGGCACGGTCCTGTTGGGGCTCTGGGTGCGCGAGCGGCAAGTCATGACGCTCGAGCAAGCGATCCACAAGCTCACGTTCCATGTGGCGTCCATCTTTGGACTTCAGGGTCGAGGTCTCCTGCGGCCGGGCTATGCGGCGGACCTTGCCATCTTCAATCCGGCGACGGTGAATGCCCACGAGCCCGAGTGGGCCTATGATTATCCAGCCGGGAGCAAGCGGCTCATTCAGCGCTCCGAAGGGATGCACTATACGATCGTCAATGGAAAAGTGATCCACGAGGACGGGCGTATGAGCGGCGAGCTGCCGGGTCAAATTCTTCGCGGGCCGCTTTATCGAGAGCAGAAAGCGGCAGCGTAAGCCATGGGAGTGAGTTACATTCCGGTGGCGCGCGTCGGCGAACTGTCGCCGGGAGCAATGAAAGAGATTGATCTCGGCGGACGGCAGGTGCTGCTGGCGTTCGCCGAGGGCAAATACTTTGCATTCTCCAGGCAATGCCCCCATGAAGAAGCGGATCTAAAGACGGGCGTCCTGCAGGGAACCAAGGTTCGCTGCGCCAATCACAGTTACTGTTTCGATCTCCAGACCGGCGAATGCGTTATGCCGCAAGGAGGGCCGCCCTTGACCGTGCTGCCAACGGAAGCGCGCGGCGAGGACATTTGCCTTCGTCTCGAGTGGTAAGAGCCGCAAGCGACTCCCTTTGAACATTTCGTTCAATCAATCCTGCGGGTTTGCGTCGTCACTCCTCAGAAAAGAGGAGCGAAAGGGCAATTTCGATGCACGGAAGTTTACGGCGAAGGGATTTCTTCGATGATTAAGTTACCGCACGGGTTCGTTTGCGCTTTGGTCTGCTTCTGGGTGGGCGTCGTCGCGTTAGTGGCTCACGTGGAAGCGCCGGCGGCCCAGGAAAAGAGCTTCCTTTGGCAGGTACGGTCGGACAAAGGGACGACTTACTTGCTGGGATCGATTCACCTACTCAAAAGAGAAAATTATCCGCTGCAAAAGATTATCGACGACTCTTTTGACGCAGCCAAACGGCTGGTGTTCGAGGTCGATATCAACAACGCTAGACCCGAAAAAATTCATCAATTAATGCTGCAAAAAGGGATGAATAGCGACGGGACGACCTTGCAGCAAAACATTTCAAAAGAGACCTACACCTTGCTCGAGGATCGGACAACGGAGTTGGGTCTGAATATCGGCGCGATCACGCTGTTAAAGCCCTGGTTCGCGGCGCTCACGATTCAAGCGCTGAAGCTTCAAAAGCTCGGCTTTGATTCCAGCTTTGGCGTGGATCATTACCTCGCCCGGCGCGCGCAACAGGCCGGAAAGCCAAGCGGGGGTCTGGAGACGACCGAATTCCAAATAGGGCTTTTTGATCAATTATCGCTGCGGGAACAAGAATTGATGCTTCGCCAGACTCTAAAGCAGTTGGATCTCCTGGAGCCAAACGTGGACCGAATCGTGCAATCGTGGTCCACGGGCGACGTTAGTTCTCTGGAGAGGCTGCTGCTGGCGAGCATGCGAGAATATCCGGAGGTGTACCAAAAACTCATGGTCGATCGCAACCGCCGCTGGCTGCCGAAAATCGAACAGATTATTCAACAGGGCGAGCGGACAATGATCGTCGTCGGCGCGGCGCATCTCGTGGGTAAGGATGGGCTAATCTCGCTATTGAGGGCGCGCGGTTACAAGGTGGAGCCGTTATGAGCCGAACCAAGGCCAACAGGGCGATCATTCGAGTCGCCGACTGGATGACGGAAGGAGTGCTCGCGATCGAAACGTACGATAGCATCGCCGTCGCCAGGCAGCTCATGGCTAAACACCGCATCAATCAGTTGCCGGTTCTCGAAAATGACCGATTGGTGGGGATCGTTACGGACAGAGACGTACGGGACGCCTATCCCACCAGTATGATGATCGGGCGAACGAAGGAAATCGATCAATTTGCGGCAACCTACACCGTGGAAGAAATCATGACCCACGACGTCTTGACCGTCGATCCTGAAATGGCGCTGGCTACGGCCGTCGGGCTTCTCCGGCGCCATCGGATCGGCGCTCTGCCAGTAGTAAAGAATAAAAAGCTCGTCGGCATCATCACTCGGAGCGATATCTTGGATTTTGTTCTGCGCGGGTATGGCATCAAAGCGTCCCGACCGCAGAGCCGGCGAGGAAAAAAGTCGAAGCGTCGACCGGAAAAAAAACATCACACCGGTGCAATAACGGAAAAGTAAGAAGATTCGTCCACGACCCGAAGCTGGGAACCATGCCGTCGTTTGATATCGTCAGCCGGATCGATCTCCAGGAAGTCGATAACGCCGTGAATATCACAAAAAAGGCGATCCTTTCGCGCTATGATTTTCGTGGCTCGAAGACCGAGATCACCCTCGATAAAAAGGAAAAGAAAATCCGCGTGACCACCGAGGACGAGATGAAGATAAGGGCGGTTCATGATGCGTTGATCGAAAATCTGGTGAAGCGAAAAGTCGATACGAAGTGTCTCGATATCAAACCTACCCAGATGGCGGCGCAGGGAATGATTCAGCGGGAAATCGCGATTAAAGAAGGAGTGGACTCGGATACCGCCCGGCAGATCGTCAAATTGATCAAGGATCAAAAGCTCAAGGTCCAGGCGGCGATTCAAGAAAATCAGGTGCGCGTTGCGGGGAAGAAGATCGATGATTTGCAGGCGGTCATTCAACTCGTGCGCGGCGCCGGCTTGGCTATTCCGCTCCAGTTCATTAACATGCAACGGTAGCCGAAATCCCTCTCCCTTACCCTCTCCCTTCGAGGGAGAGGGTTGGGTGAGGGTGCGAGAGGTATCTTATGAACGGGAAGATCAAAAAATCGGATGAGGAATGGAAAAAGGAACTGACCCGGGAGCAGTATCACATCTGTCGAGAAAAAGGCACCGAGCCAGCGTTCACCGGACAGTACTGGGACTGCCATGACAAAGGCGTCTATCGATGCGCCTGCTGCGGCAACGAGCTCTTCAGCTCCGATACCAAGTTCGATTCTGGCACCGGCTGGCCCAGCTTCTGGGCGCCGATGTCGGAGAAGAACGTCGCGACCGAAGAAGACAACAGCTTTTTCATGCGCCGTACAGAGGTTCTCTGCAATCGGTGCGACGCTCATCTCGGTCATCTGTTCGACGACGGTCCGGCGCCGACGAACCTTCGCTACTGCATCAATTCGGCGTCCTTGAAGCTCGATAAAACCCCATAAGAGGTGTTTCGGGTCTCGGGTTCCGAGTCTCGTGAACACGAGACTCGAAACCC
>DASTOD010000439.1:0-3097 GCA_035762645.1 Binatia bacterium | reverse complement strand
ACCCGGATTTAAGCGCATCGTTGAAGCGGTGTGTCAGGTGAGTCATGTGGTGGAGGATGAGATCAAGCGCTCCAGGCGCAGCGAAGGAATTCAAAGGGCGCGAGAGATCGTTTGTTACATTTCCAGAAGGCACAGTGATGTCGGGTTGAGAGAGCTGGCCAGAGTTCTCGGGGTCAAAGGACTTATCAACGCCGAGCCAGGGGGCCAGACGGGCGGAACAACGGATAAAGAGTGACCGAGACTTCCGGCGTCAGGTACAGCGGGTCCTGAAACTTATCGATTCATCTATGCAAACCTAAACCCGTGGCTGCTTCTTACGGGTATCGGGGTGATGCTGCAAACCTTGGGAGCTATCTTGCCGTTGCAAAGCTGAAAGGGGCCTACATGCGCCTCCAGTCTCTCAGTTTGCGCAATGCGTATGCGTCGGCGTCACGCTCAGAGAATTGCCCGACGCGACGGCCGTGCTTAACCTTTGCTTGCCACAAATGCCTGAGTTCGTGCGCAAGTACCATCACGAGGCATTCAACGCGGTTGGCGATGGGAATCGCCAGATAGCCGGCCCTCTTTTTCGTGATCATGGGGAAGTGGCGCGTCGCGCCAACCCTGACAATAACAAACGGGTCCGCGGTAGCGTGGTAGCTACTGCCCTTGTAGAAGGCCGTGCCTTTGTAGCTGTGGCTGCAGTTTGTTACCCGAACGTCAAACTTAGAAATCCCTGGCGGTCGAGTGAAACGGATAATTTCCCGGATCAGCTCATTTGGTATATCGGTTGTGTTCTCTAATCTCATTTTCTCCCTTGTCTGCGCCCGCCTATTCGCTCTTACTCCGCACGCTACTTCTTGCCCGCAGGTCCAAAAAGGTTGCCTTCACCCTGCAGCAAAAATACTATAGCCGTGTAGTCTAAATGATACCCCTCCTTTGTTTTGTGTCTACTCGGTTAGATCCGCAACAACAAAAGGGGTCGGGAGTCATTGTTGACAGAACCGTTCGTGTTGGGATAGATGCGGTGAACTAATGCCACGGCGTCCTCGTTCAGCAACCGGTGGATTGGCATAACACGCATTGGACTGACATGTCAGTCAGGCTACCGTAATTGAAAAACTGCCGCTAATCTCGCCGTTGAGAAAAGTCTTCAGGAAGCCCGGGGTCGTAAAGGTGAGCGTCTCGCCGCATGGCTGTATGTTTGATGCCGAATCCTGACAGTTACACCGACGTGCTGATCCGCGGGACGCGATGCGGATGGCTGTATAGCTTTTAACTGTCAGCCAGGGTATGCTGCCAGTATCTGTAATCAAGCCAAGGAGAAAACTATGATACCCAGTGCATGGGATTTTCAAAACCAACTCACAGCTATTCTGAACGGCGCCCGTGGAAACGGGAACTCTTACGTAGATATAGAATCAGGTAGTCTGCACCGAAAAGTAGGAGGGTATCCAAACGCTAACCACAGGATGCCAGTTTGCTGTGAGGTGATGAAAAGAATGATGCGTGTCGGCGATTCGGTGCTAAGCGAGTCTCCGAGCGGGCAGGACGCGACTCTGTTAATCCGCTACGTCGTTTAGGGAAGAAAAGGGCGACACAGACCTTTTCTGATCTTCAATTCATCCGCGTGGGTGAACAGTATCTCACGGTCATCTGAGCCGTATGGCAGCCTACGGTTCTTCATGCACTTCCGCCGCCTCGAGTTGAGCTGCAGTCTGCGTAGAGTTCTCGTAACCGACCGAGTCTACCGGATATGTCGATGTCTTACACACACGGGGCCCGTGAGAATTCGCCCAGTGGATCTAAATCCATCTAAATCAATCTGAGAATCGGCCAGCGAGCTGCGCTTTCACCCACGCGCGGCCACTGTTGAGGCCGAAATCCTCGGCATCCTCTGAAGTCGGGAATTTGTTCTTAATATCTAAATTGAAGCCTTTATGTTTTTCGGTTGCAGGTAACTTGTTTAAGCTGGGAGCTAGTCTGATTCTTACTTCCGGAGTCCAGGAACAAATATTCTCATCGAAATTTGCCGAAACCATAATATGATAATCCTCGTAGATTTCCCCAAGCATGGGACACCTCCGTGGCATCGAGATTAATGGTATATCTGTTCCGATGTCGCTGCGGCCACACGCTTTGAACCATCGGTGGCCCCCGTCAACTAAGAAACCCGCCAGCGTCTATGACCCCTTAGCGCGGCATCTTTGGCCCGCAAGAGAATCGCTAAGCAAGCTTATTAACACTTGAATTGGGTACAGCTAGATTTTCGTTACTGTCACAGAATCACCGCCCTTCCGCAGATCGGTTCAAACCGTCATAATAAAAAGTTTGTAGAACAGATCGGGAAGGGCGGATTGATCAAATGCGTCTAGCCGGCGTCTGGCGCCGTTCGTTTTTCGTTTACCGGACGGTTAGTTTTTTGAATGATCAGTATAGAATGGAACCTTTCTCTATTTGACGCTTACGGTCCTCGTATTCCTCTCGACTAATTCGGCGGTTTTTATAGTCCTCTTCAAGCCTGTCCATCTGCCGCTTTGCGTTATATTCATACCCCGCGCCAGTCACCAGCGCTCCCGTTGCGGCACCGCCAATGAATTCGCACCCCCACTGGGTCAGGCTAACTACCAGCATCAATACCGCTATTGTTCTCATAGAAACCTCCTGAACGATTTATTCGAGCAATTGCCATACCAACAGAGGAACGCCAAATTTTAGGGGCTGAGAGGCTCGTATCTGGGTAAAAATGTCCTAAAGGGGAAAAAATTACCGTGGTAAAATCACGCTCGATAAGCGTTCGTATATTGTCGTTCTGCATCAAATATTAGGTCTTTCCAGCCGAAGTGGCAGGAGACTAACGGGGGCAGGGGGTCACCAGTAGAAGGTAAGTCACAGGCAACGATATTCCGTCCTTCTCGTTCAACTCGCCTGTCCCTGATCGTTAAATTACGCGCCCCTGTTTTCAGTCGATTCGGTGTCAGAATTCATCCGCACCAGTCCCGCCTGATTCGCGCAACGGACCTCAAGCCATCCGAGTCCTTCTCTCTCTCTCTCTCTCTCTCTCTCTCGTTGGATTCGGTTCAACCGGCCATCGAACGCCATGTCTGGATGAGTCGGC
>DASTOD010000438.1:0-2826 GCA_035762645.1 Binatia bacterium | reverse complement strand
GGCGCGAAAATTCTACCGATCACGACTCCGCTGATGGACGAGTATATCCGACAGCTACAGACGCGGCTACGAGGTACAAAAATCGGCTACAGAAAAGAATTTATCAGAGAAATTCTAAGGGAAGTGAGAGTCAGCGGTAATGAGGTCCGACTGACTTACAGGCTTCCCATGACAGTGAGAACTCCTCTATCCAAGGACAAAAACCCTCAGAAAGAGGAGTTCTTTACACTGTATCAAATGGTGGAGCCGATGGGAGTCGAACCCACGACCTCTTGAATGCCATTCAAGCGCTCTCCCAACTGAGCTACGGCCCCACGGGATTGGACTAAGTGATGAGTGTTGAGGTCCAAAGTAAAAGAGAGGGGAGTAAAAGTCAAACTTCCCCCGCTTGCGTGTTCCTAGAGGATGGTACGTTGCTCAACGCGGAGATCATCAAGTCCGGGCAAGCCTTCGCGAATAAGCGCCTTTGGTAAATTCCGTTGGGCCAGGACTCTTCTATCAACAGTCATGTGCAAGCCACCGGAGCTGCCAAACAAGACGAGATATTGCTCCACGAGGCGGAAATTTGATTGCCGATGTTAGTATTCTTCACGGCGACCCAAAATATGAATACGACAAGCAGCAGGATTAACGAGTACTCGACCAGTCCTTGGCCGTTCTCCTCACGCACTAGCCTTGCTAACAGCTCCATGCCTTCTCCTTGTTAAATCGAAATCACTCGGGATAGCTACTAGGGGCGAATGCTTAGCAGTCCCACACGCCTGCACAATAGATCAAAAGATATATTTATGTATATCTAAGGTATACAAGCGAACTGGCGCGTCGCCAGCGGACTGCCCGTGGAACAACCGATGAAGTTCGAGCTGGTAATCAACGTAAAATCTGCCAAGCAGATCGGCGTCGCGACTTCGCTGAACGTGCTGGCGCGGGCGGAAAAGGTGATTCGATAGCCGTGAGTAGTGAGGCGTTAAGGGGTGAGGAGAGAATGCAGTTTGCTATAGAAGAGTTTAAGGTCAGTGTTTTACCCGCGCATCCGCTTGTTGGATAAAACCCGGCGGCTTTCCATGTTTAGAGCGGATTTCCAGCCACTCGCCTGTAAAGCCGACCACGTTGACTCTGGTTCCTTGCGGTATGGTAGCCAATTTAATTGATGAGACCGAGGGCTTTTCATAGACAGACGTAGTTCGGCTGGTCTCATAGACGACGGGGTTTGCGGGTTGGCTGGAATTAGTGGTTGAACCCCCTCTGCGCGAGAGCCGACCGGTATCCGTTGGACCATCCCGATGGCGGCCCTTTATTTCCTGTTCGGCCGAGTGAATCCCCCCGCCCGCGTCTTTCAGCCTGGTCTGTAGTTTGGCGATGTGATTCGCGCCGTCCTCCAGTTCTTTACGGAGACTGGCTATGCGCTCCTCCAAAGCTGCGATCGTTTTTTGCTTTTCTTCCAATGCCGCCGCCTCCAACCGAAACTGCTCGCTCTTGCCGTCCGGTCTCCACACGAACATCCCGCCCAAAAGGCCTAAAATGAGCGCACTAAACGAAATGGCAACTACCCAAGATTTTTTGACCATGGCTTTTCTCTCTTCTAAGTTGTGATAGAGGGCAATAACTGTGCCAGAAAAACAGCTCGCTGGCACTTTCGAATTCCCAATGGGTTATAGGTCGCTACCTGCTCTCTCACCCCCGTTTTTTACTTATCAGCGGTAAATTTTACTAACTGAGACGATGCCTCGATCTTTGCCTGCGAGGCGCCAGTCGGATCGTTTTGCGGCGCTTGGAGGCCTTTTACCAGGGCGTCACTTTGAAGATAGCGGATAGGATCGACTGGCCGGCCATCGCGGTGCACTTCGAAATGAAGGTGAGTGCCGGTCGCATTGCCGCTGCGGCCCACCTCGGCGATCGGATCGCCTCGCTCGACGCGGTCACCGACACGCACCATCAGCTTGCCGAGATGAGCGTAAAGGGTAGTGAGGCCATCGCCGTGATCGATAATTGCCAGACGGCCGTACTTGCCGCGTACACCAGCTTGAGTCACTGTGCCTGAAGCTACGGCCTTAATTTCTTCCCCCGCCTGTCCGTCGATATCGATGCCCTTATGACGCGACCGCTCGCCCCGTGGCCCGAATTTGCCAGTAATCCGACCTTGCAGAGGCCAGGCAAGCGCGCCGACAATGGCCGACTGCGGAGTCACAGGAGCAGATACCGTCGGAATGTAAATCGAGGTGCCGGCGCGAAGTTTGGAAGGGTCGCTCACGCGATTGGATTGCATCAGCGTAGCCAGCGGTACTTTGTACAGGCGAGAGAGCGACGCGAGAGTCTCGCCGCGCTTTAGCTTATGATAGATGCCGTCGGGTTTCGGCGAAACATTTTCAACTGGGGACTCATCCAATGTTGGCAGCGACTCCGCAGGAGCGGGCGTCTTCGGTTCAGTAGACACCTGATCTCCGGCCGGCAAGGAATCCGAAACCGGTGGCGTGGACATTAAGCCGCATGCGCTGAAAAAAATCGCCGCGGCCAGACAGGCTGGCGGGACAATGATCGCGGAGCGGGACGGACCACGTAAGGCCGCATTGCTCGGTGAACGCGCCGCTCCACGGGAAAACCATGGATGCCATTTCCATGTTCTTACCATGGGTTTGTCTTGTTGGAGAGGAGCCTCGGATTACCCATCGGTTTTCTTCATGACGGGGCAACAACCGTGCCAAAAAAAGCGCGCTGACAAGCTCTTGAATTAACGTGAGATTAGTGCTCGGCGCGACAGACCGTGGGACGATTTCGTACATGGTGCGGTAAATTTTACGCGCGAATTGCGCCTTCTTGAAACGGGAG
>DASTOD010000437.1:0-23243 GCA_035762645.1 Binatia bacterium | reverse complement strand
CGCTCGGTCCGAGGAAAGTATAAAGCGACCCCTCCGGTATGTTCAGTGACACACCTTTCAGGACATGGACCCGATCCTTGTCTTCGCCGAAGTACTTTTCCAAGGACTCGATCTCAACCATGTGTCCTTTATCTGCCATGTCGCCTCCCAGCGGGAGTGAAACCTCGGTACGCCCTAGCTTCGTCTGACTCAGCCCGTCTAGCAGGCTGCTGAAAAAATATGGGAATGCTTCGAGAACCTCAGCATGAACGGAATTTTCTTAATCATTTCAACCTCTGTCCGTTCGTCACTTCGATAGACTCAGTGCAGGCTCTGAGTCCGTCGAAGGACTCCGAGAGAGTTTTTCAGCAGCCGTCTAGTCTAGGCATCGATATTGTGCAAGACTTGGTCCGCGACCATCGTCTTCTTGACTTCCTCCTCGATCAAGTTCCAGAGATAATCTTCGTATTCCAGGAATTTCTTATCTCGTTTTACGGCGAGCTTGCGGGGACGCGGGATGTCGATCCTGATGCTCTCCTTTACTCTTCCCGGCCGCGCTCCAAAGACGATCACACGATCCGCCAGATAGATCGCTTCGTTGATCTGGTGGGTAATAAAAAGGATCGTTTTCCTGGCCTCGTTCCAGATGCGCAGCAACTCCAATTGCATGATCTCGCGGGTCTGGGCGTCCAACGCCGCGAACGGCTCGTCCATGATAAGGATTTTAGGATCTACGGTCAGCGCCCGGGCCAGATTGCAGCGCTGCTGCATGCCGCCGGATAACTCATGCGGGTAATGATCGTCAAAGCCAGTCAGTCCTACCAGCTTGATGAACTTGCGCGCGCGTTCTTGCCCCTCGCCATTGTCGAGCCCCTGACACTCCAAGCCGAAAATCACGTTTTTGAAGACGGTCCGCCATGGCATGAGACAGGAATCTTGGAAGACCATCCCTCTGTCCGTACCCGGCCCTGTCACCTGCTGTCCGTCGATCAACAGCTGGCCCGCGGTCGGTTTGAGCAGGCCGTCCGCGAGATTAATAAAAGTGGTCTTGCCGCAACCGCTCGGGCCGACGATGGTGACGAACTCACCGTCGTCCACCTTGAGATTGATATTGTCGAGGGCGAGCAGTCTGCCGCCCGTTCGCGGTTGGTAGTATTCGTGCCTTATTCCAATCGCCTCTAATTTGGTTTGTGCCACAAGGCCTCCTTCAAGTTTAGGAACGTTCTCTGCGCGAAAGACGAATAGCCTTTATCATTTTCAAATCTTTTTTCAAGCACTTGACTCATGCTTTATTGACAAGGCGATAGGGATTAGATACGTTCGCCGCAATCGTTTGCATAAAATTTTTAATGCAATTTTTCTATGGTCGATACCCTGAGGAAACCGCCATCCAGAGCACGCTCTACGGAAAGTCTCTCCGGCCGGGTCTACCATCAGATCAAAGCCCTGATCCTATGCAATGCAATTTTGCCGGGTCAAAAACTGCATCATCAGGAATTAAGTGAACGGCTGGGCGTGAGCAGAACTCCGGTGCGCGAAGCTCTGACCCGATTGGTTCAAGAAGGGTACGTGTCCCTCCTGCCGAATCGCGGTTTTACCTGCAAAGAAATCGGATTTCAAGAGGCCGAAGAGCTGTATGATTTGCGAGAAGCTTTGGAAGCTTTTGCGGTCGAAAAGGCCACCGAAAAGTTAACGGACGCGGCGCTCGATCGCCTCTCGGTAAAAATACGCCTTTACGGCGAGGACGTTCAGAAGCGGTTTTCACGCGAGCGGCTGCTCTACGATCAAGATGTCCACCTGGAAATCGCTCGCGGCTCCGGCAACGACACACTCGTAAAAAATCTTGCCCGAGTCTTTGAACGACTCATTCTGAAACGACGAACCGACGGGCTCTATGATCCGGCACGCGGTAGGGCGGCCCACCAGGAGCACCTCGGCCTTTTGGCAGCCATGAAACGGCGCGATGCGGGCGAGGCCGTCGCGCTCCTTCGCCGGCATATCACGGCAGGCAAAGAAAACGTTCTGGCGGATCTCAAACATCGCCAGGAGATTCGCGGATCCTACGATGTTGGCGCAATACGAATAAAAACAAGGAAAGGAAGAATATGGCCGCAGATTTAGTCATTAAGAATGGTTGGGTGGTGACACCCGAGGAAACTTTCAAGGGTGGCCTGGCGATCAGCAACGAAAAATTCGTCGCGATCGGTTCGGACGACCAATTACCGCAAGGGAAAGAGGAAATTGACGCCAAAGGCAAACACATCCTGCCCGGCATCATCGACGGGCACGTTCATTTCAGAGAACCCGGCATGACCCATAAAGAGGATTTCGCCACCGGCTCCACGGCCGCCGTATGCGGTGGAGTGACTTTCGTGGTCGACATGCCCAATACCGTTCCGCCGACCGCCGATGCCGAACAGGTAAAGATCAAACAGCAGCTCGGCGAACAAAAATCCCTGGTCGACTTCGGGGTGACCGGCGTGGTGGTTCAGACGAACACCAAAGAGATCCTTCCCATGGCCGGCGTCGGCGCCATCGGTTTCAAGATTTTTTTCGGCGAAACCATTGGCAACCTGCCCTTCCCCGATGACGGCATGTGCGTGGAGGCCTTCGACTACATTGCGCAATCGAAGTTGCCGCTGGGCATTCACGCGGAAAACCGCCAGATCATGGCTTACTGCACGAACAAACTCAAGACGGAGGGGAAAAACGACCCGCGCTACTGGGAAGCTTCCCGGCCGGATATTTGCGAGGCCGAGTCCGTGCACCACGCGCTCTTCTTTGCGGAGACTTTCGGCACCAAACTGCATGTTTTCCATATGAGCTCGAAGCAGGCGGCTTACATGGTGCGCGACGCCAAAGCAAGAGGTTTACGGGTCACGGCAGAAACCGGACCCCACTACCTTCTGCGTGAACCCAACGATATGGATCGAGTCGGCTCACTGCTGAAGATGAACCCGCCGGTGCGAACCAAAGATCACGCCGCGGTTCTGTGGGACGGGCTGGTGAACGGCTACGTCGACATGATTGCCACGGACCATTCACCGCACACATTGGACGAGAAGGGCTCCGACCTGTACGGCAAACTCACCAAGCCGGCGATTTGGGATTGCATCTCGGGCTTTTGCGGCGTCGAGACGGGGGTTCCGCTCATCCTCACCGAGGTCAACAAGGGACGCATGACCCTTAACCAGTATGTCAAAGTCGCCTCAGAAAATCCCGCCCGGGTGTGGCAGATCTATCCCAAGAAGGGCGCGATTCGGCTCGGTTCCGACGGCGATGTCACTATAGTCGATATGGACAGAGAAGGCGTGATCGATGTGAACAAGCTTCACAGCAAGAACAAACCTTCACCCTGGCATGGCTGGAAGGTCAAAGGCATTCCGGTTTGCGCGGTTGTCCGCGGTCATGTGCAGATGAGGGACGGCGAGCCCGTGGGTAAGCCGATCGGCCGCATGGTCAAGCCCAATCCCGTATGAAACGTCCAGAGCCCCTGGAGATGTATCAGCCCACATCGGTGCGGGAAGCGAGCCGACTATTAAAAGAGACCGGCCCGGGCGGCTGGTTCCTGGCCGGCGGCACCGATCTGGTCATCGCCATCAAAGAAAAAGGGCTGGTCCCGAAATATATTATCGATCTCAAAAAAATCCCGGGCCTTTCGGGAATCCATGAAAACAGCGACGGCAGTGTAACGATCGGCGCTCTGGCCACGATGCGTGACCTCGAGATTTCGCCGCTGATCGTCAAACAATACCCATTTCTCGCGCAAAGCGCGGCCGAGGTCGGTTCGATTCAGATCAGAAACCGAGCTACGGTCGGCGGCAATATGGCGAACGCCACCCCCTCGGCCGACGTGGCCCCGAGCCTGATCGCTTTGGACGCCACGGTAAAGATTGCCGGCGCGTCGGGCGAGAGAAGTCTACCATTGGAAGAGTTCTTTCGCGGGCCCGGACAAACGGTGATGCGTCCGGAGGAGATCTTGACGGAAATCACGATCCCAAAGACCAGCCGGGCTCTGGTCGGTGAGTACATCAAGTTTTCTCCGCGCGAGATGATGGATCTGGCGTACGTCGGCGTCGCGGTCGCCTTTGCCCGGGACGAACCTGAAAGACGGTGCCGCGACGTTCGGATCGTGCTCGGCGCGGTCGCCCCCACGCCGATCCGGGCCCGCCGCGCGGAATCGCTGGTGGAAGGCCAGATTCTCAGCGAAGACGTGGCGGCCCAGGCGGGCGAGGAGGCGGCCAGGGAAAGCAAACCCATCAGTGACGTGCGCTCATCGGCAGAGTACCGCCGCGCCATGGTCCGGTCGATGACCAAGCGAGCCCTGCTCAACGCTGCGACGGCAGGTCAGGAGCGAATCTCCTGGGTAGAAAGACGAGACAGGAGGTATTAGAGAAAAATGGAGCGGTGGAGTGTTGGGTCAAAACTCCGTAAAACCCAGTACTCCAGTACTCCATTACTCCAATTTCTCTTCGTTATGAGGCGGCTGTTATGAAGACAAAGATCCAAATCACGTTGAACGGCAAGTCGACTACGCTGGAAGTGCCGAATCACCGTTTGCTGTTGGACCTGCTCCGTGACGAGATCGGACTCACCGGGACTAAAGAAGGCTGCGGCACCGGCGACTGCGGCGCTTGCACCGTACTTCTTAATGGGAAGCCGGTGAATTCCTGTCTGGTTCTTTCCGGCGAGTTGGACGGCGCCGATATTGTGACGATCGAGGGCCTGAAGATCGGCCCGGAGCTCGATCCCGTACAGAAGGCGTTTCTTCAAGATGGCGGCGCCCAATGCGGTTATTGCACTCCGGGGATGTTGATGATGTCCAAAGCTCTGTTGAGTGAAAACCCAAATCCCACCGAAGAAGAAATTCGTTTTGCGCTTTCGGGCAACCTCTGCCGTTGCACCGGCTACGCCAAAATCGTCGAGGCGGTCCAAGATGCGGCGGCGGAGATTCGAGCGAAGTCCGTTCGATAAGATGCGGCAAGACTCCGAACCAAGGGGCGAGTCCTTCCAAGCGCGGTCAATGAGCCTGTGGCTTGTAGGCCGCCGCCCCAATCCTCGCTATGCTCGGAATTGCAGATTTCAGATTTCAAGAATTTTCAATTTGAAATTTGCCATTTGCAATGCCGAAGGCGATGCCCGCGCTCTCCATGACTCGTCCCTTGGTAGTCGTATGAACCTTTTCGTGCCCAATGAGGAGAAAAAGAAATGGCTGAATTAACGGTTATTGGGAAGCCGGTAACTCGTGTTGACGCCGTCGAAAAAATCACCGGACAGGCCGTCTACGGCTACGACTTGGTTTTGCCGAATATGCTCTACGGCAAGGTCCTTTTTAGCCCCAAGGCCCATGCCAGGATAAAAAGCATTCGGACAGAGAAGGCCAGGAACTATCCCGGCGTCGCGGCGGTGGTAACGGGTGAAGACGCCCCCTGGACCCACGGTGAATCGATAAAGGACAAGCCGTTCTTGGCCCAAGGCAACGTCCGCTATATCGGTGAACCGGTTGCCGCGGTTGCGGCCGAAGATGAAGACAGCGCCGAAGCGGCGGTGCGTTTGATCGAAGTAGATTATGAGGATCTCCCCGTCTATACCGATCCCGAAAAAGCCTGTAAGCCCGGCGCCGTCGCAATCCATGAAGAGTTCGAAAAATACCGCAAGGCCGAATTCATCGTCGGCGCAGAGCTGCCAAACGTCGCCGAGCACTTCAAGCTACGCACCGGCGACGTCGAATCGGGTTTCAGACAATCGGATCTGGTCCTCGACGAGCGCTACTTCGTCCCCGTCATTCAGCATGCGGCCATGGAGCCTCACTCGGCGCACGCGCAGTTCGACAAAGAAAGCGGGCGGCTTACGCTCTGGGTCGCCAATGACGCGCCGTTTCGCGCCTTGCACGAGATCACCGAAGCGCTCAACATGCCTAAAGAGAAAATCCGCTTCATCAACCCTCTTCAAGGAGGAGGTTTCGGCTCGAAGGGCGGACTTAAAGTTGAGCCCATCGCTGTCGCGCTCGCCTTCCATACCGTCGGCCGGCCCGTGCGCGTGAAATTCAATCGTCAAGAGACTTTTATCTCGACGCTGACCCGCCATGAAGCCGTGGTCTATTGCAAAACCGGCGCGAAGAAGGACGGCACGCTGGTGGCGCGCGAGATGACCCTCTATTGGGGTGCCGGCGCCTACGCGGAGAAGAGTCCCACGGTGTGCATCCGCGGCAGCCTTCCAGCGCCGGGTCCATACCGCATTCCTCACGTTAAAGTCGACGGCTATGCGGTTTATACCAACAAACCCGTGGCGGGGTCGTATCGGGGCTATGGAATCCCCCAGGGCGCGTGGGCTTGCGAGCAACAGATGGATGAGATCGCCCGGCGCTTGGGAATGGATCCCGTCGCGATTCGCCTGAAAAACATTTTTGTCGACGGCGACATTTCGTACTGGGGCGAAAAGCTGCACAGCGTCGGACTCAAGGAGACCCTTGTCAAAGCCACTGAAGCGATCGATTGGGGTACGCGGTCGCGCCCGGAAAAACCAGGCATAAAGCTCGGAAAAGGGTTCGCCTGCATTCAAAAGCCGACGCGATCGCCCACCACCTCTAGTGCGGGAGTGCTCGTCAACGCGCGGGGCGAAGTGATCGTCCTCGCCGGCACCGTCGAGATCGGTCAAGGCTGCAATACGATTCTTTCCCAGGTCGCGGCCGAAGAACTAAAAGTTCCCATGGAAAAAGTTCGCATGCACCCGCTGGACACCGATATCATCCCTTTCGATGCTTCGACCACCTCCAGCCGCAGCACGTACCACATGGGCAACGCCGTGCGGCGCGCGGCGATCCACGCCCGCCAGCAAATCGCCGAGGCGGCAAGTCCGATCCTCGAGGCTAAAAGCGATGATATCGAGTTCGCCGATGGCAAGGTGTTCCTCAAGGACCAGCCGCAGATCGCGTTGCCGATAGCCGAAGTCGTGCGCCGCAAGTTGGGAGCCGAAGGCGTGATTCGCGGCGACGGTTCTTACACGTATGAAATCGCCAAGGACCTCGATCTGGAAACCGGCCACAGCGACCACGCGTCGGCATTTTACATGTACGCGACGCAGGCGGCCGAAGTCGCCGTCGACGAAGAGAGCGGTCGAGTACGCTTGCTGCGCATGTCGGCCGCCCATGACGTGGGCAAAGCGATCAACCCGCTGAACTGTGTGGCGCAGATCGAAGGCGGGTTGGCGATGGGAATCGGTTCCGCGCTGCACGAAGAACTGGTGGTCGACGATACCGGTAAAGTCCGCAATCCGTCTTTCCTCGATTATCACCTGGTCACGTCGTTGGACGTGCCGACCCTGATCCCGATCATCGTCGAGTGCCCGGAGCCCGAAGGGCCGTACGGCGCGAAGGGGTTGGGTGAGCCCGGTTTAGCTCCCACACCCGCCGCAATCGGCAATGCGGTCGCGGACGCGTTGGGTGTTCGGGTCTATGATTTACCCCTTAGCCCTGAACGCGTTTATTGGGCGATTCAAGGCAAGAAGAAGAAAACCGCGGCCTGACCCCGACTTTCTTCTCCCCTTTTTTTTGAGTTCATGGCAATATGCGATGGATTACGCATCGGAGGTGAATGTGTACCCAACCTTCCTGACGGGCTCTCCACGGCAACAGATCTCCCGGGCATTTTTGTTGGTTTTCTGCGTCGCCGCGCACGCCGTCGCCGGAGAACCGGCCGTCAGTTCGAAATCCCCGGCGATTCGGACGGTGCCGGGGATGCCGCCGGTCATCGATCCGAACAATCTCTACAGCGAAGTTCGCCCCGATAAACTCAGCCCGGTCGTCGCCAAGCACCTGTCGCGGGTTTACGTACCCAACCGCCAATCCAACGAGGTCGCCGTCATCGATCCGGCGACCTTTAAGGTGATCCATCGCTTTCGCGTCGGTGTCCACCCGCAGCATGTCGTCCCCTCGTGGGATCTCAAGACGCTTTGGGTCAACAACAACGCCGAAGGCCGAACCGACGGTAGCGTCACACCCATCGACCCGACAACCGGCAAGCCCGGCAAATCCATTCCAGTGGACGATCCGTATAATATGTATTTTACTCCCGATGGCAGCGCGACGATTATCGTCGCCGAAGCGAGAAAACGGCTCGACTTCCGCGACCCGCACACGATGGCGATGAAATATTCCATCGAAACACCGAACTGTGCCGGTATTAACCATGCCGATTTTTCGATCGATGGCCGCTACGTCATCTTCAGCTGCGAATACGCGGGAAGCGTCGCCAAAATTGATCTCGTCGACAAGAAGGTCGTCGGCTATCTCAAACTTTCGAAAGGCGGCATGCCTCAGGACGTCCGCATCTCGCCGGACGGAAAACTCTTCTATGTCGCCGACATGAAGGCCGAAGGGGTGTTCATGGTGGACGGCGAGAAGTTCACGGAGATCGGCCATCTCAAAACCGGACTCGGCGCCCACGGCCTCTATCCAAGCCGCGACGGCACCCAGCTCTACGTCGCCAATCGCGGCGTGGCAAGAGTGTATGGTCCGCCTCGGGGCAAAGGAAGTGTCTCGATTATCGACTTCGCGACGCGCAAAGTCACCACCACATGGCCGATTCCCGGCGGCGGCAGCCCCGACATGGGCAACCTGAGCATCGATGGCAAGACGCTATGGCTGTCCGGCCGTTACGACGATACGGTTTACGTGATCGATACGCAGACCGGAGCCGTCAAAACCATTCCGGTCAAGAAAGAACCGCACGGTCTTACGGTCTGGCCGCAGCCCGGCCGCTACTCTCTCGGCCACACCGGGAACTTGCGTTAGCGAGGAGACGCATGGCAACGGAGCTCAGTCTGGACGAATTGCGCAAGATGGTTTCCCGCGCAGGCTTAAAGTTAGCCGAGGAGGAATTACAGAAACTACTGCCGGGGGTGAATCGGTCGCGTAACCAAGCGGCGGAACTACGGCAGTTGATGGCTGACCCGCTCGAACCTGCCGGAACGTTCTCGGCCAACGCGAGAAAACAAAAATATTAGGCAGTTCAACGGTCCCGCGCTCTCCATGGCTCGTCCCTTGGTTACTGTACGTTTTGTAATCAACGAACTCCTTAGTAATACCTATGGCAACCGACGAACTTTCGTATCTCACGCTTACCGAAGCTGGCGCTGGGTTGCGGCGCAAAGAATTTTCGCCCGTTGAGCTGGCGGAGACCTGCCTCCGCCGGATCGAAGCGTTAGATGACAAACTCCACAGTTTCATTACCGTGACCGCGGACCTCGCCCTTCAGCAGGCGCGGAAAGCGGAACAAGAGATCGGTGCGGGAAATTACCGCGGCCCGCTTCAGGGAATTCCCATCGCGCTCAAAGACCTCTACGCGACCAAGGGCATTCGCACGACTTGTCATTCCGCCGTGCTTGAGGACTGGATTCCCGATCATGATGCCACGGCTGCGGCGAAACTCATGGAAGCCGGCGCCGTGCTGTTGGGAAAGCTCGGAATGCACGAGTTCGCGTTCGGCGGACCCTCGATCGACGCTCCGTTCCCCGCCGTGAGAAATCCGTGGAACACGGCGCACGTTCCGGGCGGCTCCAGCAGCGGCTCCGGCGCCGCGCTCGCCGCCGGCCTATGTTACGGTTCGCTTGGTTCCGACACCGGGGGCTCCATACGAACGCCGTCTTCTCACTGCGGTGTGGTCGGCATTAAGCCTACCTATGGACGAGCTAGCCGTTATGGCGTGGTTCCGTTGAGTTGGTCGCTCGATCACACCGGACCGATGGCGCGAAACGTCGAAGATTGCGCGCTACTGCTCGAGGCCATCGCCGGCTACGATTCGAAAGATCCCGCGTCCGCCGATGTAGCGGTCCCGGATTTTAGAAGTGAAATGAAACAGGGGATCAAAGGTCTGCGCATCGGCGTGCCGCGCGAGCACTGGTTCAATGAGCAAAAGGGAACGGATCCGGAAACCGAAACGCTCTTTAATGCTGCGCTGAAAACATTGGTAAGCCTCGGCGCAACCATCGTCGAAATCGATGGGCGACCCTTCGCTACCGCGCGAAAGGCTAATCAGACCATCCTGATCGCCGAAGCGTACGCGTATCATGAAAGGCGTCTCCAGGAGGCGCCGGAGAAATTCGGCACCAGCGTGCGCAGAAGAATGCTGGAGGGCGCTTTTCTAAGCGCGGCGGATTACATCACCGCGCTGCGCGCGCGAAGCGCATTGAATGAGCAAATCCGCGAGAATTTCTCAAAGGTCGAGTTGTTTGCCACGCCCACGGCGCCCCGTCCACCCGAAGCCTTCGCTACTATGGATCCCAACGAGCAAAACCTTCGCCCGAGTTTTACTAATCCCTTCAACCTCACCGGCCTCCCGGCCATCTCCGTGCCCTGCGGCTTCACCCCCGGGAACCTGCCGGTCGGGCTCCAAATCGTCGCTCAACCGTTCCACGAAGCCAGCCTCTTCCGTGTGGCTCATGCCTATGAACAGGCAACTGAGTGGCATAGGCACCGCCCGCCTCTGTAGCCATACACCCGCTCAGGATCCTTTAAAGACCTGGAAATGCATCGCCGCCAGTTCCGGTTCCAATGTCCTGGCCGCTGCCATTTCCCGCTCCATTGATGGACCGAGCCGTTCGCGCGCCTTATTGGCCAACGTGAGCGCCTCGTTTTCATCGATCTTGGTGGGACGGCCGCTGGCAACAACCACCTGTCCATTGACGATCACGATATCCACCGAGCTGCCGTTTTCGCAGAAAACCAATTGGCTCATCACATCGTTGAGCGGTGTGAAAGCTGGCGTGTCGCGGCGGAGCAGAACGACGTCGGCGAGTTTGCCCGGCGCAAGAACCCCCGCATCCAACCCGAAGGCGCGCGCCCCATGGCGCGTCGCCATCGCCAGCGCGTCGGCCGGCGTTACCCACCGGTCGAAGTCGCTGCCGGCTTCATTGTGAATTAAGGCTACCAGCCGCAACGCGTCGAACATGTTTTGCCCATCATTGGAAGCCGCGCCGTCTGTGCCAAGCGCCACGCGCACGCCGGCGGTCAAAAAATCCCGGATCCGGGCCAACCCGCTGCCGAGGCGGAGATTACTCGCAGGATTGTGAACCGGAGTGGCGCCGCTCTTCGCGACTAGTTCGATATCCGCCGACTCGATCCAGATCGAATGCGCCAGCGACAGATTGTTCTTGAGAACCCCGATCGCATCGAGATGGCGAAGCAACGACGTACCGTAAAGTTTCTGTCCCATGACCTGCTGCGCCTTGGTTTCAGCCAGGTGGATATGAATCGGCAGCTTTCGTCGATGCGCTAGGTCCGCCGCGCCTCGGAGAAGTTCATCGGTGCAGCGCTGAACGGCGGACGGGCCAGGGCAGGCAATCGTGAGCTGGTCGGGATCGTGAAAGCTGTCGATAAATGCCTCGCACTCATCGAGCCAGGCTTGCGTCTCTTTGGCTTCGCTCTGGCTCATGCGCTCGATCTCTTCACCGAAGGATGCAGCCGCGGCCAACGGAATCGTCTCTTCGTATTTCTTGTCGGACAGCGTGAGTGAAACTACATGACGCAAGCCGAGATCCCGCAGGGCTTGAATCGCGGCGCCTGCGCCCATGAAACGGCACGCCTGATTACCGAAAAAGTGGTCCAGAACGGTGGTCGCCCCGTTCTTCAGCATTTCCATTCCACCAAGCAAGGCGCTGGCATAGAAATCCTCATCCCGCATGCCTCTGAGCGAAGCGCGATAGTACGCCCGCCAAATCTCGAGCGGGCGGCCGGCCAACATGCCGCGCACCAGATTTGCCGGCGAGTGACAATGAGAGTTGATCAGTCCGGGCATGGCAATCATTCGATCGGCTTCAAGGGTGCGGTCGAAGGGGCCTGCGGGCGTCCACTCCGATGGCCCCACATAGGAGAGCCTGTTGCCGTCGATAACGAGCGAAGCTTTATCCAAGACCTCGTTCCGATCGTTCATTGTGACAATAAGCGCGTTACGAATCAGCATCCTCATGGCGATTACCGAAAATCTGTTTCGAGTCTCCCGTCCTGAGTCTGGCGTTTAATCCCTATCTAGATAGCGATGAATTAGCATTCCATGGCCGTCGCGATGTTACACCCCATGCGGAGCAACACCGCTGCGCCTTCGCCACTGGACTCCGGGTCCTTACTCGAAACGCGGAACTCGAAACCCGAGACTGTAAGTCGTCGTGCTTACACGAAGCCCATTTTGCGGCCCCAGTTGTCGGGGTCCTTCAGAAAATCAACGATCTGCCGGTTGGCGTCTTCGCTGAAGTAATTCTTACTCAAACCGGTGTCCAGAACATCGTCCCAGTTGGCGAGAACATGCAGGCCGATATCGTTCTTGGCGAGATTGATGCGCCCTTCGTGCTGATTCAAGCGGTCCGAAGCGTAGTCGAAAATACAAAGGCAATGCGTCATCTTCGCTCCGGCCCCCCGGATGCCGATATTAAAGCGCAGCTTGCTCAGCCCATCGGTGATGAGGTCCTCCACGAGTAGCACGCGCTGTCCTGGATTCAAAATCCCTTCGATTTGTTTCGTCCCGCCATACCCCTTGGGTTGCTTGCGGATGTAAATCATCGGCTTTTGGATCAGGTGCGATACGAATGAAGCGTAAGGAATCCCCGCTGTCTCGCCTCCGGCGACCACATCGATATTATTCACGCCGATCTCCGCTTCGGCCTTCCTAGCGAGTTCCCTCACGATGTAATCGCGCTCTTCAGCAAACGAAAGGAGTTTGCGGCAGTCGATATAGACGGGCGAGATGCGGCCCGAAACAAAGACAAAGGGCTTGTCTTTGTAGACCTGAATGGCCTCAGTCTTAAGCAACATTTCCGCGATACGGTGGGAGACTTCGCTCATCGCAGGAACCCTTTCTCGGCTGGCAACTAGTGTCGCTATAACACACCCGCTTCCCCATTTCCAAGAAAATCAAACGCTCTGGCGGAGTTGTTTTTCACCTCACCTCCGACCTGTTACAATAGCCGGCGTGAGATCAACTACGACGAGAGCCAACAGAGGACGAGCGGACGGCGCCCTCAGCATAAACAAGCGCCGGCTGTTGCGTGATCTCAACGCCATCTCGCGCATCGGCATCGGCGATCATGGCGGCATAACTCGACTCGTTTTCTCAATTAAAGAGCTTCGTAGCCGCCAGTTTCTCATTCATCTGATGCGGCAGGCGGGACTGCAAATTTACATCGACCGTATCGGCAATATCTTCGGCAGATTGAACGGCGCGAATAAAAAAGCACCGGCGGTGCTCGTGGGCTCCCACCTGGACACCGTCGTCCAGGGTGGAAAGTTTGACGGGACGATGGGAGTCATTGGAGCTTTGGAAGCGGTCCGGACCTTGAAGGAACAGAATATCGCTCTTCGATCGCCTGTTGAAGTCGTTTGTTTCGTCGGCGAGGAGTCCAGCCGCTTCGGCTATTCCACGCTCGGAAGCAGTTTAGTCGCCGGCGAACTTCACGGCAGGGATCTCACCCACGCCACGGATGCGCAGGGAACCAATTTGGCCGAGGTTCTGGCAGGGCTGGGCATAAACCGGAGGACTCTGCGCTCTCTCAGGCGCGACCCTGCCACCCTGAAAGCGTACCTCGAGCTTCACATCGAACAGGGGCCAATCCTGGAAGCCAAAAATAAGCGGATCGGCGTGGTTACCTCGATTGCCGCCCCGACTCGTTTCAAAGTTGTTTACTCCGGGCAAGCGGATCACTCCGGAACAACACCGATGGAGATGCGAAAAGACGCCCTCGTCGGCGCCTCGGAGGTCATTGTGGCTGTGGAAACGGTAGCGCGCCGGTATTCGCGCATGGAGAGGGGCAGAGTCGTGGGAACAGTCGGCGCCATAAAGATCGAACCCGGAGTCATTAACGCGATTCCCGGCAAAGCGGAGCTATCGGTGGATGTTCGAAGCACGACGGCTGCGGCTAAAAACCGCGCCGTCCGCCTGATTGAGGCTAAAATTCGAGAGATTGCCCGGCGGAGAAATCTCGGTGTTAAAATCCTGCCGTTGCGGCAGGAAGATCCGGTGCCTCTGGATCAACGGCTCGTTCATCTGTTACAAGAGTGCGCCGAGGCCAGGCATATTGATTATGAAGTCATGCCGTCGGGCGCGGGCCACGATGCGATGCAAATGGCAAAGATTACGCCGGCAGGGATGCTCTTCATTCCCAGCCGCCGTGGCATCAGTCACAGCCCTCTCGAGTGGTCGGAGCCCGAAGATATCTGCCTGGGAACCGAAGTGCTTTTAGATTCCATCGTTCGGGTTGCCAATGAAAAAATCTAAACGCGTGCGAATTCTGAGCGCTCCGGAGGTACGGACGAACTTGGAGCGCATGAGCCGCCAAATCCTCCGGCAAAACAAGAGCTCTGACGCGTTGGCCCTGATCGGGATTCGGACGCGCGGACTTTTTTTGGCCAAACGGTTGGGCGAGATCATTAAGCGGGCCCAAGGTAAAGAGGTGCCGGTCGGGGAGATGGATATCACCCTCTATCGCGATGATCTGAACGCGCTGCTGCCGCACGGCAAGGTCGATCACACGCGAATCCCCTTCGACATCAATAACAAGACGATTATCCTGGTGGACGACGTGCTGCATACGGGGCGAACGGTCCGAGCCGCCGTGGACCATCTCATCGATCTTGGCCGCCCCAAAGTCATTCATCTGGCCGTGCTGATCGACCGCGGCGGCCGGGAGTTCCCCATCGCCGCAAATTTTGTGGCCAAGAAAATCAGCCTGCCCACGGAAGGCGAAGTCCGACTGAAACTCAAAGAGGTCGACGGGAAAGATGAAGTCGTGGTCACCCGATGAGCGACCGGTTGTGAAGACAGAGATCTTTGTTTTCGATCTTCCGGTCTAAGCGGATCTGCGCTGCTCGATCGCCGGTGAGGCAGTGGCTTTCGCGTGGGTGGAAAATCGCATGAGAACGTGCGTGCCCCTATTAGGCTGGCTCTTAATTTCCAGGGTTCCGCCGATCAGTTCGGACATTCGACGCGCAACGGTAAGGCCTAGGCCAAGACCGGAGAACGCGCGGTGAGAAGATGTATCGATTTGGTGAAACGGTTCGAAGATGGAGTCCAGTTTATGTTTATCGATGCCGATGCCCGTGTCGGCAACTTCGATTTCGACTCCCGTACGATCGGGAGCGGGCTGAACTTTGACCTTGATTTCCCCCTCGGGAGTAAACTTCACGGCATTATTGAATACGTTCTGAAAGATCCTCTCGATTTTGGCGCGATCGCTCACGAGCGATATCCCGCCCGGAACCATCTCAACGGTTAGGCGTAACCCCTTCTCGCGCAGCGTCCGTTCGTATCGTTTTATCGTCTCGTTGACCACTTCACTAGGGTCAAACTTTTCGATCGTCGCCGTGCTGTCTCCGGCATTCAGAGACGTCATCCAAAGCACATTGTCGATAAGCTCCAAAAGCTCCTCGGAGTTGCGATAAATCGTTTCTAAGACTTTCTGCTGCTCTTCGGATAGCTTGCCGATAACCTGATTGAGCAGAAGATACACGAACCCTACAACCACGCTGAGCGGAGTCCTCAACTCATGGGAGACATTCGATAAAAAATCAGACTTCACTTGCCGCAGCTTGGCTTTGGCGTTTCGTCGCTCCAATCCCTTTCGAACCAGCGATAAAATATGGTTGACATCAAACGGCTTCGAAATGTAATCGAACGCTCCCAGACGCAGGCCTTCAATCGCGGTATCCAACGAGCCGTAGCCCGTGATGATGATCGCCTCGATGTCGGGATCGATCTGCTTCACCTTCTCCAACACGTGAATGCCCGAAAATCCCGGCATCTTGAGGTCCAGAGTGACGAGGTCGACGGGATGTTGGTTTAGAATCTCTATCGCCTGTCCACCCCGTTCCGCGACGTGGACGTGGTAGTACGGGTTGAGAATCATCTTGAGAGATTCTCGGGGTCCCATCTCGTCGTCGACGACGAGAACATGTGGCTTGCTTGCTTCCATGCCGCGTAAAAACAGCAAGGAATATGCCACTGCCCCACAGAGCTCAAGCCTCTGATTTAACAGCAGATTCTATGATTGACGGAACAAAGAAAAGACTTGCGGGAACATTTTTGAACAACTAAGTCGATAATTTAACTTCGTCGTTGGCCTCGCTGGGGTCATTTATTTTGAGCTTCTCGATTCGATACTTCAGTATACGCCGGCTGGTGCCGAGCAACGCAGCCGCCTTGGTCTGGTTGAAACCGGTCCTTTGCAGCGCTTTGACAATTAGCTCCCGCTCGAATTCGTCCACGGCTTCACTCAACGGCCTCGAGCCGCTCAAGACGTCCTCTTTGAGCGTGGCCGTTTGGTCGGTGGAGCGCAATCCCGTGGGCAAATCCCGCAGCATGATCATCTCGTGCGGCGTTAAAATGGTCAGCCGCTCGATCAGGTTCTCCAGCTCCCTGATATTGCCGGGCCAGTAATAAGAAGTGAAGAAATCAACGACCTCGGGGGACAGCGTTTTCGGCGCGATGGCGTGCTCCTGAGCCTTGAGCCTCAAAAAATGGTCAAGGAGCAAAGGAATATCCTCGCGCCGCTCTCTCAGCGGCGGCAGAAAAAGTCCGACGACATTCAGGCGGTAGAACAGATCCAGGCGAAATTCGCCCGCTTTGGCCATGGTCTCGAGATCACGATTGCTGGCCGCGATGACTCGGACATCGACCTTGATCTCATCGGTGCCGCCGAGACGGGTGAACGTCTCTTGCTCGACAGCGCGCAGGAACTTCGACTGGGTCCCCAAGTTGAGCTCGCCGATCTCATCGAGGAAGAGGGTCCCCCCATGGGCGAGTTCGAATCGGCCGACCTTCTTCTGCGACGCGTTGGTGAAGGCGCCCTTCTCATACCCGAAAAGCTCGCTTTCGATAAGCGTATCGGGCAGTGCCGCGCAATTCACCACCACGAACGGCTTGGAGCGCCGGTCGCTGTTGTAGTGGATGGCGCGGGCGATCAATTCTTTACCGGTGCCGCTTTCGCCGGTGATCAGCACGGTGCTCTTTTTTGCCGCCACCATGCTGACGGCCTTGAAGACATCGATGATCTGTTTGGACTTTCCGATAACACCGTGCTCGATGCCGTATTTGCGGCCGACCTCTTCCTTCAAGCGCTCCAGATCTCTCGATAACTGGAGTTTTTCGAGGGCATGGTCGACCCGCAGTCGGAGCTCTTCCACGTCAAAGGGCTTGGTCACATAGTCGAAGGCTCCCGTGCTTTTCGCGAGGAACCCGGTCCTTGCGGTATTGAGGGCTGTCAACATGATCACCTGACAGTCCGGCTGAATGCTTTTTATTTGCTTCAGCACGGCCAAACCATCGGATCCGGGCATGACGATGTCCAACAGGACGAGATCCGGGTTCTCTTCGGTCAATTTCTGTATGGCTTCTTCGGCTGAAGTGGCTTCGAGCACGCGAAAACTTCTGTTGAAGACAAGCTGAAGGGATTGCCTGACGCCCGCTTCATCATCAACAACCAACAACAAGGGTTGACTCATAGGTCGTTTTTCTTCCGGATTAGGCAGTCGGAAACTCCATTCTAAGAACTTCTCTTTCACTGTGCGAATGATCCATGACCATTTTACCGCCGTTTCGCTCCACCAGGTGTTTGGCCAGCAGCATACGCAAGGGCAAGCTATCCTCCTCCGGGCCCGCCGAGGACAGGCCGAAATAATGCGTCACGGAGGTTAGCCGCGCCCCGTCGCGCAAATACGTGATGACGAGCGCTCCTTCGGGATTGATATCCATTTCGATTTCGCTGCCCATCTTCGTTTGGGGCAAGACGGCGAGCAGCACGTTTCTCAAGGCATAAGTGAGCTGATCTTCGTCGCTCCAGATTTCTCGCTTGTTGACGTTTGCCATCCAACGAATCGCGATTTGCCTCTTCATGCAGTCGGAGCTAATTTCCTCGAGGACCGCGCGCAGCCGCTCGGCCAGAGACACTTTCATGGAACGCGGCTGAGAGAATTCGGCAAACTCGATCATAATTTCCAGGAGTTCGTCCATTCGCTCAATGTCGCCGCCCACCACGTCTTGGAAGCGGGCGCGGAAATTTTCATCCTGATATCTATCCGCCAACAGTTGAGCGAACGTTTTGATGGTCACCATGGGATTTTTTAACTCGTGAGCGAGTTCATGAATCAAGAGATTGAGATCCATCGATGGCGCGTGACCGTTCCCCGGCTCCGCCGGACCTGATACACCTTTCGAGACCCGTGGAGCATCGACGATGGGCGCTTCTTTGGCTGGCGGCTCAGCCTCGGCGGGATCGTCGAGTTCCGGCAAGTCCAAACCGGGACCGCTGCCGTACGAATCGAAGACAAGATCGGACGCCTGCACGTGGGACTTTCTTTTTACCGCCAGCGTCCGCGCAATAACGGTTTCCATTTCACTCAAGTTACCGAACCACAGGTAATTGCCTAAACGTTCGTTCGCCTCCGGAGAGAAACTGACTTTGCCGAGACCCAGACGTTGCGCGTAGAATTGGCCAAACCAGGCTGCGAGCGCCGGCACATCCTCCCTTCTCTCCCTGATTGGTAGGAGTTTCAATTTCAAAGTCGCTAATTTGTAATACAACGGCTCGAGGAACTGGCCCTGGTAGACTTTTTCCAGGGGATCGATCTGCGCCGTCGTCAACATCCGCCACTTCTCGAATCTCGTCTCTTCTTCCAAAAAGTTCAGAAGCGCCGACTGCCCGGCGGGCGAAAATTTATCCAGATTCTCGATCAACAACGTGCCCGTCGCGCTTTCTTGAGGCGGAACTCCCGAACGCGGATGTCGCGGCGCCTCGATTTTGACTTGCGCCTCATCGACCGAGAGTCGACAAAGTTTGCTGGAACGTAGCGCGCCCACGGCCAGCGCAACCCGCTCCTGACCGCAGCCGATTTCCCCAGAAATCAAAAGGGGCAAATCCGCCGTGCCAAATCGGCGAACGAGACTGGCGGCCGTGCGGCTGAGATACGGAAAGTCGAGATAGCGGACCCATTGTCGAGACTTCTCTTCAGGCAGCGGGAGTACAGGTCTGGAGATACCCTCTCTTCGCGCCAGCAGGCGACCGACTTTATCCCTCAAATCGTATGGATTGAAGGGCTTCGCAAGACAACCGACCTGCTCGCGATCTTCGATGATTTTCGCGGTCGATTTCGAATCGACCAGAAAGAGAATGGCGAAAGGCGCGCGTGCCGCGAATCTGAGGAGGCTCGACGGCTCCGCGGCAAAGTTGGGCGTGACCCCGAAAATCAGCAAATCCACTTGCTCTCCGGCTTCGGCGAACGCCAGCGGGTCTTTTCCGAAGGATCGTTTCAAGACAACGAATTCCCGGCCGAGGATGAGAGCGAGCGTCTCCCGGACCACCTCCGACTCATCAATGACTAGGATTCGCTTCATTGGCATGCGCCCGACCGTTGCCTGAGGGCCGAACGGGCTTTCCGACCGGAATGTTGACGAAAAATGACGTTCCCTTCCCCACCTTGCTTTGCACCGTCACATAGCCGCCATGCTCCTGGACAATCTGATGCGAAATCGACAGTCCAAGGCCACTGCCTTCGTCCTTGCTGGTAAAAAATGGATCGAATATATGATCGAGGTTTTCTTCCGGAATTCCAACGCCGGTATCGCGAATTTCGATTTGCAGAAACCGCGCCGCCTTCCCGATTTCATGTGTGGTATTGAGACGCGTGGAAATAAAGATGGAGCCCCCTTCTTTCATGGCCTGAATGGCGTTAAGAATAAGATTCATAAATACCTGTTTCATCTGCTCTCTGTCAATCCAAACTTTCGGCAAGTTCGCGCCAAAGTTCCTAACAATCTCAACGCCTTTTTCCTTCGCCTCGGTCTCGAGAATGCGGGTTATGCCTTCCACGATATCGTTCATGTTCTCGTGGGCGACGTTGGGTCGAGAAGGTCGTGCAAAGCTCAAAAGATCGTTGATTAAACCACAGATACGGTCCACTTCTTTTAAAGCGAGACCCTGAAAGCCTTCGCGAAATTCCGCGTCGTTGTAGCGCTCGGGCAAGAGCTGGGTAAAAGTCCGAATAGCAACCAGGGGGTTGCGAATCTCGTGCGCAAGGCCGGCCGTGAGCAGGCCCAGCGACGAAAGGCGATCCGCGCGCCGGAGAGTGTTCTGGGATTCTTTGAGTTCTTTCTCTCTTTGCATCAAACGCTCGGCCATTTGATCAAAGGCCGTGGCGAGGGTTCCGATCTCATCGTCCCTCTCGATCGAAACGCGATGTTGTAGGTCCCCATCTTCGATCCGTTTCGCCGCTAAGGTGAGCCTCTCTATCGGCTTGGTCATTCTCATCGTGATAACGAAGATGACGACTAATCCAACTACGAAAATCGCCGTCGAGATCCCTAAGGCCCTGAGGACAACCATCCTCATCTCCTCGATCATTGGATTTAGATTGAACCCTAAGCGTATCCCCCCTAACTTTTGATGACCCAAATTCACCGGCTTGGAAATGTCTAAAATATCTTTTTGATATCGGATGTTCACAAGGACGTCCTCGGATTCCAGAATCTTTTTTCCAAGCTCGTCCGTAAAAGTCGAAAAAAGCTGGCTCTGATCTTCGTGAAAATCTCCAACAATCCTGCCTTTGTCATCGAAGATATAAGCATAATCGACGTCGGGCAAAGCCTTTGCCTCCCGGGCGATGGTCTCAAGCCGGAAGGTATCCAGCTTGTAAAGAGCGCCGGTGACACTTAGCTCCATCAGGTTGATCCCCGCCTTGGCCCTTTCGACCATTTCTGCTAAGAGCAGGTTTCTCTGGGAGCGAATCGTGAGATAAGTGAGGGTGCCGACCGCGGCGAGATAGAAGAGTCCAACCGAGAGGAAGATCTTTACCTTAAGACTGAGTTTTACCTTTAGATTCATGAGATTCATGGGCGAACGCTACCACGAATCCACCTCTTTCCCGAATGATGAAAAAACATATCTTTCGATGTACTTTAACTGGCTCAGCGATCCTGGAGGGATTTCGTCGATTTTGGTCGTGTTCTGCTGTCTCTTCATCACCCCTTGACCTTCCGGGTCTTTGTCCATGTTGATCAAAACTTCTTTCAAGGTTTTCACTATTTGTGAATCCAGATCTTTGCGTACGGCTATGAGTTGTCTAGGTACGGTTCTCGTTCTGCCGATAATTTTTAGAGTTTCTTGAACCTCCGGCTTCAACCTTTCAAATTCTCTGTACGAGGTGGTAGCGGCATCCGCTCGGCCGGTGATTAAGAGATTGGGCGAACTGCCATCGGTCCCATACACATACCCCACCGCGTCCGGCTTAGTTGTTCCAGGGGACTTGATCTGGACCAGTTTTAGCTTTTTCTCCTCCAAAAGCATGCGCGGAAGGATATGGGCAGAGGTCGAGTGTGGCTCATCAAACGCAATCACCCTACCCTTCAAATCAGCGAGAGTTTCGATTCCACTGTTTTTCTTGACTAGAATGACACCGTCATAATCGGCTTCGCCATACTTCCACTGCCGTAAAATAGGGACAGAGCCCGCCCATTTTGAGAGCACCATCGTCGGCACGACGCTGTCGTGGAAGAGATCTACTTTACCCTCTCTCAGGGCTCGAGCAAGTAATTGCATCTTCTCTACGACCACTATTCTACCGCCGGTAATGCCGAGAGGGGCGAGCTTTTTGGCCATATAGTCGACAAATTCTTGCCGGTCTCTTATCGATCTAACGGGATCGTCGTGCACTCTTCCAAAAACGAGAAACTTTTCCTCGGCGGCGAGAGACTGCGGAAAAGCCAAACCCAGTAGAAGAAGCAAAGAAAGCAAACTTAGAAGAGAGAGTCGCTTGTAACGATTCATCAAACCGGACCTCCGTCTGTCATGCTAGGTCTGCGTCACAGCTGTTTCTTCAAAGCTGCGAGTTCGCCGTATGACCGCCCCACCTCAGCGGCCACTGGGGATACTGATTTCGGAAGCGCAAGACATGTCAAAGCGGAAAAGAGAATAAGGAGGGAAGCGAAATAATAGGCCCAACTAAATCCCATGGACTCGGCCAAAAGGCCTGAGGCAAAAACAGCAATTGGTTTGAACACGTTGGTCAGGGTCGTGTACGTGGCAAGATCAAGCGAAGTCTTTTCCTCACTGGCAAAATCCAACATCAGCTGGTTATAATAAACCATCGATACGCTAAAGAAAACCATATAAATCAAGATGAGCGTCAAGAAAGCGTAAAGGGGTAGGGGGAGCGACAAAGCAAGACACACGGGAAGAAGCAACAGCCCATTTAGTACCAATAGTGTCCTTGGATTCCATCGGATACTCATATATTTCGAAAAAAGGGTAACAATTACGCCTTGGACAATATATTCGGCCATCATGACGGCGCCCACGAAGGCCGGAGACACGCCCAGAACTGTCGTAAGATATATCGGAAGCACAACAACGCCCCAAGCGTCGAGCGCGCCGTTGAGAAGACCAAAACCTAACCCTAGGTTTTTGATCTTCTTGTCCACAGTCCCCCAGATTTTCAGTACTGGCAATTTAACCTGCTCCTTCAAATCCGGTAGACAACGCACGGCCACTAGTGCAGAGATGCCGGTGAAAACGGCGAAGATCAAAAGGGTATTTTCTAGCGTGAGAATAGCAATCAATAACCCTCCACCAATCATTCCGACGCCCTTTGATGCCTCTTTAAGGCCAAGCATCATGTTGATGAGAAAGCGCTGGTTCTCTCTTGGGGAAAAATGCTTGACATAGACCGCGCTGATGTCAGCCATGTAGAGCAGTCCGCGGACGAATCGTTCAACGTATATCAATAGCAAGCTGGGAAAAAGATAAAGAGCAGAGATCATGCTATGGACAGCAAGCCCCGTAATGAATGTTCGCTTATAACCCCAGCGGTTAAGCATTAGGCCTATTCCCATCGGCGCAAAGATCTCGGCAAACTTGAACAAGAAAAAGAGGAAGGCAATCTTCGATATGGACACGCCGGCGGAGGCAAAGTAGACGGGGACGATCACCCTCAATGCCCCGTTCGTCAGGGCGGCGCTCCAATACCCCAGGGCAACGATTGTTATCGTGCGCCTATGGCTCTCCGGTGCGATCCGATCTGACATACCGCTTCTATCTCAGCGGTCGGCTGTTGGACATGTAAGCCTGGATCATCCGGCGAAAAGAACTTGCTTCTTTATGATCTTTGAGTGGCCCCTGAAACAGAAACCCCATGCCCTCAACGGGCTTCAAATACTCTCTGTTCCAAATGGGGTATCTTCTCATCAATTCACTGAACCAGGCCGGAACATCGCCCTGTAAGTATTTCATTTCCA
>DASTOD010000436.1:0-12109 GCA_035762645.1 Binatia bacterium | reverse complement strand
CCAGATCAGCTGAAACGCGATTCCTTGCAGCCGTTTGTACAGATTGATGACTGCCGAGTGGGGGTCAGTACCGGCGTCGCTCAGCAGATTCTGCGCGATCACGGCGGGAATGTATTTTTTGCTCAGCCTCCTAGCAAGAGTAGCGTGTTGACCATTCGTTTTGAAACGAAATAGCCGCGCCGTGCGCGGTGCCCCATCCAGTATTTTGCATAGGACGGACCCGATGAATGATACAGTGCGGTTCAGAGCCTCGCATCCTGCAAAGAAAGACGATTTCCTGATTTTGAAAGATCAAGGGCCGGTGTTGCCGGATTTGGTGCCAAGTGTGCTCGTTATCGATGACGAGCCGATGACGTGCAAGCAGTTGGAGCGTTTGCTGGCCTACAACGGATACGTTGTTACCACCGCCGGCTCGGCCGAAGATGGACTTAAAAAATTGGAAAAGCAGGCTATCGATCTCGTCATTACGGATCTTCGACTTCCCGGGATCAGTGGCGTGGATCTCACCAAGCGAATGCGCGAACTCTGGCCCGATATTCCGGTGGTTGTGATGACGGGCTATGCGGAAATCGCCACGGCGGTGGAAGTTCTGAAGCTTGGCGCCAGTGATTACTTAGTCAAACCCTTTTCAGCCGCAGCGATTCACGAATCGATCCGCAACGTGGTGGAAAAGGCCCGCGTATTCATGGAAATCCGGCGTTTCCGGGAACAAATCAAGGGTCAGTACGAGTTAGGCGGCATGCTGAGCAAAACGCCCGAGATGCACCGGGTCTTCGAAATCATTCGAACCGTAGCCGATACTAATTCAACCGTGGTGGTGGAGGGCGAGACCGGGACGGGCAAAGAACTGGTGGCCAGCGCTATCCACCATCAAAGCCGCCGTAAGGAAGCCCCTTTTGTCCCCATCAACTGCGCCGGCGTGCCCGAATCCCTGCTTGAAAGCGAGCTGTTCGGCTACGAGCAAGGAGCGTTTACCGGCGCCAATCGGGCCAGGCCCGGCAAGATTGAACTGGCTCAGGGCGGTACGCTGTTTCTCGATGAGATCGAAAGCATGCCGCTTAGCATGCAATCCAAGCTACTCTTGGTCCTGCAGAGTCAAAAGGTGGAGCGCCTCGGCGGGAGTCGACGTATACAGATCGATATGCGGGTGATTGCCGCGAGTAACATCCCTCTAAAAGACTTGGTCGCGGAAGGACGCATGAGAAGCGATTTTTATTACCGCATCAACGTCATTTCTATTCATCTGATACCGCTGCGGCAGCGTTTGGATGACATCCCGCTACTGGTTCATGATTTTTTGCATCAGCACCCACTTGCGAAGGAACGACGAATTGCTGAAATTTCAAAATCCGCCATGGCGCGTCTGATGCAATTTCACTGGCCGGGTAACATCCGCGAGCTTCATAACGTTCTCGAACGAGCCATCGTCATGACCAAGGGCCACATCATCGAAGAGATAGAGCTGCCGGGCACAGAGCTGTCTCGCACGTTCAATTGGGATGACGGGGCTCCGCATATGAGCCTACGCCGATGGATGCAGCAACAGGAGAAGGCCTATTTGGCGCGCAAACTCGAAGCCTTTGGCGGAAAAGTGGGGCTGACGGCAAAAAGCTGCGGCATCGATGTCAAATCTCTCTACCGAAAGATGCGCCTGCTCGGCCTGGATAAAAAATCCTATCAGGGCAGAGCCGCAAACGACTCTACGACGCCCACAGGTGCGGCGCGCGAGCCGACGCGCGCTTCATCTCAGTTGCTCGATCAAGCCGGGAGTGAATAGACGAGCGGTGGCGGAGAAGGGAGGGAGTCGAACCCTCCGGGAATCTTCACGACTCCCAGACTGGTTTTGAAGACCAGCGGCACCACCGGGCACCTTCCTTCTCCGAATGAACAGTGTGAATTAGCTTAGCGGGACTGTTTAGGTCTCGCAACCCGCATCTGCGGGGTGTCAAAAACCGTTAGGCGTGAGGCGTCAGGGGATTTCGGATCTCCGCCTTAGCGGCCCATCTTCCAGGTTTCGCGTCTCACGCCTCACACCCTCACTGCTCGCCGCCAAGAAATTCCGCCAGCGGCGCGAACGCGTCAAAATGGTGACAGATGATTTTCAGCATCGCGAGAAGCGGCACGGCGAGCAGGGCACCGGCGACGCCCCAAATCCAGCCCCAAAATATGAGCCAGACAAAGATAATGACCGGGTTAAGGGCGAGACTCCGGCCCAACGCCAGCGGAGTGATGAAATAGCTTTCGATGATTTGCCAGAGAAAATAAGCCGACGGCGCGGCTAAGATGAGCACGGGGTCGTCGAACGTCAGAGTGGCCGCAATGGCGATAACAACAATTCCGATTAGAGCCCCAAGGTAAGGAATATAATTGAGGAAGGCGGCCATCACCCCCCACAGGGCGGGATTAGGCATGCCTAAAAAATACATCGTTAGGCCAACGGCTATTCCTAAGCCGGCGTTGACCAGCGTTACGGTCCACAGGTATTTAGAGATATCCCGTTCAATCTCACGACAGATTTCGACGGCGCGCTTTTTGTCTTCGAGGGTCGGCAAGACTTTGACGAGCTTCAACAGAAAAAGGTCCCCGGAAGCGAGCAAGAAATAGAGCAGAACGATCGTGACGCCGACGGTAAAGATCAGCGTCTGCGTCCCGCTAAAAATATATTCTCCGAGCCCTGGCTTTTTGACTTCGACCGTTTCGTTATCTTGCTGGGTGGCGCCCCAGGTCATCTTCTCGAGTTCTTTGGTCGTTTCTTTGGCCTGTTCGACCGGGCCGGCGAGCCCGCGCAGTTTGGCGCGCACCTTGGCGAGAGTTTGAGGGGCTTCCTGAACCCATTCCATCGCAGGATCGGACAAGCGGTACACCCCGTAGGCGCTTAACCCGAGCACCACCGATAGGACCAGCCCTGCGCCTGCGAGTTCGGCAATATGAATTCGCTTTAACCAACGGACAGCCGGAGCCAGAAGAGAACTCAAGATATAGGCCAAGACGACCGGCAGAAAAACATCCCGGGCAAAGTACAGCGTGTATAGGCACAAGAGCAGAAAAATTCCCGTCAGCGCCACCGAGCGGACATCAAGCGGTCCCTGAAACAATTCCATAAACTGCCGGATGTCGGGGCGGGCCTCCGCTGGCTTGGTTTGCTGGAGTCTGGCTTTCACCGGTTTTGGTCCCACAGGGGTCATCACCAGGGGCTACGCCGCGTTCAGGATCAAGAGTCGGATAAAACCCGGATCATGAATCGTCTTTAACGGATCACGCTCTAGTGTCCTGGAACTAAAGTTCCTAAAATAAATCCTCGGCTCCCCCCGTCATACCCGCGGAAGCGGGTATCCAGAACTCTTTGATTTTCCTGGATTCCGGGTCGCGCTAGCTATAGCCAGCTTGCCCGGAATGACGGTCGAATTATTCAACGAACTTCAAATTCACCACACCAGCAGGCTGCTGAAAAACTCTCGGGGCGTCCTTCGACCCTTCGACAGTCGCTCAGGACAGGCTAAGCTCAGGGCCAGCCTGAATTTATCGAAGGGACGAACGGAGAGAGGTTGAAATGCTCAGTCTGGTAGTGGATAGATTTGCCCCGTTGATTCTTTTGGGTCTTTGTCTTGGCGATCAGAAAACAAGGCGCGGGCGGCGCGTTAGAGCCGCCCGGCCAAAGCGAGAATGATCAGAATCAATAGGATCAAACCCAGCCCGCCGCTCGGATAATATCCCCAGCCGGAGCTGTAGGGCCAGGTAGGTAGGGCGCCTATAAGCAAGAGGATCAAGATTATGATCAACAGGGTGCTCATCTTTCATTTCTCCCGTGGCTCATTTTGATCGTTCGCAATGGATGTTTAATTTTTAATTTCCTCTCCTTCGGCCCCTAGAACTCCTTCGCCCATTCATCGACTTCTCTTTCCGCCTGATCTTTCGCTATGCCATAACGCTGCTGAATCTTTCCCACCAGTTGTTCTCGCTTCCCTTGGACGACATCGATTTCATCGTCCGTTAGCTTGCCCCACTTCTGTTTCGCCTTCCCTTTGAGTTGTTTCCACTGGCCCGAAATTTGGTCCCAGTTCATAGCTCTCCTCCTTTTTTTCACTCTTTCACAATTGAGTTTGGTCGTCGTTAGCGTTTTGCGCCCGCGAAAACCAAGACCACACCTCCGATCAAGGCCACCGCCCCGACGATTGGCGGGATAGGGATCGTTTTCTGCTTCTCGGCCGTCGCTTCAATGGGACCGAGGTCCAGCACCTTTTCGCGAGTAGTGTAAGTGATCCCCTGGTAAGCAAACGCTATGACTGCCAGAACAATGAGCACGATGCCAACGATTGTTGCTGGTTTCATTTGCAATCCTCCGGTATCGACCTCTCATACTCCCGGTCCGGTTGTCTCATTGAGGCGTTGCGCCCGCTCAGACGGTGCGGGTTCCCGGGCGCAACGCCGACGATTGCCTGCTCACGACACCCTTAACGCCGTGCCTGTTCCTGTTTACGCCGATCTAAAGCCCTTTCTGTCGCCTCGGCCTTCCATGCATTGACGGCCACGTCCACTTTGGTAGCCTTCCGGCTGTCTTTGTCGAAATCGATTTGCACTTCGTAACTCGAGTTGCCTTTCACGATTTCGTATTCCACGTAGTCCGGCTTGTCATAATTTACGGAGGTAATTTGCCAGCCCATCTTTTCCAGCTCGCGGCGATAGAAATCCTTGTCCTGACCGCGTTTCAAAGCCTGCTCGAGTTTTTGCTCCTCGTTCCTGGCAGACTTCATTCGATCGCGGTCGCTGTAGCGGCTGCCATTGGCCGCCGCCTTCTTTGAGCCTTCGACTTTCTCGCCTTTCAAGGCGCGCTGCGTCGCCTCGGCTTTCCAAGCATTCGCGCTAACGTCGACTTGTTTGGCTTTGTTGCTGTTTTTGTCGAAGTCAATTTGCACTTCGTAAGTCGAGTTGCCTTTCACAATTTCGTACTCCACATAATCGGGCTTGTCATAATTTATAGAGGTAATTTGCCAGCCCATCTTTTCCAACTGGCGGCGATAAGAATCCTTCGATTCACCGGTTTTGAGGGCCTGCTCAAGCGCCTTTTTTTCATCGCGAGAAGACCTCTCGCGATCCCGATCGCTATAGCGATTGGAGTCGCCTATGTCTTTGGGAGACTCCAATCGATCTTTATCTCTCGGTCGATCCGCTCCTTGGGCAGCCACGTAAGCGGGAACCGAGAGCGTTACCGCGCCTAGTAATAGCGTGACCACCCTGATACGCGCTTTCATAAGTGAACCTCCTGTGAAAATTCTGCCCCTCATCCACCGCGGTCTATCCTCATAATGTTCTGCCGCGGCCCATGAAGAGGCCGACGAGAAATAAGACTAGGAACACGACGAACAAAATCCAGGCGATTTGTGTCGCGGCGCCAGCCAATCCCGTGAAGCCCAGTATCGCGGCGATGATGCCGATGACTAGAAAGGTCAGCGACCAATTCAGCATATAAGTATCCTCCTTTCTACAAACTCTGCATGTCGCCCAACTGGAATTGAGAGCAACAGACATGCCAGCAGTATTTGCTGACTACGTCGGGCAATAAATTCTGTAGGGTTTTCCAACGAACGTTATCTGTAGGATTTTCAAACGAGCGTTAAAGTCCGTGAAAAACGTCCCAGGCGCGGGATTTACGACGACTTTGCTTCTCAACGGCGAGACAACAAATCCGTTCGTCGGCTAAGTCGAAGATGAGCAGCTGGCATAGCTGTTGCGTCCAACCAGCAGCAGTATCACGGAGAAAAAACATGGGAGGACACGATGAATGATAACGCCGTTGGCATTTCAACCGGCGCGCGGCAAAGCGTCACAGCGGATGGGGCCAGATTTCGCGACACAGTAGACGACGCGGCCCGGGCGATCAAAGACACCGTCGGTTCGTTCGTCCGGTCGATACGGGGCATCTCGTCGCGGGAAGCGTTGCGCAAGACTACTGAAGCCGCCAGCCAAGTTAAACAGAAAACGGCAGAGGCGGCCGGCGGCATTCAAGTCTACTGTGAAGAGAATACTTTAAAAGATCTCGCGGACGATATGGCCGCGGTGATTCGGCGTTATCCGAGGCAATCTATTTTAGTTGGAATAGGGGTTGGTATGTTGGTCGCCTGGCGCAGGGGAGGGAGGCTTCGATGAATTCTCGAGCCGATAATTCGTCACAGGTCACGGGAGCGCTCATCAGCGGTCTTCTTTCCGATATCGGGAAATTATTTGCGCAGGACTTGGCGATCGCACAGCTCGAAATTCGGGAAGGAGCAAGCCGTGCTAAGTCGTTAGTCGCTTTGCTCGCAATCGGCGCATTCCTCGCCGCCATCGGGTTTCTGATGCTCATCATTGCGCTGGCGCATTTCATTAGCGCGACGACGGCGATTCCGCTTTGGGCCGGCTACGGGATCGTAGGAGCGGCGATAATCGCGGCCGGTGTGGCTATTCTGATGATCGCTCGGAGTCGGGCAGCGAGGATGGATATGTCCCCGCAGCGTGCCAGGGAAGCCGTTAGGGAGGATTGGCTATGGATGAGCTCAAGAATCAACAAATCTTGGCAGAACGTGAGCGGACACGAGCAGCATTGAGCGATAAGTTGGAAGAGCTCGAACGGCGTGCTCATGTTAGAGTCCGAAGCGTCAAAAGCACGATTGCGCACGCGACGGACATCTCTTATCAGGTAAACCGCCGGCCGTGGAAAATGCTCGGACTGTCGTTGTGGGGCGGTTACGCGATAGGTCGGATGCTGAGTGAGCGCCGTTCGCGACGACACTACCGATCACCGGCTCGAAACTCCGTGTCGTCGGCGCCCCACCCTGTCTACTCAGTGTCTGGTGAGTGGAATGGACGGCCGTCAATGCCACGCAGGATGCTAAAAGGGGCGACCATTGGAGTCGGAGTTGCAGCGGTCAGGATCCTGGCGCGTCAAGCGTTACCTCTACTGATCTCCTATGTGCAGCACCGTAACGCCAAGCGCAATGACGGGCAAACCGGTCGCGAGATAGCTCCGCGATATGGACTGGGTCGAGGAGAAGACCCCAAGACGGTAGATCGACACTGAGCCAGATCGCCTTCAGCGCCCCGTCACTCGCTGGGTGCATCGGTATTAATTTTTTTCTCTAAGGTCTGTCCCAAATTCAGCACAAATCTCGGGTTCCTGATGGTTCATAGTTGAGACATTCCAGGCGTCACTAAACCGAATCACCTGCGAACTCGGCTACTTAGATTCCGGCAAAACTATTCATCTAATGGTATATCGTTTGCTCATTGGAGCGCTAGCCATTCTCCCGGAGGTGTTGCTTCATGAAGGCATTAGGTCCAGCTACGATCGCCAGTGCGGTGGCCCTGTTCGCCGTCTCTTATTACCCGCTCAGTCGATGGGGCAACGTCACGGCGCCGAAACCGTAATGATACCGGCTGGGAAGCCGGAGGCAGCTTCTAAAAAAGGATCGAGCTATGTTTATATTGCAGCATGAAATGCCAGATTCGGGTGACTCGCTGTTTCAGGCCGGCAGTTTGCGCGTGTCACAAGACTACGAAGATTATTTGCGGCCGCGATTCTTCGAAGCGCCGGAGAAGGAACTCATGGCCGCAGTGCTCAATGACGCCATTGCTTGTCTTGCCAAGCACAGGTTTGCGCGCAGCCGCTCGGGCCGGCACGTTTACGACGAGACCAGAGAATGGTTTTTAGATACCGACAGCGACTGGCCGTTTTCCTTCGAAAATATTTGCCAGGTGCTTAATCTCAATCCGGTGTATGTCCGACGCTGCTTGAGCAGCTTGATCGATCCGCCGGCTGGCCCAGTCAAGCCAGAGGCGAACCCATCGCCGGCGCTACGCATATACGATCGAGTCGGACGTCGAAGCATCAATCGCCTTCCATACGCGCGGCAAAGAATACAGTGTTCTGTGTAAACGGATGCACCCCCTCCTTCATCCTGCCCCCGCGGCGCGGAGGAGAGAGGTGGGGGGGTATGGAGGGTGATTAATTCGCTCGGTAGAAGTCTGCCGAGGTCACGTCCGCTAATCTTATTCGGTGTACGCCGGTAACACGATTTCTGCCGTTGTTCCTTCCCCCAAGACGCTCTCGATGCGCAATGTCGCGCCATATTGGGCGAGATAATCCGAGGCGACGTTTAGCCCTAATCCGGCATGTCCTTCCTTAGTCGAGAACAAGGGTAATAGAATCCTGCCGAGATGATGCGGGTCGATCCCCGACCCCGAGTCGACGATGCCAATCTCGATCCGATCTTCTTCATTCCTCCGGGCGTAGAAGCCCACCCGACCATGCGGCCGCGTTGCCTCCAAGGCGTTCCGTAACAGGTGTCCAAGCGCAGCTTTCAGCAAAAAGGGATCTCGGCAAGCCGCGTCGCCGATCGATGGATGGAGGTGTTCTTCTAAGATGATCCGGTTCTGCCGAAAGCGCGAGCGCCATTCGTCCAGCGCCGATTCCAGGACGATCCATAAATCGACTCCCACAGTTCCGCGCAGCGGGGCCGCAGGGTAGTTCTCGGCAGTTGTGATCTTCAGAGCTTGTTGCATAAACTTTCCCCCTTAAATACTTTCGCGCCAAGGTGACGAAAAGAAATTAAAGTGAATCGCTTGGCCTCGGCCGAGAGCGAAGCAATGGGGGTACCAGAGGCCGGAGGGATTTAGATTTCTCAAGTTGTCGTTGGTTGTCTTTAGGACTCCACCGCCTGTATCAGGACTAAGACGCGCGACGAATAGAGATGTAGCAAAGGCGGGACACGACCGGGCTAGGCGACGATTGACGGCAGCTGATCGGCGATCTCGGAAAGGTTTTGCAGGTACAGCAAACCATCGACCGCCCGCTCCGCAGGAATCGTTTCGTCTAAAACCGACCGGCAGGCCACAGCGGCATAAGCATACTCATCGGACTTGGACGGCTCGAACGAGGTTATCGCGAAGTATCGCGTAGAGGGGATGCGGTCTTCAGCCTGCTGGTGCAAGTAGGCGAAAGCGGATTTTAGGATATCGGCCTCGTGGGGAATCCACGGATGGCGATCGAGCCTGGAAAAAGTTTTGAGGCCGACGCATGTTCGGATCTCTCTATAATCGCAGGCGCCGAGCACCGAATGGTAGGACTGCATCACTGTCTCATAGGCTTCGCGAGAGTAGGCGTCTATAGATTTATAGACCGCCGCCGGCAGCTGGTGGTCAGGGCCGGCTCGAAGGCAGATGAGATTAGGATTGGGTAGCGCTAAGATGGCTCCTTGCTCCCTGAGACGGCGCTCGAGGGCGGCGATTCTTTCGCGTGCCTTGGGCTCCAGAAGTTGGGCAAAATAGAGTTTGCTCGTTCCAGGCAGCCGCAGCCAACATGCGGGCCGGCGATTCAGGGAATTGGCGTTGGCATTCCAGAGCGCTACCGCAACCATAAATTCATACCATTGGTCCCATGCCCATTGGAGGGAGTCCTCATCGGGAAAGCCGAGCTTCAGTTCCGAACATGCGGCCAGGAGCGCCGCCTGCATTTCCCCCAGTATCTTGATGATCGGCACACCGACCGGAGGGAGCTCTCGGCCAAATGCGGCAAACAAACAGTTCTCCGCTCGAATGGAAGATCTGCCGGGATTTCGCGGATCCGGTTCCACACAGGCAAAGCGAGAATCGATGAAGCAGCGCGCGTCGATAGCGTACTCCGATTCCGTCTGCGGCAGCCCAGACGCAGTCGAGCGCTGGGACTTGGATTCCGTCAAGTTCGCCACATTGAGGTCTTCGTTATCTTCTTGCCGGGACATACGTCTGAGGGTCAACGTTTGAGCAATTTCGCGGTTCAGCGCTTTGCTGCCCAGGGTTTTTGATTGTCTCGAAAACTTGACGCGTAACTCTGACCTCTAAGGTAGCCACGCCGAAAGGGTTCTTCGTTGCACAGCTTCGGAAAGCGTCGCTGTAAGGCGTCCGCCGTTTCGTCCGGACTTTTGCCGCGAAATTCCGGGTGCAGAGCGGCTTCGAAGCCGGATCGATAAAGCTGCTCGTCCTTTTCAAACGTCGCCGGCGCGGCGTACTGCGCGGCTTCAACGTCCCGAAGACCGATCCACCAATTTTCACGGGCCGCATCGATGCTTTCAGCGCCGGCGGTGGCCATGATGTTGCGGCTTTGATCGACGTGTTCATCGTCGGGGCAAAGAACGATCACGACCGCGCGCCCCTGCCGCAAAGCGTCTTCATACAAGAATATTTCGTCCTTCGGCAGTCCCCGGACAAGTAGATTCTCCAGAGCGTCACCTGAAGCGGCGCCGGCCAACGCGCCACCGACGCCTAACCCTCCCGCTCCGAGTCCAACAGCGATAACGGGTCCGACGCCGGGTAAAAACAAAGTTGCCATCGCGGCACCGGCAGCGAGTCCGACAGCGCCCCCGACCACGCTGCCTATGGCTTTTCCCATTCCGGGTTGCTCTGCTTCTTCGGTCGGGACCGAAGCGAGTTGTTGTTGCGGCGATCCCGGTACCAGAAGCACGATATCCGACTCGCGGAATCCCGCAACTCCCAACTTCTCGACGGCTCTTTCAGCGTCTTGCATGGAAGTAAAAATTCCTGCGGCTGTTTTCATTGCGATCCTCCCCACAGTTAGGGGGCGCAAACGTTGTGCCATACCCCCCTCTTTCATCGCCCCCTGCTCAGGCAGAAGGAGAGGGTCCGTTGCCCCTACTGCAAGCGCCAACCCGGCGGCAGGGGGAGCCTGAACGAATGTCTCATATGTGCGAGGTACCGGGCGCACGGTGTCCCATCGGCAACACAACTACGGCTCAAAAGACGCGCTGTTGGCCAAATTGCCAGCCGCCGCTCCTGGCATTTTGTTTGCCTACCCACACAGGCACAACATCGTGAACGTCGAACAGACGGCACCAACAAAGGAGACAACGTATGGACAGCCGGATAATCGAAGAACTCGCCGCTCAACTCTGCCGACGGCGGTCGTCCTTACTGGAGGGCGTGTCGGAAAATTGGGGAACGACAATCCTCGCTGGCGAGCGCGGCAGCGAGATGGAAGAAAGCGCGCAAATTGACCGCATCACCCGATTGCGAAGTCAGCTCAACCAACGCGGCCAGACGATGATTCGCGAAATAGAAACGGCGCTGGAACGCGTCGCGGCAGGCACCTACGGGCTGTGCCGGAGATGCGCCGAAGAGATCGGCCTGGCCCGTCTGCGGGCATTGCCAACAGCGACCCTCTGTATCGACTGTGCTAAAGCTATCGAGAAGAGACGATCGGGTGCCCTCGAAGATGAAGACGAGCGATTGCCGGTCAAATACGACGCTCTGGCGGGCGGCTCCCTTGGAGAGGAGGAAGAATTATAGGCGCAGATCCAAAACCAAGCGCTAACCGATTGGCTTTTTCTTGCTGATGGGTCTCGAATCGACGGCCGTCGCGTTGGCAGTTTGCACTGGCCGCTTGAGAATGGTCTTATCGTCTCGTCGTGATTTCTTTGCATCTCTCGAGTTGGGTAGTGCTTCGATCAGGGTACGGCCGACTCGCGGCTCTTTGCATTTGCCTCCTCTTCTACTGCTCTCCTTTGCTAGCTGCGCCTGTGGAGGAGCTGGACCCCAGCAGACAATGGCGAATTAAAGATCTAAAAATATCGGGCAACGATCAGATCGACTCTTCCGAATTGGCAGAAGTCTTATCGACAAAAACGCGTCCCTGGTATGCTCCATGGCAAGCTCGACCACTTTTCGACCCGGCCGTTTTCACTTCGGACCTTCAACGGTTGGTCCAGTTCTACCAGGACAGAGGCTATTACGAGACCGAAGTGAGTCATGATTTGGAAGTCGATACCGATGAAGGCCTGGTAAGCGCCGAGATTCGCATCAGCGAGGGCGCCCCCATCAAAGTGGCGCAGGTCTCCATTGAAATACTCGACGCACCCGAACTGAAATCGGAACTGGAAGCTCAACTTCGCAAGCTTCCGTTGCGCGAAGGGCAAATTTTCGCCGTGGAGGCCTATCAGCAAACGGAATCTAAGATCAAAGAGTTTTTTTACGACAAAGGCCGGGCTCTCGTCGAGATCCAACGAAAAGCTCAAGTCATTCTCGACCGGCATGAAGCGAGGGTCTCTTACATCCTCAAGGTTGGACCGGAAGCCAACTTCGGGCC
>DASTOD010000435.1:0-2352 GCA_035762645.1 Binatia bacterium | reverse complement strand
CGTGTCAGGTTCTCCGGCGGCCGGCGCACCGTGATCGACGGGCCCTTCGCCGAGACCAAAGAACTGATCGCCGGCTACTGGCTGTGGCAGTGCAAGTCGAAGGAAGAGGCGATCGAGTGGGTCAAGCGCTGCCCCAATCCGTACAACGAGGAAGGCGAGGTCGAGATTCGCCAAGTGTTCGAGGCGGAGGATTTTGGCGCCGACTTTACGCCGGAACTGCGCAGGCAAGAAGCCAGCATTCGCGCTCAGACGCTGGGGCTCGGAGCACCCCGGTTTGAGCATGGCAAGGCGATCGTTCTCGCGGGTTTGAATGAGAGATACACGTTCGAATCGCGCGGTAGGATTCCTCTACAATGGGAACGGTTCGCCCCGAATATCGGCAAGGTCCCCGGACAGATAGGGCAAGTCTCCTACGGCGTTTGTTGGAACGTATCACCGGGGCGTGGATTCGAATACCTCTCGGGTGTCGAAGTGACGGATACCGCGAGGCTTCCGGCTGAATTCGCGACCGTACGACTCCCGGCCCGCGAATATGCGGTCTTCACGCACCGGGACCATGTGTCTGTCATTGGCCGTACAATCGACAAGATATGGAACGACTGGGTGCCCCAAGCGGGGCTAAAGATAGCGAGGGCCCCCTCCTTCGAGCGCTACACCGAAGAGTTCAATCCTCAAACCGGCATGGGAGGAATGGAGATTTGGATTCCGCTTGAAGACATAAATTCACACGGCTTAGTGCAAAAATCCTGAAATTCCGAGGAACTGTGAAATACATCTGTCTTGGATACTTCGACGAGAAGAAATGGGAGGCGATGTCCGAAAGAGAGCAGCAGGCTTTTATGGACGAGTGCTTCGCTTACGATGACCTACTGCGGAAGAACGGTCACATTGTTAGTGGGGAAGCTTTGCAGAGCGCTCGCAATGCCATCACGCTGCGATGGAAGAACGGCAAGGTGTCCATCACCGATGGCCCGTATGCCGAGACGAAGGAACAGTTGGGTGGATTTGGCTTGTTCGAAGCCAGGGACCTGAACCACGCTATCGAGCTGATGTCGAAGCATCCGGCTGTAAAAAGCGGGTCCATCGAAATTCGCCCGCTGGATAACTTGACTGAAATGATCCGCGAAAGCGAGCGGCGGCGTGGGACCAAGAACTAAATGAAAGGAAAACGATATGCAAACAATCACCCCATGTTTGTGGTTCGATAGCAACGCCGAGGAGGCGGCGAAATTTTATACTTCCGTGTTCAAGAATTCGCAGATCGGGAAGATATCGCGGTACGGAAAAGAGGGCTATGAAATCCACGGAAAACCGGAGGGAACCGTGTTGACGGTGGAATTTGAACTCAACGGGCAGACATTTACGGCGCTCAACGGCGGTCCGGCGTTCAAATTCAATGAGGCCGTATCATTCCAAGTTCGTTGCGAGTCTCAAAACGAAGTGGACTATTATTGGGAGAAACTTTCGCAAGGTGGAGATGAGAGAGCCCAGCAATGCGGCTGGCTGAAGGACAAATACGGAGTGTCCTGGCAGATCGTTCCCACGGTATTGGGCGAGATGTTGCAGGACAAGGACACTAAGAAGTCGGAAAGAGTGATGAAGGCGATGCTGCAAATGAAAAAGCTCGACATCGATAAATTAAAGCAAGCCTACCAGCAAGGATAAATCCATCGGCGGTTCATTCGGCGCTGGCGCTGCTTTTGCCTCCGCTGAATGGGCGCAGCAAGTCCTTTTCAAGATCAAGGTAGCGGTCCAAGTCTACCGCCGCAAAATATTCCTCTACGCTAGCCAATCGATCCCTGATCCCGACAGTGGACTTGTGCTCCATGAGGTAGGCGAGATTCTCACGCACCGCTCGCACGACGGAGTAACGGATAAGACCGGGAAACGAAGCGATTTTGTACCCCGCCGACGCCAGGAAGGACAAATCGTTGAGCGAAAGTTTCTTGCCTTCATCCATGCTCGCTATTAGGGGCACCGGCAGCTTGGCCTTGCCGATGCGCTCGACCTCGTCGGCAGTGCCGGGGATTTGAATATTGAGCATATCCGCGCCGGCTTCAGCGTACAGAAATCCCCGGCGGACGGCCTCATCCAAGCCGAGATCGGCCGCGGCGTCAGTTCTCGCAACGATGACAAAGTCCGGATCCGACCGTGCCAAGCATGCCGCGCGGATTTTCGCGGCGTGATCTTCAGCAGGAACTACCGGATGCGCTGTCTGGATCATCGCGCACTTCTTATAGTCGATCTGGTCTTCAATGATGATGCCCGCCGCACCGGCCCGTTCGAGTTCGCGAACCGTCCTCAAGACGCCCATCGCGTTCCCATATCCGGTATCGGCATCGACCAATATCG
>DASTOD010000434.1:0-6000 GCA_035762645.1 Binatia bacterium | reverse complement strand
GGTGGATGCGCATATTGCGGCCGGTGACCCGGCAGAGAGTGCACCGTGGATCGCTCGGCGCGCTCGCTATCTTCTCGACCATTGTCTGGGTCCCTACACGGCGGTGCTATCCCGGTTACGGGTGAGGGCAAGCACATGGTTCTTCATCGGTTTGGCAATGGCTGGTGGTCTTGCGTCGAATTATCTCGGCCCGAGCACTAAGATCCACGTCATCTGGAATCCGATGGTAATTCTGATCGGGTGGAATCTTCTATTCTATGGTGTTTTAGCTATCAGGTCGGCATTTGCTCACCCGGCGGAAACTCCCGATGCGGGAAGCTCTGCGGTGCGTCCTCAACATCACGCTTCTAATGTTCCAGGTTATCGACCGGGCGTCGTTGAACGGATCATTCTTGGTCCGGCGCTATCGTGGTTACTCAGCGTTAAAGCTGGTGTAGACGAGATGCGTCAAGGCGCCGTGGGTCGTCGTGAAGTTGCTCAGAGGTTCGCGGAGCTTTGGTGGCCCGTGATGCGGCCGATTGTGCGCCTATGGCTCCGCCGAACACTGCATCTCTCGGCCATTGGCATTGCGATAGGTGCCATAGTCGGTATGTACGTTCGAGGATTATTCTTCGATTACAACGTCGTTTGGCAGAGCACCTTCGTGAAGGATCCCGAGACCGTGGTGATAATATTACGATACCTTTTGGGTCCTGCCGCCATAGTTATCGGCCAGCCACTCCCCACCGGCGAGTCCGTTGCCGCGCTTTTTGGTCCGGACGGAGATTATGCTGCTTCGTGGATTCACCTCTATGCCGTGTCGGCATTACTTTTCATCGTCATACCGCGCGGGTTTCTAGCCTTGGCCGTAACGAGCCAGCTCGGTCGACAGCGCCGCAATGTCCAACTCGATCTCCGCGCCGATTACTATGCAGATGTTTTGGAGAAAGCCCACAACGTGCGGCCTAAGGAACTGGAGGCGAGGGTACGCGGCGAGATACGCAATGAATGTCTCAAGGTCAGCGATGACTTCGCCAAGTTTGTCTGCAGCGAGCTATACGATGACCGTATCGCTCCACGCCTGAGGAAGTTTCGCGAGACCGGCGGGACCTTGCGTCAACTCGAGGATGACTTGCGGCGTGAGTGCCAATCGTTCGGTCCCGAACTGCAAGCGCAAATAGCCAAAACCGGCCACGAGCTCGAACGCAGAGTTTCGGACCGAGTTAAAGAGCTGCTTGGGGAAAGCGAGAGGATCGATACCCAACCGGCGAATGGACTCTTCGGACAGCTCAGTGCGGCGTCATTTGCCGTTACTCACGCCGGAGATCGGGTCAGCGGTGATCTCACGAGCTTAGTGACAAGTGTCGTCTCAGGGTCCGTAGGTATAGCCATTGGGACGATTAGCGGCGGGTTTGGCGAGGCGCTCGGCGTCGCCCTTTTGGTCGGAGTTGTGGAATCAGGGCCGGTTGGATGGGTTATAGGCGCCATCGGAGGGTTGGTGGCAACCTTCGGAGTGCTCACTCTCGGTCGCGAGAGACTTCGCCAGGGTGCCAAAGACGTACCTCTTCCGGCTGCCGCTTTAAAGCTCGGTCTTTGGAACAGTCGCTACGAGCGGCTGATCGCAGATGGGAGGAGAAAATGCGACGAATCGGTCCGTAACTCCCTGGCTCCTCGAATGGATCAGTTCTCATCTGCCATCGGAGACCAGATCTGGCACCGACTTCGAGCGATCATCGGCGAGTCACAGCGTCCGGCCAGGGGAGCCCGGACGCTTGATAACCCGCCGCAAAATATCGAATCGAGTACACGGAAATAGTCTTTAAGTCTGGTACGATCGAGGGGAGGATTTACAACTCATTCGCACAGTTATAAGAGCCGTCTTCTCGCTCTACCGAAGTGAGCCGGTACTACATGGAACGAGAGACTCAATAATTGAGCGTCACGAATAGACGGTTCATTTCGCTCAACGGAGAACTGAGATGCGCACGACCCTGATCATAGTGGGGGGATTCATCCTGATCGGTCTCTCCCTTCTTGCAGCGCGGTGGATTGGTGGCACCGGCACCAGCGCTATGGTCAGAGCCGCCAAAGTCTTCATTCCAATCTGGTTTGTCGTCGCCCTGGTCAACATGTGGATGGGTACCCGCGCCGGGTATTCGGTCGCCGAGGAGCTTCCGATTTTTCTATTGATATTCGCCGCTCCTGCTGCGGCCGCGCTGTTTATCTGGTGGAAGTTGTCTTAAGCGAACGAGTGTGCTTCGTTATTGCGGGCGGCCGCTGTCTCGTGTTGGAGCATCGCCACATCCTGAGCGCCCTGCCGCCCAGGCGCAGCAGCCGAAGAAAAGTCCCTCGGATAGGGTATCTATCGGCGCTCTCGCCTTCCTCTGAGTCCGTCCACCCGCGCCGAGGCAATTCGGCTGGCTCTGCGCGAGCTTGGCTACATAGAAGGCCAGAACATCGCCATCGAGTACCGATATGGCGAAGGAAGGGTCGATCGGGTCCCTGAGCTTGCGGCCGATCTGGTGCGTCTCAAGGTTGATATCATTATAACAGGAGGGGATCCCGCAATTTGCCGTTCACAACAGATAGAGCCAAATGGTTCTGGCAAAGTTGTGGCAAAGTGACGCCGCTTGGATCTGACTGTTCCTCGGAATCTTGAGCGTAAGGCTGCTTTGGCTCTGAATGATTATGGAATCAGCCAACCGCTTCTGGCGAGCCGAATTCCCTCAAACCCAAGGTAACCGGCGACAATTAGCGTGACCCAGCTGGCCCACTCGGGTACCGCCAGCCCTACGATAACAACTCTCCACTCGTAAACGATCCTAAGCAGGTGAAGCAAGGCAATCAAAATAAAGATGATGCCGGTGATAAGGCAATATGATCGTCGGTTGATCATAAATAGATCACCTCTGCAGGTTCGGATCCGACATTTGCGTTAGCACCAGATTAAAACAAAAGAGCGCTCCTCAACAAAGCCCCCTCCTCGCTCAAATGCCAGCTGGTGAATAACGACCCCTAAACCTCTCCGCTAGCACGGTCGTAAACACCGCACAAGCGGCCTGGTGGAGGATCTATGACCTAAACAACGCTCATATTGAAAGAGGCATCATTTAGCGATAGACAGAACGCGAGGGATGCCAAGCATGAAAAGGAAAGCGGTAGTCCTAATCGCTTCCATCTTCTCGGTGTTTCTTTTCGTAGAGATTTCCGCGGCCGGCGGAGCTCGGCACTTTGGCCACTCGAAATCCGCCCATAGCTTCAGGAGATCCGGCGGTTTCCATGGATCTTTTGGCGGTCATGGCGTGCGTTTCCACTTCGGTAGCGGCCACCCTCATCACTTCGGGCATCACAAGCATTTCCACAATAAACGCGTCGTTGTACCGCATCATCATTTTCGCCATCATCACGTTCTCATTCCCCGCCACCACCTCCATAGCGGCTTTTTCTTTGGTCAAAGGTTCATCGGCGTTAGCCCGTCCTCGATAGTCGTCTGGTCTCATCCCGGATTGATAAGCGGATTTACCGTGCCAAGCCCTGAGCACATAGTAGATCGAGAAACAGCCGTCGAGAGGCCGCTTATAACAATAATGCTCAGAAACCGGCAGCAACTGGACCTTTCACCGCAGCAAGTTCAAGATCTTGAAGGATTGCGAGATGAATACCAGCGTCAGGCAGTCCGCTCTGAGGCCGATATCCGTGTCGTCGAGATGGATTTGCAACGCCTTTTGAAGGCCGACCCTGTGGATCTAGAGCAGGTTAAAGCAAAGCTGCAGGAGATTGAACGGCTCAAAACCGAGCTGCGGCTTGAACGCATCCGCGCTATCGAACAGGGAAAAGCCTTGCTGAATCCTAACCAGCGCGAGAAGCTGCAAGCCCTGCTTGGCGAGTCCCGATACTCACGGCTCGCCGAGCAACCAACGGAAGATCAACATTAGCGCTCATCTGCACACATTGCGCGACAGACCTTTCCCTTTTCTCACGAGCTGGCCAACGGGACCACACTTCTACCGCGGCTAAAAAAATTTTCAACTAAGATTTTTGCTGGCGGCTCTCCCTGGCTATGGCTAAAGATCCAGAACTTCTCAGCCTGGCTGCGCATGCCCGAAAAGGAGAGCGAGTTCCCAACCTCTTTTTCGCTGCGGTCCACTTCCTCCTGTTAAAAGGTGTTAAGCATCCCGTCTCTCGTTTCTATGAGAGCCTGTCTGGAGCGCCGGAAAGACGTGAGGATCCGTACCCAAGCTTCCGCTCGTTTTGCTTTGAACACCAAGGCGAGATTTCCAAGCTTGTCTCCTCCAAATTCGTTCAAACTAATGAGGTCCGGCGCTGCGCTTGTTTGCTGCCAATCTTTGCTGTGGTCTCCCAACAGTCCTATGGCCGACCCCTGTACCTGATTGAGATAGGTGCGTCTGCGGGTTTGCTGCTTCTGTGGGATCGTTACGGATATAAGTACGGAGGAGCCTTGGCGTGCGGTGACCAGGACTCGCCAGTTCAGATTGAATGTGGAATGCATGGTGAACAGTCGCCTCCGATTCCTAATGTTCTCCCCCAAGTGTCAGACCGGCTAGGGATAGACCTCAATCCCATAGATGTACGCGATCCCGATTCTAGACTGTGGTTGCGTGCGCTAATTTGGCCAGACCACAAACAACGGGTTCGGCTACTTGAACGTGCTATTGAAGTGGCTCAAAGAGATCGGCCTCCGTTAGTTGCTGGAGATGTAGTTGAAGTTCTTCCGAACATCTTACCTTTGATTCCACCAGATAGTACCTTGTGTATCTTGCGCGTCTGGATGTCTCTTTCTCAGAGAGCGCGGGAACGCTTGTCCTCCTTAATAACTCAGTACGGGAAGAAATCGGACCTCTTCTTGATTTCCACAGTAGGTCAGACCGGCAATGAGATAGACTTACAGCTCACCTCGTTTGTTAATGGCGTGAAGACTGTTAAGCGATTGGCACATTGCGAGACACATGGCCAATGGCTTCAGTGGTTAGGCTGAAGGTATTAAGGTGGTTAGAATGCAGACTAACGAGTTGCTGAGATGTTTCGAGCGCTTTCGTTCTTGTACGACGGAAAGGAAATGTGGTAAACCGCTCGGCGTTCGGCAGTAGACTTTTCAGTTAGCGGAGGACACATGCCAGACAGCTCCGGCGCTTGTGAACTTTGTACACCGAATGAAGTCGTTCTAGAGGCCGACCTTGCTTACGTGCGGTACGACAATCACTCGCTCAGTCGCGGCCATGTTCTTGTTGTTCCCCGGAGGCATGTGGCGAGTTTTTTTAACATGACGACAGACGAGCAGCACGCCGTCCTCTCACTGATGAACGAGGCAAAACGGTTTATTGACAGGAAGTTTTCACCTGACGGTTACAATATCGGAGTCAACGTCGGAAAAGCAGCAGGCCAATCGCGGATGCATGTTCACGTCCACCTCATTCCACGGTATATTGGCGATGTCCCGGACCCAAAAGGCGGCATCAGGGCAGTGCTGAAGAAGAAAACTTGAGTACCTCCCCACCCTTGGAGACCACCGCGCGACCAATAGAGGCGACATCCACAAGAATTCCGCAGTCATCGGGAAATCGGAGTGGAATAATAGCGGAAATGTAAACAGGCGCCCGAATCGCTCTCTTGCTAAAAAGACCCACATCGAATCCGAACGACACGAGGATTTGAGATTCTCGTAGCATCTCTAACTGTTAGAAAACACAATTGAATTTTTCTGCTTTGCCATTACTTTGCCAGAAAACAAAACGGCGAAAAATTGAATCCATCCAAGAACGCGATTACGAATCCGGCCTCGTGAATCCGGTTGCGGTGGAACCCCGCCAGAGACTCGACGAGCACAGCCGAGGACTCAAGGGTTAAAGGATCGGCCCTCATCTTGCCGGCGGCCTTTGCCGATATTAATATCGCAAAAGACAGATCCGCATACTCACTATTAGGTGCTTATGAAGATACCTTCGAGAGCGGACTGGGGCGATATCAACAAAGATGACCTTGATGCCAAATCGGCATTCGACA
>DASTOD010000433.1:0-2035 GCA_035762645.1 Binatia bacterium | reverse complement strand
CCGAGAATCCAAAATCGGCAATCCAAAATCTAAAATGGGCGGGGCTTTTTGCAATCGTTGCGGTGCTCACGGCGTGCGGGGCGAAGGCAGAGGCCCAGCAGCGGCAAAAAATCCCCCGGATCGGAGTCCTCAGTGTGACCTCTCCTGCCACTATACCGGCTCGTCTTGATGCATTCCGGCAGGGTCTGCATGAGCTTGGCTACGTGGAGGGCAAGAACATTGTCATTGAATATCGTTATGCAGACGGAAAACTGGATCGCGTCCCGGCGCTCGCGGCCGAGATGGTGCGCCTGAACGTCGACGTTATCCTCACCGGGGGTTCAGCAGCCACCCGCCCCGCCAAGGAAGCTACGGCTACTATTCCCATTGTGATGGCACAGGATACCGACCCGGTTGGCAACGGATTCGTCGCGAGCCTGGCGCGCCCGGGCGGGAATATTACCGGACTGTCCATTCTGGCGCCAGAACTAAGCGGCAAACAACTGGAGCTTCTGAAGGAGAGTATTCCCAAGCTGTTGCGCGTGGTTGTCCCAAGCAATTCCAACGAGCCGAGTTATATGCAATTGCGAAAAGAGACGGAACTCGCGGCGCAAGCGCTCAAAATACAGATCCATTTTTTGGACGCGCGCAGTCCTAAGGATGTTGAAACCGCATTCCGTGAGGCAAACAAGAGGCATGCTGACGCAGTGCTCGTACCGACGATGCCGATCGTTGTTTCCCAGCGAGTACAGATCGCCGATCTCGCGGTCAAAAACCGTCTTCCAGCGATGTACGGGCAGCCGGAGTATGTGGATGCTGGTGGTCTGATGTTTTACGGCGCCAGCGTTACCGACTTGTTCCGTCGCGCCGCTACCTATGTTGACAAAATTCTGAAGGGTGCAAAGCCGGCCGAAATGCCGGTGGAGCAGCCGACCAAGTTCGAGTTGATCATTAATATGAAAGCGGCGAAGCAGATCGGTCTCACCATTCCGCCGAGCGTCCTGGCGCGAGCCGATAAGATCATCAAGTGAATCTATTTTGAGTAGACGATTATTCAGATCAGTTTTAGGGGACGAAAACAGTCAGGATTGAACTGATTTCTCCCTCAATCAAATTTCAAATGTTTGTCGCCCGGCAATCAATTTATCGGCCCATCCTTCCGGACTCGGTTTCCACACCAATTTGATTGAACTATAACAACAACGCCTTCCTCTTCTCACTCACCTTATTTTTGTTGCTTTTTTTCTGGCCGCGGTAAGTTAGGATAAGGCTGCTTGTTTTTCGAGATCGCTGTTTCACCGTGAATCCGGGGTCAGGATTTGAAGCCCACTACGAGATGGGCGCGATGGGATTCCGGAAACGGTTCTCCTTCGCACTTGAGCGTGACGATATACGTACCCGCTTTTGGGATCGCCTCGGGTGGAATGATCGCCTTGAGCTCATCCTTCGACACAAAACTCGTTGGCAGCGGCTCGCCGTTGAGCAGGACGCGATGAAATGGCCACATTCCACCACGGCCTCGCACTTTCAATATGGTCGGACCAGATCCTTCGACGAGAAACAGCGGCGCGATTTCCAGGTCGAGCGGCAAGCTCTGGTAGGAATAGAAGGACGGAATCGGATTCTTGTATTTGTGGAATTGGATATCGATAACCTTTCCGTCCATCACGACCATCTTGACATTCTGCGTACTCCAGATGTCTTGCAAAGGGTCGCCCTCGATAATGGATAGGTCCGCGACCTTGCCTGGTTCTACGCTGCCGTACTCTTTGTCCTTTTTGAAAGTTCTGGCGACATTGAGAGTGGCTGCTTGGATCGCTGTCATCGGCGGCACGCCCGCCTCGACATCCATTACCAGCGCCTCATGCATTAGCAAAGCCGCCATGCCGCGCGGCGGGTCCGAACCTTCCTTCAAGATGCCGCCGGCCGCGACGAAACGCCGGATGAATTCGTTGGCTTTTTCATAGCCGATCTTCGCTTGCGCGAGTTGCTCGGGGCGGTAGCGCTTGAGCAGTTTCTCATAAGCATTGTCCGTAACGGTGCGGACCGCCGCCGG
>DASTOD010000432.1:0-2720 GCA_035762645.1 Binatia bacterium | reverse complement strand
CTGTTCATTCATTTCCGATCCCTCCTTCTAATTAGTTCGAGTTTTTGGCAACACGACGTGGGTCCGCACAAATCGTGCCACCGATCTCTTTCGTACTGTTTGTTAACTTCGATCTCCGCGCGACTTGTTCGTCATCTTCCTGTGACCCCTCTATGGACCGTCAACCGAATGGTAGTGCTTAGCGTCCCATACTTGAAAAATCGTGGCGAGACTAAGTGCCAAAGCTGGCACACGTTGTTACCGCGCCGACAAACTGCTGTCCGGACTCGAGGCGGATCGTTCAGCTTCTTGGCAACCCACAGCCCGCCTTCGGATGACGGCTGCGCGGCTCGTCAACAACTTCGCAGGTCGTTCTCGTCGACAGGCGGATGAGATCTCGGTGATGCTCATGGTCCTCGTGGCTGAAGGTCCTTTTAGTCCTCGGAAAAGAGATTGGCGCGCTAGACGCGACCGGCCGGTGCCCCTACTGCTTCCATGGCATGAACCTTGCTCCACCAAAACGGTTGCAAATCTAACGGTGAGAGTTTGCTTTAATGAATCCAATATTGAGGCCAGGGATCAATTGCTGGGACATCGGCGAAGTTTCGAAGACAGGCCTGCTCGTCGACGGCCGTGACTACTACCGAGCTTTTTATCGCGCGGCCAAGACCGCGAAGAGCTACATCTTATTATCCGGTTGGCAATTCGATAGCGATGTCGCCCTGCTTCGCGGCGAAGACGCCAAAGCCACTGGAGAGGAAGCCTCCTTGCTTTCGTTCCTGAATCATCTTTGCGAGCAGAACACCGCATTGCGGATTTTTATACTCGCCTGGGATTTTAGTTTCCTCTACAGCCTAGACCGCGAGTGGTTTCAGGAGTGGCACTTTAACTGGACGACCAACGAAAGGCTCAAGTTCTGTTTCGATCGCTGCGATTCGTTCGATGCCTGCCACCATCAAAAATTCGCTGTTATCGATGGCAAGATCGCTTTCCTCGGCGGGCTGGATCTCTGCTCGGGCCGCTGGGATGAACGCGATCATAGGGCGGATAACCCCCTGCGGGTAAATGCGGACCGGAGTTCCTATAGATCCTTTCATGATGTCCAGTCCGGCCATCTGGGGGCCATAGCTCATAAACTGGCCGAGCTCTTCAAGACACGCTGGGAGATCGTCGGCGGCGAGGAGCTGAACCTTCCATGCGAGCCCCGAGAAGCTCCCGACGACCTCGAGTTAACGATTCCCATTGTTGCCCAAGAGGTCGCGGTTAGCCGAACGCAGGCGCCGACGAGCTGCGGGGGTGAACCCGTTAGAGAAATTCGCCGGTTGCTTTTAGACGCGATCGAGGGCGCCGAGCACCTGATCTATGTCGAGAACCAGTATTTTAGCTCAGACGCGCTCTTCCGTGCCCTGCTCAAGCGAATGACCGACAGAAGCCGGTCCCATCTCGAGATCGTTTTGATCATTGCCAAGGATGCCGAAGCTTTCTTGGAACAACTCTCCATAGGAATCGCTCAGAGTCGTGTCATCCAGCAGCTAATGGCGGCCGCGGCGGCGAACGATCATTGTCTGGGCGTCTATTACCCGGCGTCCGCTGCGGCCAATGGCGAGGAGCTTCCCACCTATATTCACTCGAAGCTCTTCTTGGTCGATGATCGCTTTCTGAGCGTCGGCTCGGCGAACATGAACAACCGCAGCATGGGGTACGACACCGAGTTGAACGTCTCCTGGGAGGGTTTGCTCGACAGCGCCACCAGCCGATCGATTCAGCAGGTCCGCGCCAATCTTCTCGCGGAGCACACTGGGCTGGATCAGCCAATGCACGGCGAATTGTGCCGTGTCCAAGGCCTGGTGAGTTACCTCGACGGGTTAGCCGATGGCGGTGCCTCACGCTTGCGTCGCCATCCGGTGCGGAGCATCGCGGAAGAGTATCAGTGGATTACATCGCTGCTGCCTGATGGTTTGCCCTTTGATTCCGAAGGCTCCGCGGATCCTGAAAGCGTTTACGAAACAATCTCGATCAAAAAAGACTCCTTTTTTACGACCGGCCTCATACGTTTAAAAAATTGGTTTCAAAACCCCGGGCGGCAGGTATCGGTGCCGGGTTAACATCTCTTCGGAAATAGCATCTAGCCACAATAGCAGGCTGCCACCTCTTTCCCCCCCACGCCGCGCGGGGGAGATGAAGGAGGGGGTCATCGCGACCAAAAGAAAGAACGATTGAAGCAACCTCCAGACCGTCGCCTCGATTTTCACACTATTCCTGGCACCGCAAAGCTGCCCTGGTGGATCTTCCTGCCGGGCCTAGTCCTGATTATTGCTATCCTCTACTGGGCGCAGGCCGTTTTGATCCCTGTTGCGCTATCGATCCTGCTCACCTTTTTGTTAAGCCCTCTTGTGGATGCCCTGGAACAGATCCGGCTTGGACGGGTCGTCTCGGTCATTCTTGTCGTTGTGTTAGCATTTACAGTTCTTGCTGGAATGGGTTGGATCCTTGCGTACCAGGTTACCAGCCTCGCCGACGACCTTCCTAAATACAGAAACAATATCACGCAAAAAGTCGCCGACCTCCGCGGCCTGGGCAAAGGGGGCGTGGCGGAGAAGGTTCAAGAGACCGTCGAGGAGGTCAAAGAGGAAATCAACCGGGCTGACAAAACCGCAACAAAGAAGGACAAGCCCCGCCCCGTCGTAGTTGAAGCTGAGGGGTCGTCGACGTTTTGGCCCATCCCGTTAGCGACTGGACCC
>DASTOD010000431.1:0-2653 GCA_035762645.1 Binatia bacterium | reverse complement strand
TAAAATTGGCCCACACTTGGCGCGCGATCAGCGCGCCCGTTTTCATAACACCTGTCTTGATGCGGATTGTCGCAGGATGTTTGCACACCGTGACGAATTCCTCTTCTCTTCTTAGAACGCTCTTTACCGGCCGATTCGCCTTCAGCGCCAGGAACGATGTGATCGGCTCCAATCGAAGCGACCCTTTGGATCCGAAGCCGCCGCCCAGGGTTTCGACAATCACCCTGACTCGAGCCAGCGGCAAATTGAATAGCTCAGCCATTTGCGCGCGGATCGCATGCGGCATCTGCGTCGAGGTCCAGATCGTCAGCTTTCCCTGGAAGAACTGGGCAACGGTCACGTGGGGTTCGAGGGGAACATGCTGGGCCGCGGGCGAGCGAAAGACATCTTCGAAAACAAAATTAGCCTCGCGGAATCCCTGTTCAACGTCGCCGCGGCGCAGCTTGAAATGACTGCAGAGGTTGCTCCCGGGAGGGAGATCTTGAATGATCCTGCTGAATACCGGCTGCTGTTCCGGCCGCGGATCGTGGACCAACGGCGCCGCGGGTTTGAGCGCCTCCTCTTCATCAAACACGGCCGGCTGCTCTTCGTACTCGACTTCGATGAGCGACAACGCCTCCGTCGCGATATCTTCGTTGGCCGCCGCGACCGCGGCTACCGGATCGCCGACGAAGCGCACCTTATCCAAAGCGACCACAGTCTGGTCGCGAAAGACCCTGCCATACTTTCCGCTAAAGCCGGTGTTGGAACCGAAATCGCTGCGCGTCAGCACAGCGCCGACTCCTGGCAGCCGCTCGGCGCGCGAAGCATCCACCTTCACGACCCGCGCATGGGGAAAGGGGCTGCGCAGGATCTTGCCAGAGAGCATTCCCGGCAGCTCGACATTGAGCACGTAGTTGATACGGCCGGCGACGCGTTCTTGCGCATCGAGCATGGACAGGGTCTGGCCAATGGCTCCCACGGTGATTTCCCGCCTCTCCTAATTGCCGGACATCGCCTGTTGGATGCCCCGTCGAGCCATGACGCGAATGATCTGTTTCCGATACCACGACGAGCCACGAAGATCCGAGAGCGGCTCGATGCCGGCAGCATAGGCTCCCGCGATCTCTTCGATCAAGGAGTCGTTCAAGTGCTCACCGCGGGCCATGGCCTCGGCGGATTCGATCTCTTGGGGAAACTCCGAGACTGCTCCCGCGACCAAACGCAAATCTTTGCAGCGACCGTCGGGCTCATTCTCGACAACAACAGCCATGCCGACGCAGGGCCGATCCTCAGACGAACGAGAAATGTACTTTAAGTAGCTGGAGCGGCTTCCCAAAGCCGGATCCGGAACAATCAACTCGGTCAAGATTTCATCCGGAGCCAAGGCTGTCTCGTAGAACCCTTTGAACAGTTGGGTCACGGGTATTTCCCGCTCGCCTCTAACGCTGCTGGCCTTGACTCGGGCCCGTAGTGCCACCAGAACGCAGGGAGGATCCGAGGCGTAGTCGGCTTCGCTGAGATTGCCGCCGACCGTGGCCGCATTGCGCACTCGGACGTTTCCGACCTTGCCAAAGGTCTGGGCGAGGGTGGGATTTTTCTCACGCACGACGGGGGACACCTCGACTTCGCGGATGGTTGCCAACGCGCCGATCCTGAGGCCTACGCCGGGTTCGTGACGGATGCTTCGAAGCTCCCGCAAATGACCCACACTGAGGAGCGTTACCGGAGAGATCAACCGATTCTTGAGCATGATCACGAGCGCCGTCCCACCGGATAAGATCTTGGTCTCATCGGCGTGCGTGCCCAGATATGCGATCGCTTCATCGAGTGACGCTGGTTGCAACAATTCTATGTTTGGCATGTCTCGGGTCCTCAGTACTACACTTCAACGATTTCTTTGCCGTTCGAGTGCGCGCAAGATTTTCTCGGGCGTAATCGGCAGGTCGAGAAAGTGAGTCCCCACGGCGCGGCTAATGGCATTTCCAATCGCCGGTCGCGCCGGCGGTATCGCCGTTTCGCCGATGCCGTGGACGTCAGTCACGCCGTGAGGCTCCAACAGGTGGACGGTCAACTGCGGCGGCACATCTTCAAACGAGGGAATCATATAGTCGGAGAGGTTCGGATTCGTGATGCTGCCGTTGGTGTCGACCGCCAATTCCTCGAACAATACCTGTCCAAGCCCAAAGGTCGTCGCCCCCTGAACTTGCAATTCAGAGAGGAGAGGGTTGATCACCTTGCCGGCGTACAGCTCAGCGTGGAGTCTCGTGACGTTCACCTTTCCGGTGTCTGTGTCCACCGCCACCTCGCATACGACGACCGCCGGGTGCCACTCCGCCGACCCGTAGCCTTGGCCTGTCTCGAAATCCATCACCACCGGACTGCCGTCGGGACCCGACCCTGAAACAAAAACACCGTGGCCCAAGAGATTATTCGCCTTGGTAAAGCGAATCGCATCGACATAAGAAACGGATTTGCCGGTAACGCCTCGAACCATGATCTTGCCGTCTTGCAAAACCAGGTCCTCCTTGGCCGCCTCAAGTTGGGCCGCCGCCGCTTCGAAAAGTTGCTCTCTGATGTCCTTAATCGCCTCACGGATGGCCGTGCCCATGCAAAAAGTTGCCCGGCTCGCCGCAGTCATTAGATCGAAGGGCGTAAAGGCCGTGTCAGGCTC
>DASTOD010000430.1:0-3619 GCA_035762645.1 Binatia bacterium | reverse complement strand
GATGCCAAAACCAACAGGACCTTACGCCAATCGGTTCCGATGACCTGGCGGTCCGCCGCGTTTGTGTCTGCGGTAGGGCTGGCGATAAGCACGAGCGCCAACAGCGCCAGAGTCAGTCCCGACCAGAAAAAGATGAAGCCGGAGCCCGGGTCCGTAGCGCTGCCCAATCCCAGCTGACTCGCTCCGTAGCAGACCAGCAGTGCCGACACGAGCCAGAAGAGCCCGCTACCCGCGTCGGTGGTAATCCTAATCCTCTTCACCGAGTCCACTCCCCAGTCTTATCTTACTGAACAGCGGCACGACAAGGACAAAAACGGAAAACAAGATCAAGGCGGCGGAGATGGGTCGCTCCAGAAAGATTCGGAAACTGCCATCCGACAGGATCAAAGATCGCCTCAAGGCGGTTTCGAGGAGGGGGCCCAAAACAAAGGCGAGAACCAAAGGAGCGGCTTCAAATTCGAATTTCTTCATCAACAGACCGACGAAGCTGAAGATAACGGCGACGTAGATATCGGCCGTGCTGTTGTTGAGGCTGTAGGCGCCGATCAGGCAAAACAGTATGATGAAGGAGGAAAGATACGTGTAGGGGATCTTGAGCACGGTCACCCAGAGAGGGATGAGTGGCAAATTCAAAATCAAGAGAAGAAAATTGCCGATGTACATGCTGGCGATAACGCCCCAAAAAAGATCCGGAGAATTTTTGATCAGTAGTGGACCCGGGGTAAGGCCGTAGATCATGAGCGCGCCGAGAAGGATCGCTGTCATGGCGTTGGAAGGAATGCCGAGACTTAACAGCGGGATAAACGTGCCGCCGACGGCGGCGTTGTTGCAAGCTTCGGGGGCGGCGACTCCCTCGATCTCTCCATTGCCAAACCGTTCCGGGTGACGCGAGAGTTTCTTCTCCAGCCCGTAGCTCAAAAATTGCGGGACAATCGCTCCAACGCCGGGCAGGAGACCCAAGAAAAATCCAAGAACGGACCCTCGCGCTATAGGACCTATAGATCGCCTCCAATCCTCCCGGTTAGGAAAGAGCCCTTTGATTTTTCCGGCAAAGATTTCGGTCTTCGTCCGCACTCCGAGATTTTCGAGAACTTCGGCAATGCCGAAGAGGCCCATCACCACCGGTGCCAGGCCGATGCCGTCGGTGAGCTCCAGGATGCCAAAAGTAAAGCGCGGCGTTGCCGTGATCGGGTCCAAGCCGACGCACCCCAAAATGATGCCGAAGATCGCCATCATCAGCGCCTTGGTCATGGATTTTCTCGCAAGGTAGGCGACCACGGTGAGTCCGGTCACCATCAGGGCGAAATACTCCGGCGGGCCGAATTTGAGCCCGAAGGCGGCGAGCGTGGGCGCGAGAATGATCAGGCCGAAGATGCTGACGGTGCCGGCGATGAAAGAGCCGAAGGCGGAAATTCCGAGGGCGGGACCCGCCCTGCCGTGACGGGCCATTTGGTATCCGTCCAGGCAGGTGACGACCGAAGAAGCTTCGCCCGGAATATTAAGCAAGATCGACGTGGTCGAGCCGCCATACATGGCGCCATAACAAATGCCGGAGAGCATGATGATGGCGGATATCGGATCGAGCTTAAAAGTCACCGGTAGGAGTAGCGCAATGGTGGCGGTTGGGCCGATGCCGGGAAGCACGCCGACCAAGGTTCCCATCGTGACGCCTATGAAACAATAGAAAAGATTTTGCGGCTGCAGCGCAATGCCAAAGCCGTGGGCGAAGCTAGTTAGAGATTCAAGCATGCTTACTGGCAGAACTATTCACTGACCAGCGATGATCGAGGGACGAGCCCTCCGGAGCGAAGGCAATGGGCCTGTACCTTGAGGCGGCCTGCAAACGTAACGTTTTCAGCAGATGACTGGTGAACAATTCGAGCGCCGCACTGCCAAGCACCATGAAGGTCATTGAACCTTTTCGTTTCTGTGCCTTCGCTCCTCCAAGCTTATCCCTTGATCGACACTCTTTCGTAGTTTTTTTCTCACATGAAATTCGTTAGCAGACTGCTGAACGGCTGGCTTATAGCAGGTGGCATATGGCGTATGGTTCGATCTATATGCCATAAGCTATCACCCATTCGCGACTTTCGTCGGCCGCGCCTCGCCTCTGAATCTTTTTAAGCAGCCTGCAATAAAGCTCAGCAACTTGCCAAGAAGCCACTTCAGACGCCCGGATCAAAAGAGGCGCGCCACGATAAAAATTCCAATCATGGAGAAGGCGAGCGCTACCTTGATAGCGGCGCCGAGGACGAGACCGATTGTGGCGCCGAGACCGGCGCGCGCCGCTTGTCGGAGAGGTCGCTGAGCTACGAGCTCGCCGATGACGGCGCCGATAAACGGTCCGAAGAAGACCGCCGGAATTCCCAAAAAGATACCGACCACAGCGCCGATGAAGGCGCCGATGATGGCGTGCTTCGACGCGCCGAATTTCTTCGCGCCGAACAGGGTTGCCCAGAAATCCACGCCATAAGTGAGCAACGCGAGCGCGCCAAGAATCAGCAGCGTCCATAGGCCGACGTAAGCAAAATCCTCGGCCCAGGCGGCCAGCAGGAAGCCGGCGAACAGCAGGGGCGGGCCCGGGATGCCCGGCAGTATGATGCCCGCCAGGCCGGCAATCACCAGCAAGACGGCGAGCAAAAAAAGAACCGCCGTAGTGTCCATTGACGAAGAATTGTCGTGAGCAACGAGCGAAGCGTGGACGCGCTACGAGGCCGACGGCTCAGGGGTTGCGCACGGCTATGGAACTGTATCCGATATTTTTGCGCGATGGTGAGCCAAACGTGGGCTAGCGGCATCGGCCAGAGTTTCGATCATTTTGCCCGCCAGGCGCTGCGCAATGATTCTGTAGACGTCGGGAGAAAAACCCAGACCCAGATGAGTCGTCCGGACCTCAACGTGCTCGACATTTAATGCGTTTCGGTCGATACAGGCCTCCCATGCGACCACCGCATCGGTTCGCGAGTAAATCGCGGTGATCGGCGTGCGCAGCAGTATTCGATTACGCAATTCGACTGCGGCTTCGAGGGCATCGACGTCAATGCCGCGCCGATGAAGCGTGCGCGCGACCACCGTGTACTTGGGACCGCCCACGACCGGCGTGCCGAGGGTAATCACTTGATGAATGAGGTCCGGGCGCTCGCGGGCGAGTTCCCTCGCGAGATATCCGCCCAAACTCCACCCGATGATGCGAACTTCCTGGTGGGCTTTGCGAGCCAACGAGATGACGCGTTTCAATACCCGGGGTAGCAACTCCGGCACGTTGCCGGAGTTCCGGCCCAATCCCCAACCACGGACCCGGTAACCCAGTAACCGCAAATAGCCCTGTAGGAGGGCCGTGGAAAAATCGCCCGAGCCATAACCAGGAAGGACCAAGACCGGCTGGCCGCACCCGCGCGGTTGGCGGATAAGATCCGGAGATCGCAAGATGAGCCGCGGCAATTCAAGGAGTACGCGGACTTCGCGCAGCAGGGCAGCGGCGGGCGGCGGCTCGAGAGCCTTAATCATGCGTCGAACGCGGGGCGGGGAGGCTGTGAGGGCGCGCGACCTTTCAGATATGGCGTTAGGAACGATGGAAAGCGAAGCATATTTCGCCATTAATAAACGTATATCGATAATT
>DASTOD010000429.1:0-2296 GCA_035762645.1 Binatia bacterium | reverse complement strand
AGTTGACGTTCAAGGATATTCAGGGGCGTTATGTTCGTCTCAGCGACTACCGCGGGAAAGTAGTCTTAGTTAACTTTTGGGCCACCTGGTGTCCTCCGTGTCGTGCGGAAATTCCCGATCTGATTAGATTGCAGCGCGAGTATGGAAGTCGCGGGCTGCAAGTGATCGGCGTGACTTATCCGCCGCAGAAGCTCGCGGAAGTGCGCCGCTTCGTTCGCAGGGCAAAGGTGAATTATCCTATCGGCCTTGGGACCAAAGAAACGAAGTCGCTCTTCAGTGAAAGCGAGGCCCTGCCAATGACCATCGTGATTGGTACAGATGGAGTGGTTCGGGATATTATCGAGGGCATACTGCTGCCCGACGAGTTTGAGCAAAAGATAAAACCGTTGCTCAAGTGACAAAATACAGTGCCGTAATCGGCATTTGCACGATTACTCAAATCGATCCAGTCAGGAGAAGTAGAAATGAAAAGTAAATCAGTTGTCTTAGCTATCGCTGCGTTTCTCGTGATTGCTCTCACCTCAATAGCCGCCCTCGCGGACACCAAGAAGTCCACTATTCGCGTTGATGGAATGAAGTGCGCCAAGTGCACGGGTTCGGTTGAGAAGGCGTTGAAAGCAACGCCGGGTGTTGAGAAGGTTGAAATGAACCTGGAGCGCAAAGAAGCAGTGGTCGAATATGACGACGCTAAGGTGAATGAAGCCAAGCTTCGCGAAGTTATCAACGCGACGGGTTTCAAAGCAGTCGAAGAGAAGACCGGTTCGCAATAAGCTGGCTTTAGCCACCAGCGTCTCAGAAACCTCATCAATACCAACTGCAACGGCGCTCGCGCGCGGCCGAGCGGATCAGTGCGAGCGCCGTTCACCAAACATCTGGATGTCAAAGGCGACCATGGCAAAAAAGGTGTTGTCCGCTAAACAGCGTGAAGAGCTACTCAAAACGTTGAAAGCTCGTTTTGAGAAAAACATGAACCGCCATAAAGGTCTTGAATGGGCCAAAGTGCAAGCGAAGCTGGAAGCGAATGCTGAAAAGCTTTGGTCACTCAATGAAATGGAAAGCAGTGGCGGTGAACCGGACGTTGTTGGTCACGACAAGAAGACGGGTGAATTCGTTTTTTATGACTGCGCGGCGGAGAGTCCTAAGGGTCGCAGAAGTGTTTGTTACGATCGTGAAGCGCTCGATTCCAGGAAAGAGAACAAACCAAAAGATAGCGCTCTCGATATGGCATCCGCCATAGGCGTCGAGGTTTTATCGGAAGAACAATATCGGGAATTGCAGGAACTTGGAGAGTTCGACGCGAAAACGTCGAGCTGGGTGAAGACACCTGCTGATATTCGAAAACTCGGCGGCGCACTCTATTGTGATCGCCGCTACAACCATGTGTTCCTGGGTCACAACGGCGCGGAATCCTACTATGCCGCAAGAGGCTTCCGTGGCTCGCTTAGGGTTTAAGATAGGCTTCTGTCCGAGAAGTCAGAGAATGCGGTTGCATCGGGTCAGTACCACCTCGCGGTAGCGGGTGGATCAACGATCAGACTCCAAAAAACATCAATAAGTTTGATACTGCCAAATTGATCCACCCGCTACCGCGAGGTGGTACTGACCCGACCCAAGCCAGGCGCCACCGGCTCGTCGTTAAGTTCCTTGCTCCGCAGCCAGCGTCTCCTTCTCACCAATGCCTTTGGTCAGAGCTGTTAGTTTGAGGCGGTCCAGCTTCTCAAAAGGCAGAGACGTGAAGAGTTCAATTCGTCTTTGAATCTGAAATGCGACCTGCTTGAAGGTTTGATAGATTTTTTCGTCGGAGCCCTCCGCCAACGCGGGATCTGGTGAACCCCAGTGAGCGACGATTGGTTGACCCGGCCAGATCGGACATGTCTCACGCGCGTTATCGCAGACAGTAATTACAAAATCGAAGTTGGTACCCTCAAACGCTTCCCACGACTTACTGCGCGCTTCCGTAGCATCGATGTTGTAGATGTCTTTCAGTACTCGGATCGCGTACGGGTTTACCTTACCGGTTGGAAACGAACCTGCGCTAAACACCTGAAATCGTGGACCACCAATCCGTCTAAGTAAGTATTCACCAAAAATGCTTCGCGCCGAATTACCCGTACATAGAAAGAGAAGTTTGTAGGGATTTGATTCCATTACCTTAGTGCTCCTTTACTTCTTCAATTGTGGAAAGCTCTGACGGATGAGTTGTATCCACCAAAGCCTCATTCTTTCCGTTTCCATCATGCGCAACGACTATCGTTCGGGCTACGCGGGGAAGAGACGGGATCAACCATTTGAAAAG
>DASTOD010000428.1:0-3771 GCA_035762645.1 Binatia bacterium | reverse complement strand
GAGATAGCGGATCTGCGCCCCCTCTTTTTGGAGCGATCCGACAACCACTCGATCCAAGTATTCTCGAACTCGCGCCAACGCATCGACAAAAGGGGAGACGGTCGTCAGTTGCGAGCCGATGTGACAGTCGACGCCGACCACCTCGAGATTCGGCAACGTCGCCGCCTTTCGGTAACTTTCCACCGAACGCTTGATATCGACGCCGAATTTGGCCCTTTTCATGCCGGTGGAAATATAGGGATGGGTTTGCGGGTCGACGTCCGGATTGATCCGAAGGCTGATCGGCGCCTTTTTGCCGACGGCGCGGGCGATGTCGTCGAGCGCAAACATTTCGTCCTCAGACTCGACGTTGAACATCAAGATGCCGGAGTCGAGCGCGTACTCGATCTCTTCTCTCTTCTTCCCGACCCCCGAGAAGACAATCTTCCTGGGATCAGCGCCAGCTTTCAGCGCGCGAAACAACTCGCCTCCCGAAACGATGTCGAAGCCGCTGCCTTCTTTCGCGAAAATCCGCAAAAGCGCGAGATTCGAATTGGCTTTCACCGAGAAGCAGACGATGTGCGGAACCTTGGAAAACGCGCCGTCAAAAACGCGAAAATGCCGCCTCAACGTGGCAAGACTGTAAATGTACGCCGGCGTGCCGACTTCTTTGGCGATTCGCCGGACCGGCACGCCCTCGGCGAACATTTCGCCGTCGCGATAGTGAAAATGGTTCATGACGGACTCCGTCGGATTTCGACTTCATTGGAGGGCTCGCTCAACGAGCCATCCGTAAGCTGCGATGAAACCCGGTAGCGATAGAGCGCTTTGGGCTGCGCGGCTTCGTCGATGAACCGATACTGCTTCTGTTTGACGAATTTCTCACGATCCTCCACGAAAACCGTCGTGAGCGGCCGGTAGGGAGCGGGACAATCCGGACAGGTTGGCGAGATCTCCTTGCGAAAAATCACGAAGCTCGCCAAATCGTTGATCGGCTTGCCGTCGACGTACTCCGTCGGCCGGCTCCAGGTGAGGACCACGCCGTTGGGGTCCTGCCTCGCGGTGAGATTGTCGATCGTGCGCGGCGTCGCAAACTCCGGCGCGCGCGGGTCGCCCTTGCGGCCGCAGGCGGCCGATACGAGAAGGAAACCCAAGACGAGCGCGACGGCGGCTTTCAACTAGCCCCTCAACTCTTTCAGGCGGCGCAGCACGTTGCGGCGCGCGGTTCCTCCCGGCGCGCGGCGGCGTCCGATCCCGGCCTCCGCCGAAAGGTAGGCATAGATATCGTTTGCGATCTTGTCCGAAAAACGATTGAACTCGACAAGCGACAACTCTTCGATGCGCCGGTTTCGATCAACGCAGTATCGGACGATTTTTCCCGCCACCTCGTGGGCCGCGCGAAACGGAAGGCCGCGCCGCACGAGGTAATCCGCCAGATCGGTGGCGTTCATGAACCCGTCGCGCGCCGCCGCCAGCATGGCTTCTTTGCTGATCTTCATCTCGGCGATCAGCTCCCGGACAATCTCCAAAGTGGCCCGCACGGTATCCACGGTGTCGAAAAGCGGTAACTTGTCTTCCTGCAGATCCCGGTTATAGGCCAACGGCAGCCCCTTCATGGTCGTCAGCAGCGACTGCAAATGGCCGAAGACGCGGCCGGTTTTGCCACGAATCAATTCCGGCACATCGGGATTTTTTTTCTGCGGCATCATGGAGCTGCCCGTACAGTAGCGGTCCGGCAATTCGACAAATCCGAATTCCTGACTAGACCATAAGATCATTTCTTCCGCAAGGCGACTGAGGTGAACAAAAAGAATCGCCGAACTGGACAGAAACTCCAAAATAAAATCGCGATCGCTCACGGTATCGATGCTGTTCTTGGAGATGCGGGGAAAATCGAGCAGCCTGGCCACATAGTTCCGATCAATCGGAAAGCTCGTCCCCGCCAAAGCCCCGGCGCCAAGAGGCAGCACGTTGATCCGTTCGAGACCGTTCAAAAATCTTTCGCGGTCCCGTTCGAACATATCGAAGTAGGCGAGCAAGTGGTGGGAGAAAAGCACCGGTTGGGCCCGCTGCAGGTGCGTGTAACCGGGCATGACCACGTCCAAGTGCTTCTTAGCCGAGCGAGCCAACTCTTGTTGCAGCGCGCGGAGGCTTTGGACAATCGATCCCACCTCTTCCCGGAGATAGAGCCGCATATCCAGCGCTACCTGATCATTGCGGCTCCGGGCCGTGTGCAGCTTGCCGCCCGCCGCGCCGATCTTTTCGACCAACCGGCGCTCGATGTTCATGTGAATGTCTTCGTCCGCCGGCGAAAACACAAACCGGCCGCTTTCGATTTCACGCTCGATGGCCTTCAGGCCGCGCACGATCTTCCGCGCATCGCGCGCGGAAATGATCCGTTGCTTCGCGAGCATTCTGGCGTGGGCAATGCTGCCCCTGATGTCGTGCCGGTAGAGCCGGGAGTCGACATCGATGGAGGCTGTAAACGCTTCGACCGAGGGCGCGGTCTGGGAGGCAAACCGGCCGCCCCACAGCTTTCCGTCTTTTCTCTTTGATCCCTTCAAATCCTTGAACCTGGAGAGGGCAACCACAGGGGTTGCCTCTACACTTTCTTTAAGCGCCGGACCCGCAGCCTGAGCGCGTTCAGCCGAATAAAGCCTTCCGCATCCGCTTGCCGATAGACCTGATCTTCTTCAAAGGTCGCGACCGTCGGATCGTAGAGCGACGAATCCGATCTACGGCCGGCGACGATCACATTGCCTTTGTAGAGCTTGAGCCGTACGCGCCCGCTGACATTGGCCTGCGCCGCGTCGATGGTTTTCTGCAAAACCTGCCGCTCCGGCGCGAACCAGTAACCGTAATAGATCATCTCGGCATAACGCGGAATCAATGAATCTCTCAGCCGCAGCACTTCGCGGTCCATGGTGATGGATTCCAAGGCCCGGTGGGCGGCATGAAGAATGGTGCCGCCCGGCGTCTCGTAAACGCCGCGCGATTTCATGCCGACGTAGCGGTTTTCCACTGCGTCGACGCGACCGATTGCGTGCTTCGCGCCCAAATCGTTGAGCCGGGACAGCAGTTTGGCTGGAGATAGTCTTCTGCCGTTGACCGCGGTCGGATCACCCCGAGTGTAATCGATCTCCACGTACTCGGCCCGGCCGGGCGCCTTCTCCACCGGCCGGCACCAGACAAACATGTCGGCCGGCGGCTCCTTCCACGGATCCTCCAGAATACCGCCCTCATAGCTGATGTGAAAAATATTTCGATCGGTGCTGTACGGGCGCTGTTTCGTGACCGGCACCGGTATGCCGTGCCTGCGGGCATAAGCGATCAGCGACGAACGGGAGTTCAAATCCCACAGCCGCCAGGGCGCGATGACTTTGATGCCGGGCTTGAGCGAATAGTAGGTCAACTCAAAGCGCACCTGATCGTTGCCCTTGCCGGTGGCGCCGTGGGAGACCGCATCGGCCCGCTCTCTAGCCGCGACCTCGATTTGCGCTTTCGCGATCAGCGGTCGCGCGATGGAGGTCCCCAGGAGATAGGAGCCTTCGTAGACGGCGTTGGCGCGGAGCATTGGAAACACGTAATCCTTGACGAATTCTTCCCGCAAGTCGCCGACCACGGCTTTGGTCGCGCCGGTTTGCAGCGCCTTGCGGCGAATGGCTCGCAGGTCTTCGCCCTGGCCGAGATCGGCGCAAAAGGCAATCACCTCACACCCGTACTGTTCCATCAGCCAGCGCAAGATGACCGACGTGTCGAGCCCCCCTGAATATGCGAGAACGACTTTTTTTA
>DASTOD010000427.1:0-2714 GCA_035762645.1 Binatia bacterium | reverse complement strand
CGCGGCGTCGCGGGAGCCCTCTTCCGGTGCGGCCGGCGCGGCGTGCCATGCCGATCTGGGCACAAACACAGGCTTCTCGGGCTGGGATTCGAAATGCGGCGACATGATCTGCGTGCCGAATTCGTTGAACGCGTCCTGGATTTGCGAGTGCAGGTCGGACAAAACGGCGGCCCGGCTCAGGCCATTTTCAAGGTGCGCCAGAAGCAAGTACTGCACATAAAAATCGGAAAGTTCGCGCTGCATGACCCGCGGCGGCGGTTCGCGGCGAAGGCCTCGGGTGCGCGCGGCTCCCAACAGCAGCAGCGCGTGAACCTGGCGCCAGGGAACATCGTAGCCGATCGTGACCGATGTCGTAACGGCCATGCCGTTGTCGCCGGCCAGGCTGCTGTAGTTCGTCGTCGCGCTGCCGACGAGGACGGAGTGGGGGATGGTGATCTCCTCTTGTCTGGGCGTGCGCAGCTTGGTCGCCAAGAAGCCTACGTCGATCACTTCCCCCTCGACGTCGCCGACGCGCACGTAATCCGCCGGCCTGACGCTCTTGGAGTAAACGACAAAGAGGCCGCTGATGATCTGATTGATGATGCCGGTCGAGCCCAAGGTGACCATGAGGCCGAGGAGCACGCTCAAACCTTTGAAGGCATCGGTCTCCGAGCCGGGAATGTAGGGATAGGCGGCGACCAGCGCGAACAGCCAGACGACCATAATAAGCAAGGTCTGTGTGGTCCGCGCGGTGTCGCGTTCCAGCCAGGGCAGCGAAAGCAAACCCGCTTCGATTCTCGTGAAGACAATCCTGACCAGGCGGGTAATCCAGCGCGCGACGACGAAGACGATCGCGACGGCGACCAGTCCGGGCACAGCACCGAGCGCGCCCTTGGCGAAGTCGATGAAAAGCGCGATCAGAAATTCTTTGAGTTGCTCGGCCCAAGGAGCGCTCTGAGGAAACTGCCCGAGGGCGTGAACCAGCCAAAGATAACAGAGAACCAGCACAGCCGCGGCCCACAACAGACCCGTGATCGCTTTGGCCGCCTGCACGATATGCGGGCGAAAATCCGCAGCCAGGCCGGGCAGCCACTTCTCCGGCGGGAAGCTGATCTTTTCCAAGCGCGCCAGCGCCCACAGCCTGATCCTCCGCAGGAGCCAAACCAGGACGAGAAACGCAAACGTTGCACCGACGACTTGCGTCAGGCTTGTGGCCACGACTCACCTCGGCATCGCAAGCGCTTGCGCGCACAGCATAACGGCATAGGACGACTCCGCCCCATGTCTATATAAATGGCTCTGGCAAATTTTAAGTGGGTCGGTTCGCGACATGGGGGTTGATCTTGGTGAAATCAAGCTTGCCTGCGAGCAGGAAGATGACTGTGCGAATGGTGGAGAACCTGCCGTAGCCGCGCGCCTTGCGTTTGGCGGCTTGAAACAATCCGTTGATCGCTTCGAGAAAGCCGTTGGTTTGGCGAGTTTGCGCCCAGGCGATGATGCCTTCGAGATGGTTGCGGACCAGGTGGGCGACATCCTTCATGGGCTCGACCTTGGAGCGCAGCACGTTAGTGCACCATTGCCGAAGTTGAGTTCGTACGATGTTGATCTGTTTGCGGCCGAGAATCTCACGCAACTGTTCGCGGTACTGCCAGGCCCGGGCGGTGCGCTTGATGGTCAATTGGGCGAGCAGAGCATCGAGTTCGGCCCGGTGCTCGGCACTGAGGTCGCGGCGATCTTTTAACAACTTCCAACGCAGGCCCTTGAGGCTGGGGTCGTGTTTTTGTTCGATACGGCGCGTCTTGTCGATGGCCTCCGAGGCATGAGCCACCACATGAAACTTGTCGAAGGTGATCTTAGCGTTGGGCAGATGTTCGCTCACCCCCTTAATAAAGGCGGGAGACATGTCGATGCTGGTCCCTTCAATCGCCTTGGGATCGCCGCCATGGGCGGTCAAGTCCTTTGCCAGCGCCGCAATGGTCTCGGCATCGCGGCCTTCGCTCACGAAGAGTACCGCACGCCGTTGAGCGTCGGCTGCCAAAGTCACATAGTCATGCCCCCGCGCCCGGCTGGTCTCGTCAATAGCCAACTGCCGCACAGCGCCATAATCGGCCTGCGCCACGGCCAGATCGACGTAAACCTGGCAAATCGCTTGCGCCTGATAGGGACTGAGATTCACCAACCGCGCCACTCCGCGAAATGGCATCTGCTGACACAAAAGCAAAACCAGCGCTTCGAACAACAAGGTGAACCCCGACAACTTCCCAGCCCACGGCGCTTCCACCTGCCGTACCGCTCCATCAGGCATCTTTACCCTCGGTACGCGCACCTCCAACTCACACTCGTACTGAAAGAAATTGAGGTGCCGATAACGCTTGCTCACCGTGTCGTGCACCGGATGCACACCTTGAACTCCAGCTACCGCAAACCGACTCCCTACAGTGAAGTCGATTTGAATTCTCAGCCGACGCCCCACTGGATCAAACTCCACCCCAGCCACATACCACGGCGGCGATACACCCAATGCCGTCTCAAACAATTTCTCTGTCATGCAATCACATCCTGAGGTAAATACGATGAAACCTTATATTAGCCACTCAATTTTCGACAGAGGCTCAAAAGACAATGGACAACCTACTCATAGTTTTGAAGCGTCTCTCGATAATGATTAAACATCTAAGCGACCATCTGAAACGAAGCGGCTTCCGTGGACCCAAAGACGACAGTTCGGCTCATTC
>DASTOD010000426.1:0-4551 GCA_035762645.1 Binatia bacterium | reverse complement strand
GCGCCAAGCGCGCGACCTGCTTCGCCGCGTTTGGCCATGGGATAACCGTCGACGACCGTGGCGGCGGAAAGTCCCTCGCCTGGGACTCCAAAAAGTATCGAGGTAATGTCGCCGGTCGTGGCCGCAACCGAGTGCATGCCGAGCAGGAACGCGAACGCTTCGACCGGGCTCATCTTGAATACGAACGGGACCATCAAAGCCAGCGTCGCCGCGCCGCCGATCCCGGGAAGCAAACCGACGCAGAAGCCTATGCCCATGCCGACCAGCATCAGGCTCAAGGCCTTCCACTGCAGAACGAGAAAAAGGCCATCGATGAAAGCGTCGAACATGCTTGTTTAGTAACCTTTATGTTCTTGTGCCGCGCCCATGGTGCGTCCCTTGATTGTCGTAACGTATAGTCCACGCACCTGCTTAGTCGTGTTTCACGGTCCCGATTCGGCGCGACTATATGGGATGAGAGATTTTACTTCAAGGCGTGATCAGGCTGGTGTAGCTCACCAGCACTCCATTTCTTTTCAATTGACGCAGTGTTGTAACGGATGTTAAGACGGTCGGCGAAAGATTTGGCGAGCATTCAGAGAGGAGAACATCATGGCGAAATTGGTGTTGGCCGCCGGAGTTCCGCATCCGCCCAGGCTTGTCTATGAAATGGTCCAGTCTCCAGGGAAAATGAGGGGAGAAGCCCTGATGAAGCAGGTGCGCGAGCAGGTGGAGAAAGCCGAACCTGACCTCATCATTGAGGTGGACAGCGATCATTTCGTGAATTTCTTCTACAACAACCTACCGGCGTTTTGCGTCGGGATGGCGGAAGAGGCCGAAGGACCTCAGGAGACCTGGTGCCCGATGCCCCGATACAGGGTCCGCGGCCACGTGCCTATGGCTAAGGCTCTGTTGCGCCACGGGATGAACGCCAAGTTTGACCTTGCCGCCGCTCATGAACTGCGCCTGGATCACTCATTGGTCGTGCCGCTGCACTTTCTCAATCCTTCGATGGAACTCCCCGTCATTCCCATCTACACCAACGGCTTCGCTTCACCCTTGCCTCTCGCGACTCGCTGTTTTGCCCTGGGAGGCTTGCTGCGCCGTTTCATCGAAGCCTGGGAAGGCAAAGAACGCGTCGCGCTTATCGCCAGCGGCTGTTTTGCAATGGACGTCGGCGGCCCGCTCAGGGGCTGGACCGATACCGAATGGGTCGAGACTATCTCCCGCCTGCTTCTCCAGGGGAAATACCAGACGCTCGCGCGGCGGGCGACGGAAGAGCGCATCAATGCCGCGGGCAATAATAGCGGAGAGCTGCTCAACTGGATCACCGTCACCGGTGCCGTTGGCAAGACAAAGCCTCTGTTCCTGGAGGGCGACGAAGGCTCCGGCTACGCGGTATGGAAATTCGATTAAGCGAAATGGAGTGTTGGAGTACTGGAGTATTGGGCTCTAAACCCATCACTCCACTACTCCATCACTCCAGTACTCCAGTCTTTAGATGAGGTGAGCCCAATGAGCGTTTATCAGATTAACAAAATCCTCTACTTGACCGACAACGACGGGAATTTCCGCAAACGGATGAAAGAAGAGCCGCAATCCGTGCTGAAAGAGTTCCGCCTTAGCGATGAAGAGCGTGACGCTTTGATTTCAGGAGCGGTAGGCAAACTCTATCAGATGGGGGTACACACGTTCTTGCTAAATCATCTTTATCGGTACGAGCTCTTTGGGGTTAACAGAGACAACTATCTTTCGCGGATTCGGGAAGGCATGGACTACGACCCGCGATTCGAGCAAGGCAACATGCCAGTACAACGTTTTGTTAAACAATAACGTAACTCGCATATGGCTGATGGCTTATGGCGTATAGCCCGAAACCATTACGCCATAAGCCATATGCCATAAGCCATTTAGCCTTCGGCTTTGATGTATTTTCCCATCTCTTTGAGAGTTTCCGGCGTCTGATTTAGCAGCGCGTCGAAGTCCTTCGTGACTTGCTCGTGAGAGATCAAGGAAAAACTGATCTTGGCTTTTTTGCCTTCGGCTATGAGCTCCGGGTCTTTTAGCGCCTTGGCAAAAGCGTCTCGCAACATCGCCACGCGATCTGCTGGTGTCCCTGGAGCTGCCGCAAAAGCCCGCCCTATGGCGCCTGGAATGGACTTAATGGCCATCAGTGACTTTCCCAATTGGCTGGTCGCGAGATCTTCATCGACCGGAAGGTTTTCAAAACCCGGCGCCGGCACTCGACCACGCACGAGCGGTCGCACCACACCTCGATCAGCGGCGAGTTTGATCGTCGTTGCCAATGCCGACCACGAGTCCACTTCCTTCCGTTCAACGGCCAAGAGAACGTCGCTGTTTGCCGGATAACCGGATACGAGTTTCAGCTTGAGCCCGGCAAATTCTTTGAGGAGCAACGGAAAGTCATGGGCGTTGGAGCCTGGACCGGTGGTCCCGGCAACCAGCTCACGGTCGGCCTTTTTCAGCTCGGCAAAAGTTTGGTAAGGCAGGTCGGACCTGATCGAGAATGCGATCCCGTCGGCTCCGGACGAGCCGAGCCATTGAAACTTCCGGACGTCGAAGCGCACCTGCTCGACTTTCGAGAGCTGTGCGATCGCGACGTTCGGGTTAGAGGCGAGAATAGTCAACCCGTCGGGTTTGGCTAGATTGAAGACATGATTGGTGGCCAACAGATGCGCCGCGCCGGGCATGAAATTGACCACGACCGTGGGCTTTCCGGGGATGTATTTTCCGAGATGGTGCGCGACGATTTGGGCGGCAATTGCAAGACTTCCGCTCTTTGCGCCGATTTGAATGGTGATGGTTTTTCCGTCATAGAAGTTGGCCTGTGCCCTCGCCGAGGAAACCGTTAGCACGAACGCTAAGAGGCTAACGGGGATGCTTGAAATCCATACGCGTCTCATATTCCCTCCTGTGGAATTTTTGGGTTAACGGAGCCTAGCCAAGAAGACATCGCTATGTCAAGGCACAAAGGCTCACGAACTCCCGCCGCAATGCCAAAACAATAATCCCTCTCGTTTGCCCTCTCCCTTTAGAGGGAGAGGGAAGGGTGAGGGTGCGCAAAGGTTACTCAGTCAGGAACCAGCGCCCCGAATTTTAGCGACAATCTCTGCAGCATTGCTTGGCACCGTGTCGCCGCGCCACGCGACGTGTCCGTCGGGTCGCACCAGCACCAGGGCACGCTCGTACAGGTCACGCGCTTGGGGTTCTCTTAACGCGACCACGTCCATCGGTAAGCCAACCTTTTCAGCCGCGGCGGTGAACGCGGACGTGCCGGCAGCTTTCGAAGAAAAATCCAGCAAGACAAACCCTCGACCAAACAGGTCAAGCGTGGAGCGTCCTCCTTTTAACCATGCATGCGGTGCCCGTGCTCCCGGCCATGTCGACGGCGCATAGAGACCGTGGTCGACCGGCGGCGGCGGAGTGCCATCAGAAACGCAAATGGGAGAATTCTCATAGCGGTAACCGAGCTCGATTCCAACCGAATCGTACTGAAATTCTTTGGCCCGGGTACGAAGAATCGCATCGTGCGCCTTGGCTCGGAGCTTTTTTCCCTCTTCGCTGTCTTCACTCAGAAGCACCGAGGCAGGTATCTGCGTGTCGGAATCGGCCCGCATATCCGCAGCCTCGTTTACGTTGTGAATACCGATCGGCCGCCGTTCCGGTTCGTAACTCTCCAGCAGCCGTGGCCCGCTCCACCCCTGAAGGACTGCGGCAAGTTTCCAACCGAGATCGACGCCATCTCCGATCCCCGTGTTCATACCGAAGCCGCCCGCCGGCCAGAGAAGATGAGCGGCATCGCCCGCCAAAAAAACTCGGTCACAGCCGTAACGTTCCGCCACGACCCGGTGCGCGTCCCATGGCCACATGCTCAGAATTTCAAACGGCATCTCCCGACCCAGCGCATCTCGCACGAGCTGCGCCGCATCGAGTGACGGGAGCTGATCGGGCCGGATACCGCGCAGATTAACGCGCCAAAGCTCGCGGCCGTCGACGGCGGCGACCGCGCCCACCGTCGTTTCATTGATAACCTGATACATGACGGCCTTGCCATGATGGTTGCTCAACAACTGAGGCGAGCGGAAAAGGATCGCTAGATTTTGTCCCTCGACAAAATTGCCTTCCATGCGAATTCCCAACTGTCGCCTGATGGTGCTCTTCCCGCCGTCACAGCCAACCAGATACTCGGCTTCTATAACGTCTCTTTGGCCGCTCTGTGCATCCCCGACCACGGCAACGACTTCATTGCCGTTTTGCTGGAACGACTCGAGTGAGGTGCGGTAACGAACTTCGACAACCGACAGGCTCTTTACGTGATGGTGAAGGACAGGATCGAAGAACGGTTTGGAGACCCAGAGCCTTCCCTCGGGGCTGTAAGGCGACCGCGCGTTCGGATCTCCATTGGCTGGATGGTTGAAGCGGGCCAACTCATATCCATTCATGCGAGTGACAAAGACATAATTCCGCGGATAGTCATTCGGAAACCCGGTATCGTATCGCACGCGGTCGGCGAGGCCCCAACGGCGCAGATGCTCGCACGTCCGCGTATTC
>DASTOD010000425.1:0-48203 GCA_035762645.1 Binatia bacterium | reverse complement strand
GTTCCCGGAGGCGCGCTTCACGACCTGCTGTTGGCGAAGACACGATTTATCCCCGTTACCCATGCGACGCTGCTGGACCGTCCTCAAGTCGGCCCGCGGACTTACCTGGTCAACCGCGCGAGAATCGGGTTCATTACGGTTCTAAAGGAGAGCGAGCTCTAGAACCAACTATGGCGACGGCGCTTCCGACAGAGATCAATCATGTCAGCTCTCGACGGGTGGTGCGGATTAGTTGGGACGACGGCCATGTGGGAGAGTACGGTGAGGAATATCTCCGTGGATACTGCCCGTGCGCGTTGTGCCAAGGACATGGAACGCAGACAAGATTTCTTGCGGTTCCCGGGGCGACGCTAAACGAAATTCGCGCGGTCGGTAATTACGCTGTCGAATTTAGATGGCGCGACGGCCACAGCACGGGAATCTATACCTACGGATATTTACGATCGCTTTGTCCTTGTTTGGCCTGTAAAAACCGCCGACCGGATGCCGGATAGCCGACGAGTGTTCTCCGAATCGCGCCGGTCGATGACCCTCGAATCGAGTATTCTTTCCGAAGAAAGTCCATTCCCGGTGAAGCTCTATTATGACAGTTCGCAATGCTTCGGAAGACATCCCCCGAAAGCGCTTGACATACCCCAGCGTGTTTCTTACTCTGCTTTCCTGACCGGAAAACGTCGAAACTCGTGAACTTTGCGAGAGTGGCGGAACTGGCAGACGCACTAGACTTAGGATCTAGCGGGCAACCGTGGGGGTTCGAGTCCCCCCTCTCGCACCAGAAAAATTGTCAAGACTCGTCGAAGCGAAATTAATGATAGCGCCAAGTCGTTCACCGGGGTGAAGCAGCGAGATCACGCAATCCCGCTTTCTCATGCCCGCGCCCAGTGAATCACTCAGCCGGTATGAAAATAGACGTTGATGAAGTAGGACCGGTGCAGAGAAAAATTCGCGTCGAACTTCCCCCGGAAGCGGTCGCCGATGAGTTTTCCCGCGCTTACAAGACTCTCGGTCAACGGGTGCGAGTGAGAGGCTTTCGCACCGGCAAGATTCCGCGAAACGTACTCCAAGGCATTTATGGCGAAGAGATTAAGGGGCAGGTAAGGTCCCACCTCGTCGAGGAATCTCTCGGGGCCGTGATCCGCGACCGTAGTCTGCAGATCGTTTCACGTCCGGAGATCGAAGCCAATGACCTCGAGGAAGGCCATTCCTTTTCGTTTTCTGCCTTAGTCGAGGTGAAACCGGACATTCCGGTCAAGAACTATTTGGGAATCGAGGTCGAAAGGGTCAGAGTCTTGGTCACGGACGATCAGGTGGCTCAGGCGCTTCGACGGCTTCAGGAGAGCCATGCCCGGCTCGAGCTGGTCGAAGGTCGGGAGATCGTTCAGCGCGGCGATTTTGTCACCGTTGATTTTGAAGGGACGATTGGCGGAAGGCCGTTTCCCGGTGCAAAGGGAGAGAACTATCTCGTCGAAGTTGGCGGCGGACAGTCGCTGCCACAATTTGAAGACGCCCTCGTCGGCTTGCGCCGCGGAGAGCCTCGGCCGGTCCAGGTCCTCTATCCCGAGGACTATCCGACCCGCGACATCGCGGGTAAATCGGTGAATTTCTCCGTCCTGGTGCGCGAGATCAAGCAGAAGGTGCTGCCGCCGCTTGATGACGATTTTGCCAAAGATCACGGCGAATGCGGGTCTCTGGACGAATTGAAAGCGGCCATCCACGAGCGCTTGGAAGCCGAATTGAAGCAGCTCCAGAATGAGGAGCTAAAGGAGCAAATACTCAATCGATTGATCGAAGCCCACTCTCTTATGCCACCCCCCTCTATGGTGGACCGCCAGACCCGATACCTGATGGAGCGGTATCAAAATCGGGCGCCGGCGCAATCGCCCGCCGCCGCTGATGAGCGAGTTACCACCGAAGCGACTCGAAGGACTCTGGAAGCCCGCGCGACCCGCCAAGTCCAAGCTACGCTGCTGGTCGAAAAGATTGCCCAGTTGGAGAAAATCGAAATCACCGACCCAGAGGTGCAAGAAAGGGTCGACCATCTCGCCCGGGCTGCCGGAGACCGCGCGAAAACCGTCCGGGAAATCTATTCCAGGCCGGGTTCGAGGGACGACCTGCGCGCGCAGCTTCTATTCGACCGCACGGTCGGGTTTTTGCTTGAACAGGCCAAGGTAAAAGAGGTCGAAGCCGCGATGCGAAAGGTTGCTCAGGTGGATGAAAAAAGCTAAAATGCTCCTCATGGTTGAAGGGTTTCATAAAGAATGAACTTCATTCCTATTGTCGTCGAGCAGACGGGGCGGGGAGAGCGAGCTTATGACATTTATTCCCGCCTGCTAAAGGATCGAATTGTCTTTCTCGGTTCGATCGTTACCGACGATGTCGCGAATCTGATTACCGCCCAAATGCTTTTCTTGGAATCCGAGGATCCCGAAAGAGACATTTTTTTTTATATCAATACTCCAGGGGGTTCGGTCACCGCGGGTCTCGCGATCTATGACACGATGCAATACGTGAGGCCGCAAATCTCCACGGTGTGTGTCGGACAGGCGGCCAGTATGGGCGCGGTATTGCTGGCGGCTGGAACGAAGGGAAAGCGCTACGCCCTGCCCCATGCGCGCATCATGATTCATCAGCCGCTCGGGGGTTTTCAGGGGCAGGCGACCGACATCGATATCCATGCGCGGGAAATCTTGCGCACGCGGGAAGAGTTGAACAACATTCTGATGAAACATACCGGACAGAGTCTGAAAAAAATTGAAAAGGATACCGACCGAGACCTTTTCATGACGGGCAAGCAAGCACAAGAATACGGGCTAGTCGACGAGGTGATTGCCGCTCGGCCAGAGGGTAGTTTGAGGAAATAGAGGAAACTTGGTAAAGCGGGGGTTCTATGCCAAAGCATGATCACGGGTCGGGCAATCTCGTCTGTTCTTTCTGCGGAAAGAGCCAAGACGAGGTACGCAAGCTGATCGCGGGCCCGACGGTTTATATCTGTGACGAATGCATCGATCTGTGCAACGATATCATCGCCGAAGAATGCGACCACGACGAGACTCTGACCGCTTCTTCCAATGTTCCCAAGCCGGCTGAAATCAAGCGGGTGCTCGATCAATACGTGATTGGGCAAGAACGCGCGAAAAAGATATTGGCCGTGGCGGTGCACAACCATTACAAGCGAATCGACAGCCAAATGGTGACTGGGGATGTAGAGCTGCAGAAGAGCAACATTCTTCTGCTTGGGCCGACCGGCTCCGGTAAAACGCTGCTGGCCCAAACGCTCGCCCGTTTTCTTCAAGTACCCTTTACAATTGCCGACGCGACGAGTCTCACGGAAGCCGGCTATGTGGGCGAAGACGTTGAGAACATCATCCTCAATCTGCTCCAGGCTGCCGACTATGATGTTGAGAAAGCGCAGCGCGGTATTGTCTATATAGATGAGATTGATAAGATTTCGAGGAAATCCGATAACCCATCGATCACACGCGACGTTTCCGGCGAGGGCGTGCAACAGGCGTTGCTGAAAATCATCGAGGGGACCATGGCAAGCGTCCCTCCCAAGGGAGGCAGGAAACACCCGCAGCAGGAGTTTCTCCAAGTGGACACCACGAACATTCTTTTCATCTGCGGCGGCGCGTTCGTCGGCTTGGAGGACATCATCCGAAAACGGACCGGACGCAAGCGTATGGGGTTCGGCGGGCAAATCGAAGAAAAAGACGGGCGGCGGGCGACAGAGTTCTTGCACGATGTGCAGCCCGAAGATCTGTTAAAATTCGGGTTGATACCGGAATTTATCGGCCGCTTGCCGGTGATCGCTACGCTCGACGAACTGGACGAGTCCGCTCTCGTGCGCATTCTAAAAGAGCCGAAGAATGCGCTCACCAAGCAATATTCGAAATTGTTCGACATGGAAAGCGTGCACCTCAAGTTTACCGAAGAGGCGCTTAAGGCGATTTCCCGTGAGGCGATGAAAAGAAAATCCGGTGCGCGAGGTCTCCGGGCGATCATGGAAAATATTATGCTGGATATCATGTACGACATGCCTTCCCAGCCCAACATCAAGGAGGTCGTCATTTCAGATGACGTGGTCAATAAGAATGAGCCTCCGATTGTCGTATACACCAAGGCCGCGGAGAGCGCTTAGGGAGGGTTTTTATGCTGTTTCGTAACGATAAAAAAGATGAGAAGGGGGAAGCGGGAGGGGTGACGCGAGTTCCGCTACTGCCGTTGAGGGACATTATCGTTTTCCCCCACATGGTGGTACCGCTATTTGTCGGCCGCCAGCGCTCGATCCGGGCGTTGGAAGAGGCCACGCAGAAGCAGAGCCCGATTTTTCTATCGTCGCAGAAGGATGCGAAAACGAACGAACCGACCGAAGAGGACATCTACAAGATCGGAACGCTAGGGACCGTCGTCCAGATGCTCAAACTGCCAGACGGCACGGTCAAGGTGCTCATTGAAGGAAAAAAGCGGGCACAGATCGTTCGGTTTGCGAGTAGCCCGGATTTCTTCTTGGCGGAAGTGGATGAGGCCCACGAGGTGGTCGAGCGGAACACCGAAGTCGAGGCCCTGATGAGGGAAGTCCATACCACCTTCGAGAACTACGTCAAGCTGAAGAAAAAGATCCCGCCGGAAATGGTGATGTCGGTCTCTTCCATTGACGATCCAGGGCGGTTGGCGGATACCATCGTCGCCCACTTGGGCATCAAGCTTGAGGATCGGCAAAACCTTCTGGAGACGTTCAACGCTACCGAGCGATTGGAAAAGGTCCTCGGGCACATGCGCGCTGAAATCGAAATTCTGGAGGTCGAGCGCCGTATTCGCTCGAGGGTCAAAAAACAGATGGAACGTTCGCAGAAAGAGTACTATCTGAATGAGCAGATGCGCGCGATCCAAAAGGAGCTCGGCGAAAAAGACGAGTTCAAGAACGAGATTCAAGAAATCGAGGAGAAGCTTAAGCAGAAAAAACTGTCTGCCGAGGCGCGAGAAAAAGTGGAAAAGGAGCTGAAAAAGCTCAAGATGATGTCGCCGATGTCGGCCGAAGCGACAGTGGTCAGAAACTATATCGATTGGATTTTGAGCCTGCCTTGGAACGAGTTTACCGACGACAAGTTGGATATTAATGAAGCCGAGAGGGTGCTGGAGGAAGATCACTACGGTTTGGAAAAAGTGAAAGAGCGGATCCTCGAGTATTTGGCCGTTCAGAGCCTTGTGGGAAAGATCAAGGGTCCGATCCTCTGCTTGGTGGGACCGCCGGGCGTGGGCAAGACCTCGCTGGGGCGTTCCATTGCGCGGGCAACGGGAAGAAAATTTGTCCGGGTTTCGCTCGGCGGGGTCAGGGACGAAGCGGAAATTCGCGGACACCGGCGCACCTACATCGGCGCCCTGCCGGGAAAGATCATCCAATCGATGAAAAAGGCCGGTTCCAGCAATCCGGTCTTCCTAATGGACGAAATCGACAAAATGTCGACGGATTTTCGCGGCGATCCTTCGTCGGCGCTATTAGAGGTGCTGGATCCAGAGCAGAACACGACTTTTAATGACCATTACTTAGATCTGGATTATGATCTGTCCAAAGTCATGTTTATCACCACGGCAAATACACTGGACCGTATACCGCGTCCGTTGCAGGATCGAATGGAGATCATCCGGATTGCGGGATACACGGAGCTTGAAAAGCTGAGTATCGCAAAGAAATACCTGCTCGATAAGCAAAAGGAAGCAAACGGTCTGATGCCGCAAAACGTAACGTTTACCGATAATGCGCTGCTCGGTTTGATTCGTCACTATACCAAGGAGGCCGGGGTCAGAAACCTTGAGCGAGAAATCGCTTCTATTTGCCGAAAAGTCGCCGTTGAAGTCGTAAAAAAGGACCGCAATGCTCACATTCAGGTCGGCACCAAGAGCCTGCACAAGTACTTGGGTCCGGTAAAGTATCGCTACGGTAAAGCCGAAACCGAGCACAAGATCGGCGTCACAACGGGCCTGGCGTGGACCGAATTGGGAGGCGAACTGTTGGCCACGGAAGTGACTATCATGCCGGGTAAGGGACAGCTGCTCATTACCGGCAAACTCGGCGATGTCATGCAAGAGTCGGCGCAGGCAGCCATGAGCTACGTGCGCTCGCGCGCAACTCAGTTGGGCTTGGAGAGGGACTTCTATCAGAAGATCGACGTACATATCCATGTGCCTGAAGGGGCGATCCCCAAAGACGGCCCCTCAGCCGGCATTACTATGGCAACTTCGCTAGTTTCGGCGCTGGTCAAGATTCCGGTTTATAATGATTTGGCAATGACCGGCGAAATCACTCTACGGGGGATGGTGCTTCCGATCGGCGGCTTGAAGGAAAAAGTGTTGGCTGCGCATCGGGCCGGTATCAAACGAGTGTTGATTCCGTCGGAGAACGAAAAGGACATCGAGGAAATTCCCGCCACGGTCTTGAAAACCGTAGAGGTGGTGCTGGTCTCCCATATGGACGATGTGTTGAAAAAAGCGTTGGTGGTCGACGATGCCGATAATCTTTTCAAGAATCTCTCCTCGAGCGCGGAGGCCAAAGAAGAACCGCCACCTTTCGATGAGAAGGTCGAGGATGCACCCGGGCCCGAAATTCTGCCCCAATAGCTCCAATCTCAACGGGTAATCCGACCGTGTGGTGGTTTGACACCACACCGGCCGGCTGTTATAAAATCCCATTGCCCCGTTTGTAGGTGGGCGAGAGGACGAGGGAAAATGACGAAGGCGGATTTAATTGACTCGCTCGCGACTCGCATCGAACTATCCCGGCAAAAGGCGGAAGAAATAGTGAACGGGCTGTTCGACGATATCGTCGCGGCGCTAAAGAACGGAGATAAGGTTAATATTTCCGGCTTCGGGACATTCTCGGTATCCCAGCGAAAAGGCCGCACGGGTCGAAATCCCAAGACTGGAGAGACCATCGAAATTGCCCCCTCCCGAGCCGCTAAGTTCAAGGCCGGCAAAACTCTAAAGGATTCCCTCAGCTGAATTGCTGTCGCGGCCATAGAACGAGAAAATTCTGACAGAACAAAGCTAGACAAGTTTAGCCCTGGACGCGCGTAAAGGCCGGCGTTGTCAGTCGGAGGGCGGTTAGCTCAGCGGGAGAGCATCGGCCTTACAAGCCGGGGGTCACAGGTTCAAGTCCTGTACCGCCCACCAGTTTTTGTTTTTGTGAGCCGATTATCGGGGTCGTAGTTCAGTCGGATAGAACGCCGGCCTGTCACGCCGGAGGTCGCGAGTTCGAGTCTCGTCGGCCCCGCCATAAACAAAATAGCGCGACTCATTCTTTTGCGGGGATGCTTGGATGAAAACAGCAGAAGCCCTTGCGCAGCGACAATGGTACATTGTCGATGCACGGGGCAAGATATTGGGGCGAATGGCCAGTGAAATTGCAAAGATTCTGAGAGGAAAAAACAAGCCGATCTTCACCCCGAATGCCGACACGGGCGATTTCGTGATCGTCGTCAACGCTCGTGACGTCAAACTGACAGGTAAAAAGCCAGATAAGAAGATCTATTTCCGCCACACCGATTATCCCGGCGGCATTCGCGAAACGACGGCGGCTAAAATGCTGGCGAAAAAACCGGAAAACCTTGTCCGATTGGCCGTCAAGGGAATGTTACCGAGGAACCGGCTAAGTAGAAAGTTGGTCACCAAGCTAAAGGTTTACGCGGGCGCGGAACACCCTCACGAGGCGCAAAAACCCCAACCGTTGAGCCTCAAAGCATAGGAGTAGAGCATCGATGGCGGAAAAGGTTATTACGGCGACCGGAAGAAGAAAAACTTCCGTGGCACGCGTTTTTTTGAAACCGGGCAAGGGGAAGCTGACCATCAACCGGCGTTCATTGGATGAATATTTTGGCCGCGAAACGGCCCGGATGATCGTGCTGCAACCCTTCGGAGTCACGCAGACGAGCGGGAATTTTGATATCGAAGTGAATGTGCAGGGCGGCGGGATGTCGGGGCAAGCCGGTGCCATACGACACGGCATCACGCGGGCGCTCATGCAGTTTGACTTGCAGCTGCGGTCGCCCTTAAAGAAGGCGGGCTTCGTGACTCGTGATCCTCGTGCCGTTGAACGGAAAAAGTATGGTCGCCACAAAGCCCGTAAACGGCCGCAATACTCGAAACGTTAAGATCTTTGCCTAACCCTACTTCTGCCAAAAATCGGGTCGCCATTGTGGGCGCCACCGGCTATGCTGGAATAGAAACACTCCGCATCCTGTTACAACACCCGCGAGTCGAAGTCGCGGTCGTCACCTCCCAACAGTATGTCGGCAAGCCCGTAAGCGCCGTGTATCCGGCGCTCCTCGGAAAATGCGATTCCATCCTGCAGGCATTGGAGCCCGAAAAAATCGCCGCGCAGGCCGACCTTGTCTTCACGGCCCTGCCGCACGAAACTTCCATGGGGGTGATCGCCTCGCTTGTCAAACACGGCGTACGGACCATTGATTTGAGCGCCGACTTCCGGCTGCACGACGCCGCGGTGTATCGTCGCTGGTATCGTGAGCACGAAGCCCCCGAACTGCTGGCTGAAGCCGTTTATGGACTAACCGAGCTTCATCGTAAGCAGATCGCTGAGGCTGTGCTGATTGCCAACCCCGGTTGCTATCCCACGGCAGCGGTCCTCGGAATGGCGCCGCTATTTGCCAAGAACTTGGTGCGCGGAACCGTGGTCATCGACGCGAAATCGGGCGTAACGGGCGCCGGCAGAAGCAGCACGGTTGAGCTTTCGTTCAGCGAAGTCAATGAAAACTTCAAGGCCTATAACGTGGCGCTGCACCGTCATAGCCCCGAAATCGAGCAGGAACTGAGCGAGATTACCCGCAGGTCCGTCCCCGTGCTTTTCGTCCCTCACCTGGCGCCGATGAACCGGGGAATTCTTTCCACAATGTATGTCCCCCTCGACCCTTCGGTGAGCGACGAAGAACTGGTAAAAATTTACCGAGAGTTTTACCACGCCGATCCTTTCATCCGCGTTCTGCCCTCCGGACGATTCCCCGAAACGAAAGACGTTCGTGGTTCTAATGACTGCGCCATCGGCTTGCGCTACGATGCGGGGACCCGAACGCTGGTCGTCATCTCGGCGATCGACAACCTCGTCAAGGGAGCCGCCGGTCAAGCGGTTCAAAATATGAATCTGATGTATGGGTGGCCCGAGGATGAAGGCTTGCGTGGGGCTGCGTTGGTCCCCTGAAGCCGTTTGCCTATTCTTCCGCCGTAAAGTAGAAAAACCCGATCATCGCGAAAACGGCGTTCGGGATCCATGCCGCGATCCAGGCCGGCAACGCTCCGCTATGGCCGAGTGAGATGCAAAAGGCGGCCAACACCCAATACCCGAAACCAATCACCATTGCCGCGCCAAAACTCAGCGCCAACCCCCCGCTCATCTGTTTCTTTAGCGCAAACGGAGTCGCCAGCAACACCATCAAAACAGATATGAAAGGGAGCGCCAGTTTTGCCTGCAAATCAACCTCGTAAGCCGTCGGATCGATTCCCTTGGCTTTCATGTCGGAGATCTGCGCTTGTAACTCAAAGAAGCTGAATCCTTCCGCGTCGCGGGCCAGCAGCTTTAGATCATCGGGGGTTTCTGAAATGGGAGGAAACGAGACAGCCTTACGATCGCCTATTTTGCCATCCGACAGGACCGTCCATTCCACTGCGGCTTTCGTTTCCCACTCCTGGCCGTTCCACCGCGCGCTGGGAATCTCCACCAGACCACGAAGAGTGAAATCGCGATTGAGCAGAAACACGGTCACGCGCTCCAGGACGTTGGTACGGGTATCGAAGTGCTCGATATTGATGAAACTCCCTTGCCCGCGGATCCAAATGTCGCGGGTTCCAAAGAGGCTCTGCTGTTGTTTGTTCTTGATCTCTGTCTGGTAAATCGCCTGCGCGCGGTGGGCGAAGATCGGGACCAAGGCTTCGTTCCAAAAAAAAGTCGCCAGACTGATGCCTATCGAGACCAGCACCAGCGGAAAGGCGATTCTCTGAACGCTGATTCCGCTCGAGCGCATAGCGGTGATTTCGTTCGTCCGAGCCGACATTCCCAGGCAGAACAAAGCCGAAAAGAGCGTGGCGAAACCAATGACGCGGGAAATCGAGAGAGGCGCCTTATAGAGAAAGTAGCGAATCACGGTTCCCACCGAGGCTCCAGCCTGAAAGAAAGTATTGATCCGGTCGAAAAAATCGACGATCAAATAAAGCACCGTGATAATCAGAAGACTGGAAAAGAAGATGCGGAGGAAGGCCCGAACCAAATAGCGGTCGAGGATGCTCCCGAAAGGCAAAGTTTTGATCCGTTCACGTGCAATCATGGAAATCGCTCAGCTGTTTCCAGGAAATCGAACCGTCCGAACTCTTTCCATCCATCGGCCAGCCCAGGCCAGACCGCCGTCCACACGATCTTGCAATGACAGAGGCGATTCCCGCAGTGCTTTGTTGAAAAGATGTGCCGCTATGGCGCCAACCACCACGTTGGGCAGCCAAATCGCCGCAAGCGGAGGTAATGCGCCCTTTTCGCCGAGCGCCTTGCCGAGCGAGAGGAGAGTGTAATAGATCAGCAGCCACAGGACGCACAACGCAAAGCCCCACGAGCGGCCGACTCGAGAGCTCCGGGGGATCAAAGTCAGGGATACCCCGAGCAAACAGAAGATGAGCGGCACGAAGGCGAAAGAAAACCGTTGGTGAAGCTCCATCCGTTCGGGTATGGCGTTGGTTCCAAGAGCTTGCTTCTCCCGGATGGCCCTGATCAAACGGTTGAGCGACATCTCTTTGGGGCCGGCGTCTTTTCTCTTAACGCGACCCACAAGCTCGTCCAGATCGAGTTTGAAATCATAAATGTTGAAGCGGGTCTCGCTAAACCCCGGACGATTCTTCTGTCTCTCATAAATGGAACCATCGAAAAGCTTCAGACCCAAAGTATTGGTGTCTTCATCGGTCGTTATTAGACCCACTTTGCTCAAGATGATGTCTTCCCGGAGCTGGTCGCGTTTGTCGACAATCAGCACCCCTTGCGCGGTATTCCCAGGCGGAATAATTTCTTCGACATAAATCAGGATATTGGGGAAATCATCGTTGAACACCTTTTCTTTGAGAGCCGTTCCAACCCGGGTTTTAGCGATATTGTAAAGCTCTTTTTTCAAACCCATATTGGCGGCGGGCCGCGCGAACGTGGTAATAAAAACCGTGACCAAGGCCATCATCGCGGCAAGCATCGCTACGGGCCAAAGGATTTGCATCGGGCTTATCCCCGATGATTTGAGAGCGAGAATCTCGGTGTCGCTGGCAAGCCTGCCAAGCCCGAGCAAAACGGCCAGCAAGAAAGCCATGGGCACGGTCAGCTCTAAAAAGGTCGGGAGAAATAGAGAAAACAAGTGAATAATCTGAACCAGGGGCACGCCCCGCGTCACCAACAGCTCGACCAGCTTCAGGATCCGAGCGATCAACAAAATGAAAGTAAACGCCAGCAAGCCGAAAAAAAACGGCGGCAGTATTTCGCCAATCAGATAGCGGGACAATGTCTTTTGCTTCACGATAAAGCATGTTAGCTGTTGGTTCTCGGATTGTAAAACCATTTGAGCGCTAAAAATGAGCAAACAGGAGCAGTTTCTCTTCGGGATCAACCCCGTGTTGGAGAAGCTAAAGGCATCGCCCAATGATGTATCGCAAATCATCCTGACCGAGCGCTCGGTACACCCGGGGCTGCGTGCGGTGCACGCGCAAGCAACACGTTTGGGCCTGCGCGTCACTTACGCTGATCCGAAAGAGCTAAATCGGCTGGCGCAGGGCAAACAGCATCAAGGCGTGCTGGCGCGGGTAGGGGCCTATTCGTACGCAGCTTTCTCCGATCTGCTCGGGCGGCTCTCGTCGTTATCGGAGACCGATTGGGTTTGGCTACTGCTTATGGACGGACTCACAGATCCACAAAATTTTGGCGCTCTCCTACGCAGCGCCGAAGCCGTCGGAGTTCGTCATGTCGTCATTCCGAAGGACCGTTCGGTAGGGGTCACGCCTACCGTGGTCAAAGCCTCTTCAGGTGCGGCGCATCATCTGAATGTCTATCGCGTGACTAATTTGCGGCGCGCCATCGAGGCTCTCAAGCAATACGGGGTCTGGATTGTGGGGCTCGATGCCCAAGGCGGTCAGGGGATTTACGAGCGCGGTTATCCCCGTAGGCTGGGCATTGTCTTGGGGAGCGAAGGGCGGGGCATCCGACCGCTGATCCGCCGCCAATGCGACTATCTGGTGTCGATTCCGATGACCGGAAAAGTGCCGTCACTCAATGTCTCTGTGGCGGGAGCTGTCTTCCTTTATGAGCTGCTCCGTCAAAAGAAAGCATTGACAAGAACCCAGCTAACCGATAAGAGACAATGATAGGTCAGCCTCTGTGTAACCTAAGCTGTTGACTTCAAAAGACGAAAGTGCTTTATATATCCGTTTACAGATGCGGAAAACGCATTCCGTGGCTTTGTTCCCTTTGAAGGCTCAGGATTCTTAAACTCAAACTTCGTTGTGACTCATATCCAGTCGCTTCTGTGTCACTTTGCCTCTGGTGACAAGAGCGTGAGTTGGCGCGCGCAAAACCGTTTTCATGAAGCTATGCTGGCGTAGCTCAACGGCAGAGCAGCTGATTTGTAATCAGCAGGTTGTAGGTTCAAGTCCTATCGCCAGCTCCAAGTTGAGCCGGATGGTTCATTCGGCGAAGGTGCGCACGCAGTAGCCTTAGCCCTAGGGGAACGCCCCTGTAGTAATCGTGGACGTTAGGGAGACGGAGGAGAGGTTCCCGAGTGGCCAAAGGGAGCAGACTGTAAATCTGCCGGCAATGCCTTCGAAGGTTCGAATCCTTCCCTCTCCACCATTTTTGCATCTGCGCGGGAATAGCTCAGTTGGTAGAGCGCGAGCCTTCCAAGCTCGGGGTCGCGGGTTCGAGTCCCGTTTCCCGCTCCAAATTGGTATTAGGCGGATGGCAGATACGCTATGGCTGAGCTCTGCTGTCCGCCATCGACTGAATGTGCCCAGGTAGCTCAGTCGGTAGAGCACGTCCTTGGTAAGGACGAGGTCGGCGGTTCAATCCCGCTCCTGGGCTTTTGTCCGGATCGTGGCGGTTGGGTGGGGAATGGGGCTGGTGACTAAAGGCTAAATCATGAGGAGGAAGAGATGAGCAAACAGAAGTTTGAACGAAAGAAACCCCACCTTAACATCGGCACTATCGGCCACGTGGACCATGGTAAAACTACGTTGACCGCCGCGATCACCAAGGTGTTGGAAAAGCAAGGCAAGGCGAAGTTCATTGCCTATGATCAGATCGACAAGGCGCCGGAAGAAAGAGAGCGGGGTGTGACCATCAATATCGCCCACGTAGAATATGAGACGGACAAGCGCCACTACGCGCACGTCGACTGTCCAGGTCACGCCGACTACATTAAGAACATGATTACGGGAGCCGCGCAGATGGACGGCGCCATCTTGGTCGTGTCTGCTGCCGACGGACCCATGCCCCAGACCCGAGAACATATCCTTCTAGCACGTCAGGTTGGCGTGCCGGCCATTGTCGTGTTCCTAAATAAGGCCGACATGGTCGACGACAAGGAACTTTTGGATCTTGTCGAACTTGAGGTGCGAGAGCTGCTGTCCAAATACAAATTCCCTGGCGACGACATACCGATTGTGGTCGGCAGCGCTTTGAAAGCTTTGGAAGGCGATAGCTCGGAAGTGGGAGAACCGGCGATCCTAAAGCTGATGGAAGCGGTGGACTCATTCATCCAAGAGCCCGTTCGTGATGTCGATAAGCCGTTTCTGATGCCGGTCGAGGATGTCTTTACGATCAGTGGGCGCGGTACAGTCGTTACGGGCCGAGTGGAGCGTGGAGTTGTCCGAGTCGGCGAGGAAATCGAGATCGTCGGTTTTAAGGCTACCCAGAAAACCGTGGCGACAGGCGTCGAAATGTTTCGCAAGCTGCTGGATGAGGGGCAAGCGGGTGACAATATCGGGGTCTTGCTTCGCGGCACCAAACGCGAGGAGGTCGAGAGAGGCCAAGTTCTGGCGAAACCCGGAAGTATCACCCCGCACACGAAGTTCAATGCCGAAGCTTACGTCCTAACCAAAGAAGAAGGCGGGCGCCACACGCCCTTCTTCAACGGGTACCGGCCGCAGTTCTACTTCCGCACCACCGATGTTACCGGGGTCGTGAAGCTGCCCGAGGGTACCGAAATGGTCATGCCGGGCGATAATATCAATGTGGAGATCGAGCTGATTACGCCGGTCGCCATGGACGAGGGATTGAAGTTTGCGATCCGTGAGGGCGGCAAAACCGTCGGCGCGGGGATCGTCACCAAAATCATTCAGTAGCTTCGGGCGAGGGCGACTGCCATGCGGGAACTCGTAGGTTTTGCTTGCGACAAATGTAAGCGGAAGAATTACACAACGACTAAAAACAGAAAAACAACCACGGATAAACTAGCTCTTAAAAAATTCTGTTCTTCTTGCCGGACCCATACCCTGCATCGCGAGGTAAAAGTCTAACAGAGATACAGGGTCAGTAGCTCCAACTGGCAGAGCGCCGGACTCCAAATCCGGTTGTTGCAGGTTCGAATCCTGCCTGACCCGCCATCTCATCGCGTTGCCAGCCATGGGAGACTGGATTCAAGGACTGCAGGATGGAGTTCGGCGCATAGCCGAGTTTTTCGCAGAGTCCTGGCAAGAGCTAAAAAAAGTTCATTGGCCGTCGCGCAAGGAAACTTATGCAGCGACTTTGGTCGTGATCGTTGTCGTGATTTTAGTTTCGATCTATTTGGCGCTTGTGGATTTCGGCCTGACCAAAGCGATTCAGTCCCTTATCGGCTAATCACGCTGGGTCTCCCTATGGCAAAACAATGGTACATCGTCCACACTTTTTCCGGCTATGAGCATAAAGCGAAAGCCGCTCTCGAGGAGAGAATCAAGGCGCTGGGCAAGCAGGACTATTTCGGCGACATTTTAGTCCCGGTCGAGAAGGTGGTCGAGTTAGTTAAGGGTAAAAAGAAGACTTCTTCGCGAAAATTCTTCCCTGGTTACATCCTGGTTCAGATGGATCTCAATGACGATACCTGGCATGTGGTCAAGGAAACACCGAAAGTGACCGGGTTTGTCGGCGGCAGCACCCATCCCGCCCCCGTGAGCGAGGAGGAGGTCAGAACCATAACCCAGCAGATGGAAGAGGGGGCCATTAAGCCGAAGCCTCGTGTTTTGTTCTCGGTAGGCGAGAACGTTAAAGTTATTGATGGTCCGTTTGCCGATTTTAACGGCGTCGTCGAGGAGGTCCGTCCGGACAAGGGCAAGCTTAGAGTCCTGATTAGCATTTTTGGCCGGGCCACCCCGGTGGAACTTGAGTTTGTGCAGGTAGAGCGGAACTGAGGAAGGGTAAGAAAAATGGCGAAGAAGGTCATAGGCGAAGTCAAGTTGCAGATTCCTGCAGGACAAGCCAACCCGAGTCCACCCGTAGGGCCCGCCCTCGGCCAGCGGGGCGTCAATATTATGGAGTTTTGCAAGGCCTTCAATGCTGCGACCCAATCGCAACAGGGAATGATCATCCCGGTGATTATCACCGTTTATGCCGATCGATCCTTTACGTTTGTGACCAAGACCCCACCAGCCTCTGTTTTGCTCAAAAAAGCCGCGGGTGTGGAGAAGGGTTCATCGGAGCCTGGAAAGATCAAGGTCGGCAAGGTCAGCCGGGCGCAGATAAGGCAAATTGCCGAACTTAAACTGCGGGATTTGACGGCGAAAGACCTGGCTGCGGCGGAAAAGTCTGTGGAGGGCACCGCTCGTAGTCTGGGGCTCGAAGTCGAGGGTTGACACGGCCAACGGCTGCCGGAGGAAAAACATGGGTGGGAACGGAAAGTCGTATAGGGCGGTTTTGGCGAAAATCGATCGCAGCCGACGCTACGTTTTGGAAGACAGCGTTCGACTCGTGAAGGAAACGGCGCGTGCGAAGTTTGACGAAACCGTGGAAATGGCCGTGCGGCTGGGCGTGGACCCCAGGCAAGCAGACCAAAACGTCCGCGGGACCGTAACTTTACCTCACGGAATGGGCAAGACGGTACGCGTGCTTGCCTTCGCCAAAGGCGACAAGGAAAAGGAGGCCCAGGAAGCGGGGGCGGATTTCGTCGGCGGTGATGACGTGATCAAGAAAATCAGCGAAGGATGGTTCGACTTCGACAAAACGGTGGCGACGCCCGACATGATGGCCGTGGTGGGCCGCATCGGCAAGCTCTTGGGTCCCCGAGGCCTGATGCCCAATCCGAAGACCGGAACCGTGACGATGGATATCGGCAGGGCTATCAAAGAGATTAAGGCGGGAAAACTGGATTACCGCGTCGACAAGGCGGGCATTGTCCATGTGCCGGTCGGCAAAGCATCTTTCGCTGCCGAGCAGTTAATCGACAATGCGAAAGCCGTTTTAATGTCCATCCTGAGAGCCAAGCCGGCTTCCGCTAAAGGCAATTATGTTCGGGGCGTAACGATCGCTACCACGATGGGCCCGGGCATTAAAATTGACCTGGCTGATGTCCGAGCCATGGCTGCTTAAAGTTCTTAGCAACGATGAATCAGTAACGGGAGAGCCCAATGGCGGTGTTAGAAACTGAGCGCGCGAGTCATGCAGAGAAAGCCCAGACGGTGGCGGCCGTTCACGAAAGGTTTAAATCGGCGAAAATGGCTGTCGTGACCCAATATCGAGGTCTTTCGGTGGCCCAAATGACGCGCCTCCGGCGCGAGATCCGCCAGGCCTCCGGGGAGTACCAGGTTATCAAGAACACGCTGGTGCGCCGGGCGTTGAAAGATACTTTATATGACTCTTTGGACCGATTGCTGGAGGGTCCCAACGGTTGGGTTTTTGCCTATGACGATCCCGTGCTGCTGTCGAAGGCGCTCATCAAGTTTGTTGACGAAAACGACAAGCTGACGATCAAAGGAGGGGTCTTCGAAGGCGAGTTCATGGACCCGGCGAAGGTCAAATCTTTGGCTCAAATGCCGAGCAAGCCGGAACTCCAGGCCAAATTGCTAGCTTTGATCCAAGCTCCCGCGACTCAGTTGGTTCGGCTGATGCAGGAGCCCGGGGCGAGGGTCGTTAGGCTGGTGGAATCCTTGCGTCGGGCAAAATCAGAGTCGGCACCTTCATAATCTAAGCTTCAGAACACCACCAAAGGGGGAACTATTATGGCAGAGGTATCGCGGGAACAAGTGAAAGATTTTATTAAAAACATGACGCTGCTGGACGCGGCGGCGCTAGTCAAAGAGTTGGAAGCGGAGTTGGGCGTGAGCGCCGCGGCGCCGGTGGCGGTGGCAGCCCCGGGAGCCGGCGCGGCCGCGGCGGCGGCGGAGGAGAAGACCGAGTTTAACGTTATTCTCGCCGAGGCGGGAGAAAAGAAAATTCAGGTCATCAAAGTAGTCCGCGAGCTTACCGGTTTAGGACTCAAAGAGGCCAAAGACCTCGTCGATGGTGCGCCCAAGCCGGTCAAGGAAGGTGTTCCCAAGGCCGAGGCGGAAACTGTCAAGAAAAAGCTCGAAGAGCAAGGCGCCAAGGTCGAAATCAAGTAGCTCGGGAGCGGCGGAGTGGACAGAGAAGGATCTCTGACGGGTTCTCTACGGCAGTTATTTAATTAAATAGAGGAGCAAGCATGGCATTTCAGGTGGCCAATAACCTACGGTTTCGCCGCAGTTTCGGAAGAATCAAGAAAATTATCGATCTCCCTTATCTGATTGAAATCCAGAAAAACTCCTACGACCTGTTCCTGCAACTGGATGTCGCGCCGGCCCAACGGCAGAATTTCGGGCTTCAGGAGGTGTTCAAGTCGGTTTTTCCCATCAAAGACTTCAATGAAACCGCGTCCTTGGAATTCGTGAGCTACGCCTTGGGTGAACCGAAGTACGATGTCGATGAGTGTCATCAGCGCGGGATGACCTACGCTGCTCCCTTGAAGGTCACGGTGCAGTTGGTGCTCTGGGATGTCGACAGCCAAACCGGGGCGCGCAGCATCAAGAATGTCAAAGAGCAGGAAGTCTATTTTGGCGAGATCCCGCTCATGACCCGCAACGGCACCTTCATGATCAACGGCACCGAACGCGTGATCGTGAGCCAGCTCCACCGTTCTCCGGGAGTCTTCTTTGAGCATGACAAGGGCAAAACGCACGCCAGCGGCAAGTTGCTTTACTCCGCTCGAATCATTCCGTATCGCGGGTCCTGGGTAGACCTAGAGTTCGATCCGAGGGATATCCTCTACGTCCGGATCGACCGCCGGCGCAAGTTTCACGCGACCGTTCTTTTGCGCGCCTTGGGAATGACCACAGAGGACCTGCTCAACTACTATTACCGAAGCGATACCATCGTTTTTGACGGCCGCAAACCGGCGCTGGTCTTCAATCCGAATCATCTGCTCGGCGCCAAAGTCGGCTCGGACGTGCGCGATCCGAAAACCAACGAGCTGATTGTTAAAGAGGGCAAGAAATTTACCCGGCCGGTGCTGCGCCAGATGGAAGCCGCGAAGGTGAAACAGGTTCCCATCGGCTGGGACGAGGTTGTGGGTCGCGTGGTTGCCCACGACATCATCGACCCGCACACGAAGGAAGTCCTCGTGGAATGTAACCACGAGATCACGCAGGACAAGCTGGAGCTGATTCGCGAACGGGGAATCCATCAGATCGAAGTCCTGTTCGTCGATGAGTCCAACGTGGGTCCGTACCTGCGCAATACGCTGCTTCAGGATCGGATTCGCTCACCGCAGGATGCCGTTTTGGAAATCTACCGCCGCTTGCGGCCGGGCGATCCTCCGACGGTGGAGTCGGCGACGAATTTTTTCAACAACCTGTTCTTCAACCCGGACCGCTATGATCTCTCCAAGGTCGGCCGGCTTAAATTAAATCACCGCCTCAAGCTCAACGTCCCTCTCGAACAGGGAACGTTGCGCAAAGAAGACATCTTGGAAGTGGTCCGCTACCTCATGGAGCTCAAGAACGGCAACGGCTCGGTCGATGATATCGATCATTTGGGCAATCGCCGGGTGCGAGCCGTCGGCGAGCTCGTGGAAAATCATTTCCGAGTGGGGTTGGTGAGAATGGAGCGGGCGATCAAGGAAAAGATGAGCCTGCAGGATATCGAAACCTTGATGCCGCAGGAATTGATCAATTACAAACCCGTGTCCGCCGCGCTCAAGGAGTTTTTTGGCTCGAGCCAGCTCTCCCAATTCATGGATCAGACCAACCCCCTGTCCGAAATCACCCATAAGCGGCGGCTTTCTGCCTTGGGTCCCGGGGGCTTGACTCGCGAAAGAGCGGGGTTCGAAGTCCGCGATGTGCATCCGACACACTACGGGCGCGTCTGTCCGATCGAAACGCCCGAAGGTCCCAACATCGGTTTGATTGCCTCGCTGACGACCTACGCGCGGGTGAATGAGTTCGGTTTTATCGAGACTCCCTACCGCGAGGTGGAGAACGGCCGCGTGACCGATCGCATCCGCTATCTTTCCGCTCTCGAAGAGGAAGATCACGTCATTGCGCAAGCGAACGCGCCCATCGACGGCCGGGGGGCATTTACCGTGGATCTGGTCTCGGCGCGCAAAGGCGGCGAGTTCGTGATGGCGCGGCCCGAAGAAGTCAACTTTATGGACGTTTCGCCCAACCAGCTGGTGAGCGTGGCGGCGTCGTTGATTCCGTTCTTGGAAAACGACGACGCCAACCGGGCCCTGATGGGATCCAACATGCAACGGCAAGCCGTCCCCCTGCTGCGCACCGAGGCGCCTTTCGTCGGCACCGGAATGGAGAAAACGGTGGCGCGGGATTCCGGTGTAACCGTAGTCGCGCGCCGCGATGGCGCGGTCGAGAGCGTGGATTCCACCCGCATCGTCGTCAAAGCGGATAAGCCCTCGGGCGCCCGCGATACTGGAGTGGACATTTACAACCTGGTCAAATACCAGCGCTCGAATCAAAATACCTGCATCAACCAACGACCCATCGTCGTCGTCGGCGACCCGGTCAAGGCCGGCGATGTGATCGCCGACGGTCCTTCGACTGAAATGGGAGAATTGGCTTTGGGCCGCAATGTCCTGGTGGCGCTCATGCCGTGGGGCGGCTACAACTTTGAAGATTCGATCCTCATCAGCGAACGAGTCGTCAAAGAGGATATCTACACGTCGATCCACATCGAAGAATTCGAATGCGTCTCACGCGATACCAAGCTCGGACCGGAGGAAATTACCCGAGACATTCCCAACGTGGGCGACGAGGCGCTTACGGATCTCGACGACAGCGGCATCATCCGCATCGGCGCAGAAGTGAAACCGGGCGACATCCTGGTCGGCAAGATAACACCGAAAGGCGAAACGCAACTCTCCCCGGAAGAGAAATTGCTGCGGGCCATCTTCGGGGAGAAGGCGGGCGAAGTCCGGGATACCTCATTGCGCGTTCCGCCCGGGGTGGAAGGCACGGTCATTAACGTGCGTATTTTCTCGCGGAAGGGGCTCGGTAAAGACGAGCGCAGCAAGGCCATCGAGGATGAGGAAATCATTCGCTTGAGAAAGGACCAGCATGATGAAATTCGCATCCTCCAGGAAGGAGCGCTGAAGCGTCTGAAGAAACTTCTCGTCGGCAAAAGGCTCGGCGTCCGCTTGAGCGATGATAATCGCAAGGTACTTCTCAACAAGGGCAAGGAGCTGACCGAGGAGGATCTGGAGCAGCTGAGCATGGCCTATTGGGACGAGATCCGCGTGGATAACGAAGCGGTGGAGGCGGAACTGCACCGGATCGTAGAAAGCACGGCAGAGCAAGTGAGCCTCATCAAAGACGTTTTCGAGGACAGGATCGACAAGCTCAAAGGCGGCGACGAACTACCGCCGGGCGTTATCAAAATGGTCAAGGTCTTTGTTGCGATTAAGCGGAAACTGCAAGTCGGCGACAAAATGGCCGGCCGTCACGGCAATAAAGGGGTTATTTCCCGCATTCTGCCGGAAGAGGATATGCCTTACCTCGAAGACGGCACGCCGGTGGACGTGGTGCTAAATCCGTTGGGCGTTCCGTCGAGAATGAATGTCGGACAGATCCTCGAGGCGCATCTCGGCTGGGCCGCCAGAAGCCTGGGGCGGCAAATCGAAGAATTGGTTCGTGCCCACAACGAGGATGGCGATATGCTGCGGCGGCGCCTGAAGGAATACCTAAACACGAAAGAGGCGAGTGAGCTGATTGAGGGGGTCAAGGAGACCGACGTCTTGAAGCTGGGCGAAAAGTACCGCGACGGCATCCGCATGGCTTCGCCGGTTTTTGACGGAGCCACGGAAGAGGAAATCTTCAATCTGCTCAGAAAAGCCGGCCTCCCGGCCACCGGCCAGGTGACGCTGCACGACGGTCAAACCGGGCAGCCCTTCGACGGCAAAGTGACCGTCGGTGTGATGTATATCATGAAGCTCCATCATCTGGTCGATGACAAAATTCACGCGCGCTCCACGGGCCCGTATTCGTTGGTCACGCAGCAGCCGCTTGGCGGCAAAGCGCAATTCGGCGGCCAGCGGCTCGGCGAAATGGAGGTCTGGGCGTTGGAGGCCTACGGCGCTGCCTACACCCTGCAGGAAATGTTGACGGTCAAATCGGACGACGTCGTGGGGCGGACTCGCATGTACGAGGCGATCGTCAAAGGCGACAATCTTCTCGAGCCGGGGCTGCCTGAATCGTTCAATGTTATGGTCAAAGAGCTGCAAAGCTTGGGGCTGGATGTCGAGTTGGTCGAGGAGAAGTAGTTCAGTGCGGAGCTTTGCTGCGAACCCGGAGGTGCACTGTCATGGAAGATCTATTCAATCTATTTGAGAAGCCAAAGAACCCGCTAAGTTTCAACGCTATCAAGGTTTCCATTGCCTCGCCGGATAAGATTCGTTCGTGGTCCCACGGCGAAGTCAAAAAACCGGAAACCATTAACTACCGCACTTTTAAGCCGGAACGGGATGGTCTTTTTTGCGCCAAAATCTTCGGTCCGACCAAAGACTATGAATGCAACTGCGGCAAGTACAAGCGGATGCGCCATCGTGGCGTCGTATGCGAGAAGTGCGGCGTCGAAGTCATTCAGTCGAAGGTTCGCCGTGAACGCATGGGTCACATCGAATTGGCGACACCGGTGGTTCATATTTGGTTTCTCAAGAGCTTGCCGAGCCGGATTGGCGCGCTGCTCGACATGTCGCTCAAGGACATCGAAAAGGTCCTCTATTTTGAATCCTACATCGTCGTCGACCCCGGGGAAAGCCCGCTGCAGTACAAGGAGCTTTTGACCGAGGCGCGATATCGCAAAGCGGTGGAAGAATACGGCGGAAAATTTATCGCCGAAATGGGAGCCGAGGCGATTCGGAAGCTGCTCAAAGCCGTTGACGTCGCCAAGCTCTCCGAGGATCTCCGGCAGGAGATGCGCGAAGCCAACTCCGAAGTGCGGCGCAAAAAGATGGCGAAGCGGCTAAAGGTCATCAATGCTTTTAGAAGCTCCGGGAATCGGCCGGAATGGATGGTTCTGGAAGTCGTTCCCGTCATCCCCCCGGATCTTCGCCCGCTCGTACCGCTCGACGGAGGTCGCTTCGCGACTTCCGATCTCAATGATCTCTACCGGCGGGTGATCAATCGGAACAACCGATTGAAGCGGCTGATGGAGCTCAGCGCACCCGATATGATCATCCGTAACGAGAAGCGGATGCTGCAGGAAGCGGTGGACGCTCTCTTTGACAACGGCCGGCGCGGCCGGGCGATCACCGGCCAAAACCGCCGTCCGCTCAAGTCCCTGAGCGATATGCTGAAGGGAAAGACCGGCCGGTTCCGCCAAAACCTGCTCGGCAAAAGAGTCGATTATTCGGGACGATCGGTGATCGTTGTCGGTCCAGAACTGCGTCTCCATCAATGCGGGCTGCCGAAGAAAATGGCGCTCGAGCTTTTTAAGCCGTTTATCTACAACAAACTTGAGGAACGTGGCCATGTGACCACCATCAAAAGCGCCAAAAAGATGGTGGAAAAAGAGCGCCCGGAGGTTTGGGATATATTGGACGAGGTCATTCGCGAACATCCCGTGCTGCTCAACCGCGCGCCCACCCTGCACCGGCTGGGGATCCAGGCGTTTGAACCCATTCTGATCGAAGGTAAGGCCATCCAACTTCACCCACTGGTCTGCGCCGCTTATAACGCCGACTTCGACGGTGACCAGATGGCCGTCCACGTCCCATTGTCGGTCGAAGCGCAGGTGGAGGCTCGGGCGTTGATGATGTCAACGAACAATATCCTGTCGCCGGCGAACGGTAAGCCGATCATCGTGCCGACCCAGGACATCGTGTTGGGGTTATACTACATGACCCGCGATCGGTTGAACTCGCAAGGAAGCGGTCGCCTGTTCAGCAATCCCGCGGAAGTGAGGGTCGCCTACGATCAGGGCGAAGTCGACCTGCAGGCCCCCGTCACCGTCAGGATGAACGGCGATCGCGTGCCGACGACCGTGGGACGTGTTCTGCTGTACGAAGTCGTCCCATCCGAGATCCCGTTCAAAGAGGTCAACCGGGTGATGAAGAAAAAGGAGCTGGCAAACCTCATTGACATCAGCTACCGACTGGCCGGCAACAAGGCGACGGTCATTCTGGCGGACCGGTTGAAGGACATTGGCTACCAAAACGCTACCAAAGCAGGACTCTCCATCGCCATAAAAGATATGGTGATTCCGCCCAGCAAGGAGCAGTTGCTCAAGCGGGCTCACGATGATGTTCGAGAAATCGAAGAGCAATATAAGAATGGTCTCATTACCGATGGGGAACGCTACAACAAAGTGGTCGATATTTGGGCCGAAGTGACGGATCGGATCGCCGATGAGATGCTGCGTGATCTCGGGTCGGAAAAGGTCACCGACGATTCGGGCCGGGAGGTCACGATTCCGAGCTTCAACCCGATTTTCATGATGGCCGACTCGGGCGCTCGCGGCAGCGCTCAGCAGATTCGCCAGCTGGCAGGCATGCGCGGTCTCATGGCGAAACCCTCCGGGGAAATCATCGAAACTCCGATCACGGCCAATTTCCGTGAGGGACTGACGGTGCTGCAGTATTTTATTTCCACCCACGGCGCGCGCAAGGGCCTCGCCGATACGGCTCTCAAAACAGCCAATTCCGGGTATTTAACGCGGCGGTTGGTCGATGTGGCGCAGGATTCGGTCATTTCCGAGAACGACTGCGGCACCATGGATGGGATTGAGATGACTCCGCTCATGGAAGGCGGTGAAATTATCGAGCCGCTCGGCGACCGCGTGCTTGGCCGAGTCGCGCTGGAAGACGTCAAGGATCCGTTCACCGGCGAAGTCATTGTCAGGGCCAATCAGGAAATCGATGAAGATTTGGTTCAACGCATCGAAGACGCCGGCTTGGAGCGGATCAAAATCCGATCGGTGTTGACTTGCGCGTCCAGGCGGGGGGTTTGTGTCATGTGTTATGGCCGCGATCTGGGACGAGGTCACATGATCAACTTGGGGGAGGCGGTCGGCGTCATCGCCGCGCAGTCCATCGGGGAACCGGGAACCCAGCTCACGATGCGGACTTTCCATATCGGCGGTACCGCGAGCCGACGCGCCGAACAGACGACATTGGAATCCCGCAATGATGGATTTGTAAAATTCATCAATATCAGCACCGTGAGCAATAAAGAGGGCGATCTGGTCGTCATGAATCGAAACGGCGAGATTGCCATCGTCGATTACCCTGAAGGGGAAAAAGGCCGCGAAAGAGAAAGAGAGCGTTATCCCGTCGTCTATGGCGCCAAGCTCAAGAAGAAGGACGGCGCGAAAATCAAAGCCGGCGAACTGCTGGCCGAGTGGGATCCTTATACGATTCCGATTCTGACGGAAGTGAGTGGTGTGGTCAAGTTCGGCGACGTGATTGAAGCTCTGACGATGGAGGAAAAAGTCGACGAGCGGACCGGTCTTTCCACCAAAGTCATTATCGATTCCAAAGACGTCGATAAACGGCCGCGGATATCGATCAAGGACACCGAGGGGCAAACCGCGCGTCTTTCGGCGACGGCGGAAGCGCGCTATCTCCTGCCCGTCGGGGCGCATATCAACGTCCAGGAGGGCCAGACGGTTTACGCCGGAGACGTGCTCGCGAAGATTCCGCGGGAAACTACGAAGACGAAAGACATCACGGGCGGTTTGCCTCGCGTCGCCGAGCTTTTCGAAGCGCGCAAACCCAAGGAATTCGCCGTGATCAGCGAAATCGACGGAATCGTGTCCTTCGGCAAAGATACCAAGGGCAAACGCAAAGTCATTGTCACGCCGGATGTCGGAGAGCCGCGCGAATATCTGATTCCCAAGGGCAAGCACATCAGCGTGCATGAAGGCGATCGGATAAGAGCGGGCGAGGCATTGATGGACGGTTCCTCGAACCCGCATGATATCCTCAATATCCTTGGCGAGAAGGCTCTCGCGAAGTACCTTGTGGACGAGGTGCAAGAGATTTATCGGCTGCAAGGGGTGCGCATCAACGACAAACACATTGAGGTCATTGTGCGACAGATGCTGCGCCGGGTGCGGATCAAGGAAGTCGGTGACACCGATTTCTTGGTCGGCGACCAGGTCGAAAAATGGCGCTTTGATGAGGAAAATCAACGCGCGATTACGGCCAGCGGAAAGCCCGCAGTGGCGGAACCTCTGCTGCTCGGGATCACCAAGGCATCGCTCTCCACCGAAAGTTTCATCTCGGCCGCTTCTTTCCAGGAAACCACGAAGGTGCTCACGGAAGCGGCCATTCACGGCAAGATCGATGTCCTTGCCGGTCTCAAGGAAAACGTGATCATGGGACGGCTTATCCCGGCCGGAACCGGCGTGCCGAAATACGCCAAGGAGGATATCGAGCTTGAAGGATCCGACGGATTGGAGGGCGAAATACCCGAAGCCGCGGAGGCGTAAGCTTTGACAACGTCGAATTAATTTGTTAATTAAAAAGTTTTCTTCAAGAGTATAAAAGTTGTTGGGTCGACTGCCGAGCGGCAGGCGGCCCGAGCGCCATTTATGCCGACTATTAGCCAGTTAGTGCGCGAAAGCAGGGAAAGGCAACGGCCCAAGAACACCGCGCCTGCCTTACAAGGTTGCCCGCAGAAGCGGGGAGTGTGCACACGCGTGTATACCTCCACTCCAAAAAAGCCGAATTCCGCGCTACGGAAAGTCGCGCGTGTTCGGCTCACCAATGGAATCGAGGTGACATCCTATATTCCAGGAGTCGGTCATAACCTGCAGGAACACTCGGTGGTGCTCATTCGCGGAGGACGCGTCAAGGATTTGCCCGGGGTTCGCTATCATATTATTCGTGGAACTCTGGATTCCATCGGCGTGCAAGAAAGACGGCAAGGCCGCTCGAAGTACGGCGCAAAAAGGCCCAAGTAAACGCTCATGCCGCGCAAAGGTGAAGTTAGAAAAAGAGAAGTGCTGCCGGATCCGAAGTATGGTGACAAGCTGGTCGCCAAGTTTGTCAACACGATTATGAGCCGCGGCAAGAAAAGCGTCGCGGAAGCGATCTTTTATCGCTCGCTCGACATCGTCGCCGCCAAAACCAAGGAAGACGCGTTGGGAGTTTTTAAGCGGGCGATTGAGAATACCCGGCCGGCGGTCGAAGTTCGCTCCCGCCGGGTAGGAGGCGCGACTTACCAGGTTCCCGTGGAAGTACGGCCTCAACGGCGGCTGTCGCTAAGCATGCGCTGGCTGATCCAGGCGGCGAGGGACCGCGCCGAAAAATCCATGGAAGAACGACTGGCGGCAGAACTGCTCGATGCCGCCAACAGTCGCGGCACGGCGATAAAGAAGAAAGAAGACACCCATCGAATGGCGGAAGCGAACCGCGCCTTCGCTCACTATCGATGGTAAATTAAGAACTCGAATTAGACCGGAAAAAGGAGGCGGTAGAAACCGCCTCCTTTTTTTCCGGCACTTAAGATCAAGATGGCAAGAACTGTTGCATTAGAAAAGACCCGCAACATCGGCATCATGGCCCATATTGATGCGGGTAAGACGACGACAACCGAGAGAATCCTGTACTACACCGGGATCAATTATAAGCTCGGCGAGGTTCACGACGGGACGGCAACCATGGACTGGATGGTGCAGGAGCAGGAACGGGGGATTACGATTACCTCGGCTGCGACAACCTGCTTCTGGCGCGACCATCGCATCAATATTATCGATACCCCGGGCCACGTGGATTTTACGATCGAGGTTGAGCGGTCGCTGCGAGTCCTGGATGGCGCGGTGGCGGTTTTTTGCTCGGTGGGCGGTGTGGAGCCCCAGACGGAGACGGTTTGGCGGCAAGCGGATAAGTACGGCGTGCCACGCATTGCCTTCGTCAACAAAATGGACCGGCTGGGCGCGGATTATTTCCGCGTCGTTCAAATGATTCAAGACCGCCTCGGCGCGCGGCCCGTCATGCTTCAACTGCCTATTGGCGCCGAGGAGAAATTTGTCGGCGTCATCGATCTGGTTCGAATGAAAGCGATTATTTGGGAGGACGAAAGTCTCGGGGCGAAATTTCACGAGGAGTCCATCGCCGCCGACCTGCTCAGCCAGGCACAAGAATATCGCGAAAAGCTTTTGGAAGCGGTGGCGGACGCCGATGAAGCCATCATGGAAAATTATCTCGAAGGCAAAGAGATCGGTGAAGCGGAGCTGCGCAGAGCGATTCGCGCGGCATCGCTGGCGCTGAAGATTGTGCCGGTCCTGTGCGGCTCGGCCTTCCGCAACAAGGGCGTTCAACCGTTACTCGATGCCGTTGTGGAGTATCTCCCTTCGCCGCTGGATATTCCGCCCGTCAAAGGGCTCGAGCCAAGGTCGCAGACACCTGACGAACGGCCGGCTAAGGATGACGCGCCGTTTTCGGCACTGGCGTTCAAGATCATGACCGACCCCTTTGTCGGCACGCTCACTTTTTTTAGGGTTTATTCAGGCTCGCTGGCGTCGGGCTCGAGCGTGTACAACTCGACACGGGGAAAACGGGAGCGAATCGGCCGGCTGCTAAAGATGCACGCGAACAAGCGCGAGGAAATCAAGGAAGTGTACGCGGGGGACATCGCGGCGGCTGTCGGCCTTAAAACCGCGACAACGGGGGACACCCTGTGCGACGAGAAACACCCGATTATCTTGGAGTCGATTGATTTTCCGGATCCGGTGATCTCGATCGCCATTGAGCCGAAGAGCAAGGCGGATCAGGAAAAACTCGGGCTGTCCTTGCAGAAACTCGCCACCGAAGATCCCTCGTTCAAAGTGCGCACCGACGAAGAAACCGGCCAGACGATTATCTCCGGAATGGGCGAGCTCCACCTGGAAATCATCGTCGACCGGTTGCTGCGTGAGTTCAACGTTGGCGCGAACGTGGGCAAGCCGCAAGTCGCATACAAAGAAACCGTCCGCAAGGCCGTCGAGCAACAAGGTAAATTCATTCGTCAGACCGGCGGTCGCGGCCAGTACGGAGACGTTTGGATCAAGTTGGAGCCCCAACAGCCCGGCAGCGGGTTTGAATTTGTCGACGCGATCAAGGGAGGGGCCATTCCTCGGGAATACGTCCCGGCGGTTGAAAAAGGAATCCGAGAAGCGACCGAGAACGGCGCGCTCGCCGGGTATCCCGTGGTCGACGTGAAAGTCACGTTGTTCGACGGCAGCTACCACGATGTGGACTCTTCCGAGATCGCCTTCAAGATTGCCGGTTCCATGGCTTTCAAGGCGGCCGCGCGCAAAGCCCATCCCGTGCTTCTCGAGCCGATTATGTCGGTGGAGGTGGTGGTGCCGGAGGAATTTATGGGAGAGGTGATTGGCGACATTAGCTCGCGCCGGGGTAAGGTGCTAGGAATGGAGACCCGGCCCGCCGCTCAAGCCATCGAAGCCCAAGTTCCGCTCGCCGAGATGTTCGGTTATGCCACGGATCTTCGATCCATGACTCAGGGAAGGGCCACCTACACGATGCAGTTTTCGCACTATGAACCGGTGCCCGCAACCGTTGCCGAAGGGATTGTCGCCAGATTCGATGGCAGGCCGGATGCTCACGTATGAATGAGAAGATCAGGATACGGCTGAAAGCCTACGATCACCGCGTGCTCGACCAGTCGGTGGGTGAAATTGTCGAAACCGTGAAGCGGACCGGGGGGCGGGTGGCGGGACCGATTCCGCTGCCTACCCGGATCGAACGTTTCACCGTCAATCGATCGCCTCACGTGGACAAGAAATCCAGAGATCAATTTGAAATCCGGACCCATAAACGGCTCCTCGATATTTTGGAGCCCACACAACAGACCATTGACGCGCTCGGCAAGCTCGACATTGCCGCGGGAGTGGACGTTGAGATCAAGCTTCAATAGACGAAAAAGGTGGGGCGGTAACTCTTAGGGATGAGCGGGAGTTTGTTATGACAGGGCTTATCGGTAAAAAACTCGGCATGACACAAATTTATAACGCCGAAGGGAACGTCGTCCCGGTTACGGTGATCCAGACCGGGCCGTGCGTCGTGGTGCAGAAAAAGGAGATGTCGAAGGACGGATATGACGCGCTCCAGGTGGGTTTTGGCAGTAAGAAGAGCCAGCGGATCAACAAGCCGGCACAGGGTCACATGGCTAAAGCGGGCAAGGGCGGATTCGAAACGTTGAGAGAATTCCGGGTCGATGACGTATCGCTCTACCAAGTCGGGCAAGAAATCAAGGCCGTTGATCTGTTTAAGCCCGGAGATCGTATCGATGTTGCAGGAACGTCCAAGGGGCACGGTTTTACAGGCGTCATCAAACGCTGGAGCTTTGGCGGATTTCCGGGTTCACACGGCACGCATGAATATTTTCGCCATGGGGGTTCGATCGGTAACCGTTCCTTCCCCGGCCGAGTGCGCAAAGGGAAAAAGATGGCCGGCCACTGGGGCAATGAACGAGTTTCGATTCAAAATCTCGAGGTGGTAGAGGTTCGCTCTGAAGGCAACCTGATGCTGGTCAAGGGCGCAGTCCCCGGCGCCAAGCATGGCGTCGTCATTGTCCGCCGAGCGGCAAAAGGATAGGAACCATGGCATTGAACGTCATCGAGGCCAAGCTCAACGAAGCCATATTCGGAGTCAAGCCGCGTTCCCATCTGCTGCATCAGACCGTCGTCATGCAGCTCAACAATCGACGCGCCGGGACGGCGTCGACGAAATCGAAGGGATTCGTCAGGGGCGGCGGCAAAAAGCCTTGGCGGCAAAAGGGGACGGGCCGAGCGCGCGCGGGAAGCATCCGCTCGCCCTTGTGGGTTGGCGGCGGAACGATTTTTGGTCCGCACCCCCGCGATTACTCCTATAGAATGCCGCGTAGGGCGCGTCGCGAGGCTCTGCTTTCGGCACTTAGCCTCAAAAACCGCGACGGCAAGATCATTGTTGTCGATAAACTCGACCTGGAACAAGCCAAAACTAGACTGATGGCGCATGCGCTGGCAGAGCTGAAGGTCGATAGCGCCCTAATCGTCATTCCCGAGCCGGATGCCAAGGTCGAACGTTCCGCGCGCAATCTTCCCAGAGTCAAGGTTCTCCGCGTCGACGGATTGAACGTTTACGACCTGCTCCGCTATGACCATCTCATCTTGACCGAAGGAGCGCTGCGGCTAGTGGAAGAAAGGTTGGCGGCATGAGAGGACCGCAGGAGATCATCCAGGCGCCGTTGATTTCGGAGAAGGGATCACTGCTCGCCGAGACCGCTCAGCAGGTCTTGTTCAAGGTGCGGCCGGACGCCAACAAAGTGGAAGTCAAGCGCGCCGTGGAGTCTCTCTTCAAAGTGAAAGTGGTCAAGGTGCGGATGGCCCGGTACCTGGGTAAAATCCGCCGCGTCGGGCGAAATATGGGACGCAGGCCTCAGTGGAAGAAGGCCTATGTGACGCTCCGCGAAGGCGACAAAATCGATTTTTTCGGCGGCGCATAGAAGGAACGCTCATGGCTATTAAAACCTATCAGCCCACGTCCGCGGGAATGCGCTTTCGCACCGGACTCACCTTCGAGGAGATCTCGAGGAAGAGAGCCGAAAAGAGTCTGCGGGCGCCGTTGAAGCATAGCGGCGGACGGAACAATACCGGGCGCATTACGGCCGATCACCGTGGCGGCGGGCACAAGCGTCTGTATCGGGTCATCGACTTTAAACGCGACAAGAAGAACGTGCCCGCCAAGGTCGAAGCGATCGAATACGACCCGAACCGTTCGGCGCGGATCGCCCTTCTCTGTTATGCCGATGGCGAGCGGCGCTACATTCTCGCGCCGGAACGGTTGAAGCTCGGAGACTCGGTTATCGCCGGCGACGAAAACATAGATATTCAGCCGGGCAACTCTTTGCCCTTGAAGTTTATCCCCGTAGGAACGGTGGTTCATAACATCGAAATGAAAATCGGCAAGGGGGGCCAGTTGGCTCGTAGCGCCGGCGGCGGCGCCCAACTCATGGCCAAGGAGGGGACGCGTGCGCTCTTGAAGCTTCCTTCCGGTGAGTTACGCTATGTGTTGGCGGAATGCCGGGCCACCGTGGGTCAAGTGGGCAACGCCGATCAAGAAAATATATCCTGGGGCAAAGCGGGCAGAATGCGCTGGCTCGGCCGGAGACCCGTGACTCGAGGAATCGCGAAGAATCCGGTGGATCATCCGCACGGTGGCGGCGAGGGTCGTTCCAAGGGCAATCACCCGATGACGCCCTGGGGAAAACCTACCAAAGGATACAAGACAAGAAAAAACCGGGCGTCCGACAAATACATCGTGAAGGGCAGAAAGGCTAGGTAACATGGCGCGCTCGATCAAGAAAGGGCCGTTTGTCGACGAGTTTCTCGCCAAAAAAATCGCCTCGATGAACGAATCGCGCCAGAAATACGTCGTTCGCACGTGGTCGCGCCGCTCGACGGTCACCCCGGAAATGGTCGGGCACACGATCGGCGTTCACAACGGCAGGAAGTTTATTCCCGTCTTTGTGACGGAGAATATGGTTGGGCATAAGCTTGGCGAGTTTTCGCCGACGCGGACTTTCTACGCCCATTCCGGCGACCGCAAAGCCGAGGCCAAAGAAACGGTGCCGGCCGGCGCTCCCGCTTCCGCGCCTGGCGCGGCTCCGCCCCGCCCCGCGCCTGGCGCCGCTCCAGCCCGCCCCGCACCCGGGGCGGCTCCAGCACGGCCCGCCACGCCACCGACGAGTAAGACTTAAGCATGGAAGCGCGCGCGATCACTAAATATGTCCGGTTGTCTCCACGAAAGGTGAGGCTGGTGGTGGATCAGATCCGCGGCAAGGGAGTTGAGGAGGCCCTCAACATCCTTAAATTCGTGCCCAAGCGCTCGGCGGGGATCATTGCCAAGACGTTGCGCACGGCGATCGCCAATGCGGAAAACACGCAAAATGTGGATGTGGATCGTCTGTACGTGAAGCAGGCCAAGGTGGATGAGGGCGGCATGTGGAAGCGGTTTACCCCAAGAGCGCAGGGCCGAGCCACCCGGATCCGCAAGAGACTCAGCCACATTGTCATCGTTGTCGACGAATCCCACGAGAGGAGCTAAGTCCCGATGGGTCAAAAAACGCATCCCCGAGTTTTTCGTCTCGGCGTGATTGAATCGTGGGATTCTCGGTGGTATGCGCGCCATGATTATCCGAAGTTGCTCCACGAGGACTTTCGGGTGAAAAAGTTTTTGAAAAGCCGCCTCTATCATGCGGGAATTTCGAAAATCGAAATCGAGAGGGCGGCCAACAAAGCCAAAATCAACATTTATACGGCGCGGCCCGGCATCGTGATCGGCAAAAAGGGCGCGGAAATTGAAAAACTGAAGGAAGAGATCGCCCGGCTCACGGGACGCGAAAGCTACATCAATATCCACGAAGTCAGGCGACCGGATCTCGACGCGCAACTGGTGGGGGAAAACGTCGCGCTGCAGCTGGAACGGCGCGTCGCCTTCCGCCGCGCCATGAAGGAAAGCGTCTCCCGAGCCATGCGCATGGGCGCTCAGGGGGTGAAGATCCAGTGCGCCGGTCGATTGGGGGGAGCGGAGATCGCCAGGACGGAGTGGTACCGGGAGGGCCGCGTGCCCCTGCACACGTTGCGGGCCGACATTAGCTACGGCTTCGCCGAAGCACGCACCACCTATGGCGTCATCGGCGTAAAGGTTTGGATCTTTCGCGGTGAGGTGTTGACCGAAGAGGAAGAGCAGCAAAAAGCAATGTTGGGAGGCTAGATTGGTTTCTGGTTTGCCGATTCATAGAAGGCTGGGACGAGCAACTGGAAACTCACAAACCCAAGAAGCTAAAAACTCGAAATGCTTGAACCGAAAAAGGTAAAGTATCGCAAACAACAAAAGGGCCGCCGTCGCGGCACGGCACACCGCGGCTCAGCGCTGGCGTTTGGCGACTACGGCCTCAAGGCGATCGGGCGCGGTTGGATGAGCGCGCGCGAGATCGAAGCGGCCCGGGTGGCGCTCACCCGCTATCTGAAGCGTGGTGGTAAAGTCTGGATCCGGATTTTTCCGGACAAGCCTTTGACGAAAAAACCGGCGGAGACCCGCATGGGCAAAGGAAAGGGTTCTCCTGAAATGTGGGTGGCGGTTATCCAGCCGGGGAGAATATTGTTCGAGATGGAAGGCGTCGAGGGGCCGCTGGCGCGCGAGGCGTTTCGTCTCGCGGCGCACAAGCTGTCGATCCCGACGCTGTTTGTGGAACGGAGAGCCGGGGCCCATGGAAGCTAAGGAACTGCGTGATTTGAGTGTCGACGATCTCACGCAGAAACGCGCGGAGTTGCGCGAGGAGATCGGCCACTTGAAACTCAAGCGGGCCACGAGCCGTCTGGAAAATCCAATGAAGTTGCGCCAGACCAAGCGGGACCTGGCGCGCGTCGAGACCGTGCTCAAAGAAAAGGCGCTGGCGGGCGCGAAAGGCGCGGCATGAAACCGAGAGGGCTCAGAAAAGAGCGCAGCGCAGTCGTCATCAGCGACCGCATGCAGAAAACGGTAGTAGTTTCGGTGGAACGGACCGTAATGCACCCGAAATATAAAAAATATTTGAAGCGCCGGACGAGGGTGAAAGTCCACGATGAAAGAAATGAGTGTCGGGTCGGCGATCGAGTGTTGATTGTCGAGTGCCGTCCGTTAAGTCGCGACAAGCGCTGGCGTGTCAGTAAGATTTCGGAGCGGGCGAAGACGACCGAAGCCGAACCTTCTAGCGAAAGCGATGCCTTGCCGGTCGGCTAGTAAGGTGAGCCGAGGTTGATTCATGATCCAGATGAGAACGGTATTGGATGTGGCGGACAACTCGGGCGCGCGCAAGGTTCAGTGCATCAAGGTCCTCGGCGGCAGCAGGCGAAAATACGCCTCGATCGGGGACATCATCGTGGTCTCCGTCAAGGAAGCGATTCCCAATGCCAAGGTTAAAAAAGGCGAAGTCATGAAGGCGGTCGTCGTTCGAACGGCGAAAGAAATGGGGCGGCCGGATGGTAGCTATATCCGCTTTGATAATAACTCCGCCGTCTTGATCGACAATCAGAAGGAACCCGTAGGCACCCGCATCTTTGGGCCGGTAGCGCGCGAGCTTCGGGCCAAAAAATTTATGAAGATCATATCTCTCGCGCCCGAAGTGCTGTAGCGGCCGGATCGAGGAGTCGAAGGGCAGTGCAAATTCGGAAAAACGACAGCGTCATGGTCATTGCCGGTAAGGAGCGAGGAAAAACCGGCAAAATTCTGCGCGTGCTTCCCGACCAGGGGGCGGTCCTTATTGAACGGATCAATTTGATGAAGCGGCATAGCCGGCCGCGCGGACCGCAGCAACCCGGCGGTATTGTCGAAAAAGAAGCGCCGATCGAGGCCTCCAACATCATGATCATGTGCGATAAGTGCAACGCGCCCGTCCGAATAGGGCGAAAGATACTGGCTGACGGCGAAAAAATTCGCGTCTGTCGCAGGTGCGGTGAAGCCTTAGACTAACGGAACAAACATGGCGCGCCTGAAGAAGAAATACCACGATGAAGTGGTCCCGGCCATGATGAAGGAGTTCGGCTACAAGAACTCCATGCAGGTGCCACGGCTGGAGAAAATCACCGTGAACGTCGGGTTAGGCGAAGCCACTCAGAATATCAAAGCGCTGGACACCGCCGTGGCCGATATTGCCGCGATCGCCGGCCAGAAGCCGGTCGTGACGCGGGCAAAAAAAGCCATCGCCAATTTTAAATTGCGGGAAGGGGTGCCGATCGGTTGCATGGTGACGCTCAGGCGGGATCGGATGTACGAATTTCTCGACCGGCTGATTCATGTGGCGCTGCCCAGAGTCCGCGACTTCAAAGGCGTCTCGGATCGTTCCTTCGACGGCCGGGGAAACTACTCTTTGGGCTTGCGCGAGCAGATCATCTTCCCAGAGATTCAAGCGGATAAAGTCGATAAGACAAGGGGCATGACGGTTTCGATTACGACGACCGCAAAAACGGACCAGGAAGGCAGGGCCTTGCTCAGATTTCTGGGTATGCCGTTTACTAGTACTAGTTGATCCGGAACAGGGAGGGGATTCGGTTGGCCAAAAAGTGTCTTCGGATTAAGGCGGAAAGACCCAACAAATTTAAGGTTCGGGAATATAATCGGTGTCCGCTTTGCGGTCGGGCGCGCGCCTTTTACAGGCGTTTCCGGATGTGCCGGCTGTGCCTGCGAGATCATGCGCGAAAAGGTCATATTCCCGGACTGATCAAGGCCAGTTGGTAAAACACGGAGAACCCATGGGCATGACGGATCCCATAGCGGATATGCTGACTCGAATACGCAATGCCTCTCGAGCGCGCCATCAAAAAGTCACGGTTCCTTGGTCGCGAGTGAAGGAAAATATCGTCAAAGTTCTGATCGACGAGGGCTATTTGAAAGAACTGAAGAAAACGAAGGCCGCGCAGGGTGGGGGCGAAGAGCTCGTGATCCAGCTCAAGTTTGATCGTGAAAGCCGGCCGGTGATTTCGGGGCTGAAACGAGTCAGCCGACCGAGCCGAAGAGTTTACGTTCGGTCTCAAGAGGTGCCCCCGGTCAGAAAGGGGCTGGGGATCAACGTTCTATCGACGCCGAAGGGCATTCTGGTCGATCGGGAAGCACAACGGGCGAAAGTCGGCGGCGAACTCGTCTGTTCGGTTTGGTAACCTGGGAGCGCGGCAAATGTCTCGAATTGGCAAATTACCGGTGATGATTCCCAATGGCGTCAAGGTTGCCGTTACGGAGAGCATGCTGCGCATGGAAGGGCCGAAAGGCAAACTCGAGACGGCGATTCCGGCAGGCGTGAAAATCACCGTTGACCCGAACGTGGTGCGGGTTGAACGCGAAGGCAGCGAGCGCAAGCTCCGGGCCCTGCACGGCCTCACGCGAAAGCTGATCGCCAATATGTGCCAAGGCGTTAGCCAGGGCTTTTCGCGCGTGCTGGATATTAATGGCGTCGGTTATCGCGCTGAGGTTAGAGGGCAAGAGATTCATATGACCTTGGGGTACTCTCATCCCGTCGTTTTCCCGCTACCGGCCGGGGTGGCGGCGTCGGTTGAGAGGCAGGTAATTATCACGCTGAACAGCGCCGACCGCCAGCTGCTTGGGGAAACTGCCGCCAAAATCAGGAGCTTGAGACCGCCCGAGCCGTACAAGGGCAAGGGCATCAAATATCGTGAAGAGGTTATTCGGCGCAAAGCGGGAAAAGCCGTCGGCTCTGCCGGTGGGGCCTAGGGCTGAGGTTGAACCATGTTAGGTAACCAGAGAGAAGTGTCCCGGATGCGCCGAAAGGCGAGGGTTCGCAAGAAGGTTTTGGGCACCGATCAGCGCCCACGAGTCTGCGTGTTTCGCAGCAACAAGCATATCTATGCCCAAGTCATCTCCGATGATCGCGGTATGACGCTGGCGGCGATATCGACTTTATCGGGCGGTTTCGGCGAACAAAAAAACAAGGGCCGCGGGATCGAGATCGCCAAAAGAGTCGGGTTGGCGCTGGCGAAAATTTGCCAAGAGAAGAATATTACTCGCGTGGTTTTCGATCGCAACGGCTTTCTCTTCCACGGTAGGATCAAGGCCTTGGCGGACGGCGCGCGCGAGGGTGGCCTACAATTTTGATAGACGGTTGACCAAGGTGAGGTCTCTTTGGAACGAATCGACCCTCAGGGTTTGGAGCTAAAAGAAAAGGTCGTTCACATTAGCCGGGTGGCTAAAGTGGTGAAGGGCGGCCGTCGCTTCAGCTTTAGCGCGCTGGTGGTTGTGGGCGACAATCGTGCCGTGGTCGGCTATGGCCTCGGTAAAGCGAACGAGGTGCCGGAAGCCATTCGCAAGGGGCTTGATCAAGCCAAAAAAAACTTGATTCGAGTGCCAGTGATGGAGGGAACCATTCCATTCGAAGTGAACGGACGTTTCGGAGCGGGATTTGTCATTTTAAAACCGGCGTCGGACGGAACGGGGGTCATCGCCGGCGGCGGGGTGCGTGCGGTGGTGGAAGCCGCTGGTATCCAGAATGTGTTGACCAAATGCATCGGCTCCAACAATCCCCATAATATGGTCAAAGCAACGTTCGAGGCGTTAAGGGATTTGCGCGCCCCCGAGGAAATTGCCGACCGGCGCGGAAAGGCGCTGGCGGATATTCGGTAATACTATGAAACTAAGCGATCTAAGACCCGCTGTCGGCTCTACCAAGAAGCGCAAACGCGTCGGCCGTGGCGATGGTTCGGGCCATGGAAAAACCTCTTGCCGCGGCCACAAGGGACAGGGCGCCCGTGCCGGCGGTGGAACCCGTCCGGGGTTCGAGGGGGGTCAGATGCCGCTACAAAGACGCCTGCCCAAGCGCGGCTTTCACAATCCTTTCCGAATGAAAGTGTCGGTGGTTAACCTCGATAAGCTTGAGCGTTTCCCTGCGGGAAGCGAGGTGACCCCTGAGTCGCTGGCCGAACGCGGCTTGGTGCACGGCAAAAAGACGCTTGTCAAAATCCTCGGTGACGGCTCCTTGACCAGAGCCTTAACCGTGAGGGCCCATAATTTTTCCGCCAAAGCCAAAGAAAAGATCGAGGCTTCGGGCGGCAAGGCGGAGTTGATAGCCACCCATGCTTAGGGGCTTTCAAAGCGCGTCCCAAGTACCCGAACTGCGGCGGCGCATCCTGTTCACGCTAGCGATGTTGGCCGTCTACCGTCTCGGCGTCCATGTGCCCACGCCAGGCATCGATCGCCAGGCGCTGGCGGCCTATTTCGAACAGGTCAAGGACACCATCTTTGGCTTGTTCAATCTTTTCTCCGGAGGCGCCCTAGAGCAATTTTCGGTTTTTTCCCTCGGCATCATGCCGTACATCAGCGCATCGATTATCTTGCAGCTGCTAACGGTAGTCTTTCCCTATCTGGAAAAGCTTTCGAAAGAGGGCGAGGCGGGGCGGCGCAAGATCACCCAATACACCCGCTATGGGACGGTGGTGCTTTCCATCATTCAGGGACTGATGATCAGCTATGGTCTCGAGAGCACGCGGGCGCCAGGAGGGAGCGCCATTGTTCTGAACCCAGGTTGGGGCTTCCGGCTGATGACTGTCATCACGCTCACCTCCGGCACGGCTTTCATTATGTGGTTAGGAGAGCAAATTACCGAGCGCGGTATTGGCAATGGAATTTCGTTGATCATTTTCGCCGGTATCGTGGCCCGGCTGCCGTCGGCCATTACGACCACTCTGCAGTTCATTCGCGAAGGCGAGTTGGGTGTGCTGGTCGCCCTGCTGATCGTCGCCCTGATTATCGGCGTCGTAGGCGCAATCATCTTTGTCGAGCGTGGCCAGCGGCGCATCCCCGTGCAGTATGCCAAACGGGTGGTGGGTCGAAAGATGTACGGCGGGCAGAGTTCGCATTTGCCGCTCAAGATCAATACGGCGAACGTGATCCCGCCGATATTTGCGTCATCGATCCTCATTTTCCCTGCCACCATGGCTCAATTCGCCAATCATCCGTGGATCCAAAACGCGGCCAATTATCTTAGTCCCGGACAATGGCTGCATGACGTCGTCTACGTCGCGCTGATCATCTTTTTCGCGTTCTTTTATACCGCCGTGGTCTTTAATCCGACCGATGTCGCCGAGAATATGAAAAAATTCGGCGGCTATATTCCCGGCATCCGACCGGGGCAGAAGACCGCCGAGTTCATTGAACGGGTGCTTTCGAGGATAACTCTGTGCGGAGCCATCTACCTGAGCGTTGTCTGTCTCTTGCCCACGATTCTGGTCGGACAGTTCAACGTGCCGTTTTATTTCGGCGGTACGGCGTTGCTGATTGTGGTGGGCGTCGCGTTGGATACGGTGGCACAGATGGAGACTCACTTGATTACCCGCAACTATGAGGGCTTTATGAAGCGCGGCCGGTTACGAGGGAGACGAGGCTAGCGTTGGCGGGTGTGCGCGTTGTTTTGCTGGGGGCTCCAGGCGCGGGTAAAGGAACCCAGGCGAACCTCCTTCACGAGAAGTTTGGGGCGTGCCAGGTCTCGACCGGAGATCTTCTGAGAAAGGCCGTGGCTGACCAGACCACGCTCGGAAACAGAGCCGCCGAGTATATCCGGCGGGGAGCGCTCGTTCCCGATGACCTGATCGTCGATCTGGTGCGCGAGCGTCTGAAGGGAAAAGACTGCGACAGGGGATTTGTGCTGGACGGCTTTCCCAGAACGATCCCTCAAGCGCAGAGCCTGCAGGAGATCCTCAAGGAAATGGGTTCGGGACTGGATCGCGTGCTGTCGATCCAAGTGCCCCGCAGCGTGATCCTTGAACGATTATCCGGACGGCGGACCTGCAAGCAGTGCGGCTCGCTTTATCATTTGCTTTTTGATCGCCCGAAAAAGGAGACCGTGTGCGACCGTTGTGGCGGGGAGCTTTATCAGCGCGAGGATGATCGCGAAGAGACGATCAATACCCGGCTCAACGTGTATGAGACGCAAACGGCTCCGTTGATCAACTTTTACCGAGAAAAGGGTAGACTCCGGGAGATCGACGGCACGGGTAAAGCCGATAGTATCCATAGACGGGTTCTCGAAGCGCTGGGAGATTTGGCGGAGTGATTTCGCTCAAGTCGCCGCGCGAGATCGAGGTCATGAGACGGGCGAATGTCATCGTTGCCGAAGTTCTAGAAGAGCTTAGGCAAAAGGTGGCTCCCGGCGTGACCACACTCGAGTTGGATAGCTTGGCCGAGGAGCTGACGTTAAAAAAAAAGGCCGTACCGGCATTCAAGGGTTATTCGGTCGCCGGAAGAGTTTTTCCGCGCTGTCTCTGCGTATCGATCAACGACGAGATCGTCCATGGCATCCCTTCGAACCGGGCCCTGCGCGAGGGGGACATCGTAGGACTCGATTACGGCGTCATCTATGAAGGATTTTACGGCGATTCTGCAGTCACCGTAGGCGTTGGCAAGGTCAGCGATCAGGCCAGACGATTGATGGAGGTGACCCGAGAAGCTTTGTACAACGGCATCGAGCAGCTCCGGGAAGGAAAAAGGCTCGGGGATTTGGGCTCCGTGGTGCAAAAAACGGCGGAGCGGGCCGGCTTCTCCGTCGTACGCGCTTTTGTCGGTCACGGCATCGGCAAGAAGCTGCATGAAGAGCCGCCGGTACCGAACTACGGCGAGCCGGACCGTGGGATTCGGTTGAAAGAGGGCATGGTCTTGGCCATTGAACCGATGATCAATGCCGGCGGGCATGAGGTCGAAATCAAAGAGGATGGTTGGACAGCGGTGACTCGGGATGGCAGCTTGGCAGCTCATTTCGAGCACTCGGTCGCCGTCACGAAACATGATCCGTACATCCTAAGCCAGCTCTAACGGAAGGTTAGTCGACGCTGCCAATGCCCAAAGAAGACGCCATTGAAGTAACCGGTACCGTATTGGAAACGCTGCCGAACGCGATGTTTCGGGTGGAGCTCGAAAACGGCCACAAGGTGCTCGCCCATATTTCGGGAAAGATGAGGATGCATTACATCAAGATTCTGCCCGGCGATAAAGTCAAAATCGAGTTGTCGCCCTATGACCTCGGGCGGGGAAGAATCATTTACCGGGAGCGATAGGGACAGGAGCGGTCGTGAAAGTCAGGGCTTCGGTTAAAAAGATTTGCAACAAGTGCAAAGTCATTAGACGGAAGGGAGTCGTCAGGGTTCTTTGTGTCAACACCAAACACAAACAACGACAAGGCTAACCAAAAGCAACAAGGGAGTTTGAGGATTACCGTCGCGAAGCTGCGATCGGAAATTTGAGATTCGGAACGGAGTGACGATATGGCGCGTATCGCGGGAGTCGATCTACCCAGAAGCAAGAGGATGGAGGTCGCCCTGACCTATATCTATGGCATCGGCCGTAACGCATCGCGGAAAATTCTTCAACAGGCAGGCGTTTCTTTGGATCTGAAAACTGACGATCTCGTCGATGACGACGTTGTCAAGATCCGCCAGATCATCGACCAGAGTCACAAGGTTGAAGGGGATCTACGGCGCGATGTGGCCGGCAATATCAAGCGCCACCTGGACATGGGATCGTACCGCGGTCTGCGCCATCGAAGGAATTTGCCCGTGCGCGGCCAGCGGACGCATACCAACGCGCGCACGCGCAAAGGCCCGCGCAAGACCGTTGCCGGGAAGAAACCGGCTCCATCAAAAGGCTAATTCGACGGGGAGACCTTATGGCAAAAGCGGATGATAGCGGCGAACAAAAACAGGAAAAGAAGGGGGACGGGCAGGCGGAGCAAAAACCCGCCGAACGGGCAGCGCGCAAGAAACGGGGACGGAAAAATATCTCCGAGGGCGTCGTTCACATTCATTCCACCTTCAACAATACCATCGTGACTATAACCGACTATCAGGGAAACGTCATATCCTGGTCCAGCGCGGGTAGCATGGGGTTCAAAGGATCGCGTAAAGGAACGCCATTCGCGGCCCAACAAGCGGCGGATAGCGCGGCGAAAAAGGCGATGGACCACGGTTTGCGCAGCGTGCAGATCTTTGTGCGCGGGCCGGGTGCGGGCAGAGAATCAGCGCTACGCGCCCTGCAATCGGCTGGTTTCAGCATAAGCCTGATTAAGGACGTGACGCCGATCCCACACAATGGCTGCCGCCCGCCAAAGAGAAGACGCGTTTAAGAAAAACGCAGGAGGAACGTTGGCCAGATACACAGAATCCGTGTGCCGGCTCTGTCGGCGAGAGAACCTGAAGCTCTTTCTGAAGGGGGAGCGCTGTTATACGGATAAGTGCGCCATCGAGCGACGCAATTATCCCCCCGGCCAACATGGTCAGGCGAGGGCGAAGTTTTCGGAATACAGCGTCCAGCTGCGTGAAAAACAGAAGGTCAAACGCATGTACGGCCTTGTGGAGAATCAGTTTCGCCGCATCTTTGCTCGCGCCAGCAGAACGAAGGGCATTACGGGTGAAGCCTTGCTGGTGCTCTTGGAGCGCCGGTTGGATAACGTGGTTTACCGGCTGGGCTTTGGCAGCTCGCGCGCGGAAGCGCGGTTGTTGGTCCGCCATGGCCATATCTTGGTCAATGGAAAGAAGGTTAATGTACCGTCTTTCTTTGTCCGTGCGGGTGATGTCGTTTCCGTGAAGGAACAGAGCCGCCAGATGGGCCGGATTCTCACCGCGATGGAGGGAGCCCAACGGCGCGGCGTACCCGAGTGGGCGGAGCTGGACCGGGATGCCTTCAGTGGCCGCATCAAGCTCATGCCCACGCGAAGCGATATTACGATGCCAATCAATGAAAAATTGATTGTAGAACTCTATTCGAAATAGTTTTCGATCTGTGGGAGAAGCTATGTCTAAAATCTATAGGCATTGGACGGATTTAATGAAACCCAAGCAGTTGGAGGTGGACGAAAAGACACTGACCTCTACGTACGGCAAGTTTTACGCGGAGCCCTTCGAGCGCGGCTACGGCCAGACCATCGGCAACTCGCTGCGCCGCATCTTACTTTCCTCTTTGATGGGAGCCTCGATCGTGGCCGTCCGCATCAAGGGCATTCTGCATGAATTCTCCACCATTGCCGGAGTGACGGAAGATGTCGCGGATATTATCTTGAATCTCAAAGAGATTCGTCTGCGGCTCAACGACGGGGAGCAGCAGACCCTGAGAATTGAAACCAAAGGGCCTGGAACGGTCTTGGCCAAGGACATCATCGCTCCCCCCACCGTGGAAATTCTTAATCCGGAACACAAGATCGCTACGATTTCACGCGATGCCAGACTCGAGATGGAGATGAGCGCCAAACTGGGACGCGGTTATGTGCCGGCGGAAAGAAACAAGGAGGAAGGCGCGCCGGTGGACACGATTTTCATCGACGCCATTTTCTCGCCCATCCGCAAGGTCATTTTTACCGTCACGAATGCGCGTGTAGCCCAGCGGACCGATTATGATCGGCTGGTCTTCGAAGTCTACACCGATGGCAGCGTCAAGCCCGATGACGCGGTCGCGTATGCGGCCAAAATACTCCAGGATCAGGTAAGCATTTTCGTCAACTTCCAAGACGAGCCGCAGCAGGAGAAGCGGAACGAGGGGCCGGCGATTCCGCTGAACGACAACCTGTTTCGCAGTGTGGACGAGCTGGAATTTTCGGTGCGCTCGCAAAATTGTCTGCAGAATGCCGATATCAAATATATCGGCGAGTTGGTGCAGAAGACGGAACAGGAAATGCTCAAGACCAAGAATTTTGGTCACAAGTCGCTTAACGAGATCAAAGAAATTCTGCGCGAGATGGGATTGGAACTGGGCATGAAGGTCGACCATTTCCCCTCGCGGGAGGAAATTGAGGCCCGCAAGCGCGAAACGGAGAAGGAGTCGGCGTAGGTCATGCGGCACCGGAAGTCAGGTAGAAAACTCAGCCGGTCCTCGAGCCATCGTTGGGCTCTGATGCGCAATCTGGTTACCTCTTTGCTCCGCGCCGAGAAAATTCAAACAACGGACCCCAAGGCTAAAGAAGTGAGACGATGGGCCGACCGTGTCATCACTCTGGGAAAAGATGGGAGCCTTCACGCCCGCCGGCGGGCGCTGGGGATCATTCAGGATAAGGCCGTGGTGCGCAAACTCTTCGATACCCTCGCTCCCCGGTTCAAGGACCGTTCGGGCGGCTATACGCGCATCGTTAAGGTCGGCTGGCGTCGCGGCGATGCCGCGCCTATTTCCGTTCTGGAGCTGGTTGGCGCTACCGATAAAGCGGCGAGCGAATCCGGTTCCGGCGCCAAGAAGCGCAGACGAAGGTCGCGCAAGGCAGCGCCCCCGCAAGAGAGTAAGACCGGCAAAGCCGCCGGCGCGTAGCGTATTCGCTCCAGCTAGCCCGATTTTCACCGTCAACTACGGTCTCCAACGGTGAGCTTTCCGGGTCGATCGCAAACGGGCCTGCTATTTAGCCTCATAGGGAGGGGTCGTGTTGCATCGATCGATCAAAGATCTGCTCGATATCCGTGTCAAGATCGAGGCGCTGAAGCGTCTCCCCTGGAGAGACTTCGGCAATGGCCTTGCCATGGCTCGCCTGGCGAAAGAAGGAAAAGGCGAACTGGTTCTCTATCGCGTTGATGCGAACGCCCCTCCCACCGCCTTTTCACGTCACGAGCATCTCGGCGGTGAATTCTACCTCGTTCTCCAGGGCAAAATTGCCGATGATACGGGAGAGTACGGAGAAGGCGATATCGTCTTTTTGGATCCCAAATCCGTGCACTCACCCCGTGCGATCGGAGAAACACTCGTCCTGGTATTGTGGCCCGACGGAGTCCGTATCGTCGATTGAAGGGCGTTTGAGAGGCAGGGTTGGTTCCACCCGAGCGCATTTCGCGTTTTTTGAGTTATCTGCTGCGACATCGGCCGAAAGACCGTCCGCTGTCGTTTGATCCTTGGGGTTTTGCCGGATGGGAAGAGGTCGCCGCCCGGGTCCGGGAACGTTTTCCTGAAACGACGGAGGAACAGATTCGCGCCGTCATTCAGGATTCCGATAAGCAGCGCTTCGAGCTCAGAAAAGACCAGGTTCGGGCTACCTACGGTCATTCCTTTCCCGTGGATCTCGGGCGCCAAAATGTCGAACCTCCGGCAGAGCTTTATCACGGAACGGCGCGGGACCTTGCCCAATCGATCCTGCGCGAGGGTCTGAGACCCCGCGGCCGTCAGCATGTCCACTTGAGCACGATCCTCGATGATGCCATGGCGGTCGGCAGAAGGCGCGATCCGTTTCCGGCGATCATCGTAGTCGCGGCTAAAGCGGCGCACGACCGCGGCGTGCGTTTTTATTCCTCTGGTCCTTTGTTTCTTGTGGAAAGTGTTTCCGCCGAATTCTTGTCGTTGTACCGGTGCTGACGCTCCGCCGGCGGAGTTGTGTTCTGGTTTGAGTTTCTGATTTCGCGTTTTCAAACTTGGAGCAGGAACTTGGGACTCGAAACCGATCTCTGTCTCAGAGGACCAAGGAGGATTGCATGTATCTGCGCACCTTGTTGATAGTGGTCGTGCTACTGGCGCTCAGCGTTTTTGCGGCGATCAACTGGGGCGCCTTTACGACACCAACGCCGCTTTCTTTCGTTTTCGCCACTGTCGAGGCGCCCCTTGGGCTGATGTTACTTGTTCTCGTGGCGTTGCTTACGCTCCTGTTTCTTGTGTACGTGGTTTATTTGCAGTCGTCGGTGTTGCTCGAGTGGCGCCGGCATGCGCGCGACTTGCAAGCCCAGCGGGAGCTTGCTGAACAAGCCGAAGCTTCGCGCGTCAGTCAATTACGATCGCTCCTGGAGCACGAGCTGGCAAAACTGGAGACCGGAGCCGACGAGATGAGGAGCGCCGTGCTGGCGCGGATCGATCAACTCGATCGCGAACTGCGCGCCGCGCTCGAGCAGTCGGGTAACAGCCTCGCGGCCTACATCGGCGAGCTTGAAGATCGGATAGAAGGAGCAAGCCGCCGGCAGTCTGTCGGCAATTCTTAGCGGCGGCCGTGGAATCTCTCTCAGGCCAGGGAGTGTCCCAGACCGATTGACTTTGACTATAAAAAGCCATTATAAATAACCTAGTTAGCCTGACCGATACCAGCCAAGATTCGCTTTGAGGCGTGACGCCTTAATTCTTCGCCCGTCGGCTTGTACCCGGAGCATGATGATCCAAGGATTCGATGCGCAGACTACTTAGGGACTTACTGGCCCGAGCCATTGAAAAGACCGCAAAGGGGGCAGACTTCGCTGCGACAGCTCTCCCCCCTTTACTTCTTGAGCCGCCGAAACAGCGAGAGTTCGGGGATCTGGCGACGAACGTTGCCATGCTCTGGGCGCGCAATCTGAAGCAGCCTCCTCGCCGCATCGCCGAAGCCATTCTTAAGAATTTCGAAGATCCTGACGCGGTCATCGCCCGCGCGGAGATTGCCGGCCCGGGGTTTTTGAATTTCACCTTTGCGCCGAAATTCTACACCCAGGAACTGCGCAAATTGGCCGAGGGCAACGAATCCGATGTCGATCTCGGTCACGGCGCAAAGGTGCAGATCGAATTTGCCAGCGTCAATCCGACCGGTCCGCTTCATGTCGGACACGGGCGAGTGGCGGTCATCGGCGATGTCTTAGCGCGACTCCATGAGGCGACCGGATTCCAGGTCGAGCGTGAGTACTACGTCAACGACGCGGGCAAACAGATGGAGAGCCTTGGGCTTTCATTGTACGCCAGATATCGAGAGCTGTTTGGTGAAAGGGTCGACTTTCCCGAAGACGGATATCGCGGGGATTACGTTAGAGACATTGCGGCCGAGATCAAGCGCCAAAGCGGCGACAGGCTGCTCCGCGAGCCGAGACAGACGGCGGTCGGCTACTTCCAGCAGTACGGCGGCGACTATTTGCTCAGAACTATTCGCAGCCAGTTGGACGAGTTCGGCATTCACTTCGATTGCTTTTTCAGTGAAAAGGGCATGCGCGAGCGCAATGAGGTTGGGCAAACGATAGACTTGATGCGCGCCCGCGGGCTTCTGTATGCGCAAGATGGCGCGGAGTGGTTTCGCTCGACCCGCTTCGGCGACGACAAGGACCGGACAGTGATCAAAAGCGACGGCGAGCTGACCTATTTCGCGAGCGATATTGCCTATCATCGAAATAAATTTGAGCGGCAATATCATCGACTCATCGATGTTTGGGGCGCCGATCATCACGGCTACGTCAGCCGCTTGAAAGCGGCGATGCAGGGCCTCGGCTACGACCCGAACCTTCTGCAGGTGGTGTTGGTCCAGATGGTCCAACTGACCCGGGGCGGAGAGCCGGTGCGGATGGGCAAGCGAACCGGCGAGTTCGTCTCCCTCGAGGAAGTTGTGGCAGAGGTGGGCCGCGACGCGGCCCGGTTCTTTTTCCTGATGCGCAAATCGGACAGCCATCTCGATTTCGATCTGGATCTCGCCAAGCGACAATCGAGCGAGAACCCGGTGTTTTATGTTCAATATGCTCATGCCCGAGTGGCGAGTCTTTTCGAGCAGGCGCAAAAGCACGCAACGGCCTGGACCGATTCCGACACTAGCGCTATTTCCCTGGACCGGCTGGCCTTGCCGGAAGAGGTGGAGCTGATTCGTAAGATGATCCAGTTCAGCGATGTGCTGGAACAAAGCGTGCGCGAACTGGAGCCCCATCACCTGCTCTTCTATTTGTTGGATTTAGCGGGAGAGTTTCATCGCTACTACAATCGTTACCGCATTCTTTCGGATGACCCGACCTTGACGGGAGCGCGGCTGTTGTTGGCGCGCACCGTTCAGAAAACCATCCGCCGTGGGCTGGAGATCCTAGGCGTCGAGGCGCCGTTGAAAATGGCCTCGCGTTCCGACGGCGATGGGGACCGATGAGAAAATCGGGGCATTTCGAGCTTCGGATTTTCGTTTTGCACACAAATTCATAGGAAAAGCGGACACTCTATGTTACCTTTGCATTCTTTGCGTCTGAACTCCATCGGAAGGAGGGGGCTGTCACAGCTTCTATGGCGGAGAATCGAAGGGGCAAAGACAGGCGCTTCTATTTTAACCGCGGCCAGCTCGTACTGTTGAGCGGCGGCTTTACTCTGGCTTCGGTAATCATTTTCTTTTTGGGGCTGTTCGTCGGTAAAGGGATCGAGGCACGAAAAATAGTGAAGGCCGAAGAGCCTCTGGTGAAAATCCCGGTGACGCCGTCGGTGCAAGGCTCCGGGGGCGGCAGAAGCCAACCCAGGGAAGAGTTGACCTTCTATGATACGTTGACGCAAAATCCCGGCGCGCCGCCCTCGGAGCCGCGGCCAAAGGCC
>DASTOD010000424.1:0-17077 GCA_035762645.1 Binatia bacterium | reverse complement strand
TAATTTTGGATTTTAGATTGCCGATTTTGGATTAGGGGAAAAATAGATGAAGAAACTATTCCGGATTCGTTTCCTCGGTTCTCAATCCGATAATCTAAAATCGAAAATCCAAAATCAAAAATGGTTAGGGCTTTCGGCAATCGCTTTCGTGCTCCTGGTGGCCGGGGCTGCCGGCGAGGCGCAGCAGGCGAAGAAGGTCGCGCGGATAGGGTATCTATCGTCGGCCGAGCCAGCTAGTGACTCCACCCGTGCCGAGGCTATTCAGCTGGCTCTGCGCGAGCTTGGCTACATAGAAGGGCAGAACATTGCCATCGAGTACCGATATGGCGAGGGGAAGCTCGATCGAAACCCCGAGCCTGCCGCCGAGCTGGTGCGTCTCAAGGTTGATATTATCGTGGTAGCAGGAGGGGCCATACCGATCCTGGCGGCTAAGAACGCGACCAAGACGATTCCCATTGTTATGGTGGGCGCTGGGCCCGACCCGAGGCAGGCTTCGTGGAAAGCCTAGCCCGTCCCGGCGGCAACATCACTGGGATTACTATGCTTTCCAGAGAGCTAGGCAGCAAGCGGCTGGAGCTGTTCAAAGAAGCCGTTCCCAGACTTGCCCGCGTCGCGGTTCTCAACGATCCCACTCCGGGGATTGCACGCGAGGTGAAAGAGGATCTTCCAGCCGCAGCGCATGCGCTGGGATTGACTGTTCGGTCTTTGGAGGTACGAAATGCGGACGGTTTCGAGAGGGTATTCGCTGCGCTAAACAAGGAGCGTCCGGATGGACTCTATGTGCACGGCAGGGGTCCGCTGATAGCTGGCGATGAAAGACGGATTGTGGAATTTGCGTCAAAGAGCCGGTTACCATCGATGTACCCAAGAAGAGAAGCTGTAGATGCCGGCGGGCTCATGTCCTACGGAGCGGACCTTGCGGACAGCTACCGGCGCGTCGCTTATTACGTGGACAGAATCCTCAAAGGCGCCAAGCCCGGCGATTTGCCGGTCGAGCAGCCGACGAAGTTCGAGCTAGTGATCAATCTAAAAACTGCCAAGCAAATCGGCTTGACTATCCCATCTCACGTACTGCTGCGAGCGGACAAGATCATCAAGTGAGGGGTTTTTGGTTCCTCGCGCCGACTGTCCTCGCGGGGTTCTGGCTCGTCCGTGGCGTGGTTGTCACCGGGCTTCGACGACTACAAGCCATTCGCGGTGCTCGAAGAGACCTGGAAGTATGCCAACCGGGCGAATAGTTTATATCGGGGTTTTTCCTGTTGAGCCATCAGGCACTCTCTTATAGTAACCATTGTAAAGTTCACGGAGCAAAATAAACTGAGGGTGTGCCTCGGTTGAAAGATTATCGGTGGTGGCCGACAGTATGGATGAGTTCAACGGGTTGGTATGTGACCAACGAAGAAATCATCCGGGTCGGAAGATTTCAGAACGCGAAACATGTGACAGATGGCCTCAGGCTCGAAGCCGAGCACCAAGGGGTAATTTGCACGGCTACCATAAACCATTTAGAGATGGCCGAAGACAGTTTGATCCTGCTCCGCCACATCCTGCTACAATACTACCGCGAAGAGATGCAGATCGTGGCAAACCTCGACATCGAGCTTCCGAAGGCTTGATTGAGTGATCTAGCGGCGGCGTGTAAAGTTCGTTCTCGGCGGAATTTGAATCTCTTCGCGCAGGGCTGATCACCATCTCCAGTAGAATCTCTCCTAAATTTGTAGTGATCCTATCGATTCCTGCACATCTTCCTTCGATCGGCTGCGAATTGAGACGCAGGCTGGCTGCATCAAAAACTACCCGTGATTAATCAGGCTACGAGCCCGACCGAGCAACCGCACCGCCAGCCGGATCTCTTGATGTGTACGGCCATTTGCCGTACACTCGACCATAAAGGAGAAAGCCCCATGGCCTCGACGAAAACGCGTGAGACACGAGAAAGCGGTAGTTCCCGGACGGCGCGCCTTGAGGCGCGCATCACGCCGGAGCAAAAGGACCTTTTTATGAAGGCGGCCGTGCTAACCGGCCGGTCTCTCTCTGATTTCCTCATCGCGTGCGCGTATGAAACCGCCGCGCGGACAGTGCGCGAGCACGAAGCGATGATGTTAGGCGCCCGCGACCGGAAAGCGTTTGTGGCAGCGCTTCTCAAAGCTCCCGCGCCTGGAGCCCGTCTGCGCAAGGCGGCGCGCCGCTATAAACAGCATACCGGCGAATAGATGCCCCGCGCTGCCGGCAAAGCCCTGCTGCTTGTCGAGCCTCTTGGCAAACAGCACGACCGCGCGGCCTTCGCATGCGGCAACGATGTCCTTGACCGCTATCTGAAAGAGATTGCCAGCCAGGACGCCCGCCGACTCGTGGCCGCGCCCTTTGTACTTGTCGCCGCAACGGACCCCAAAACCATTCTCGGCTATTATACGCTTTCCGCCTTCGGCATCGACCTGGGCAGTCTGCCCGCGGACGTGGCCCGGAAACTTCCGGTCTATCCCGTTGTGCCAGCGACGCTTCTCGGCCGCCTCGCCATCGATCAACGGCACAGAAGGCAGGGAATGGGAGAGTTTCTTATCATGGACGCCCTCCGCCGGGCTTATGTTCAGTCGTCGCAGATCGCCGCCGTCGCCGTCATCGTCGATGCCATCGATGAACAGGCCGTGCGTTTCTACCGACACTTTGATTTCATTCCGTTCCCCGATAGGCCCGACCGGCTTTTTCTCCCCATGAAAACCATCGGGACCTTATTCCGTGGCTCTTGATGGGGATATGCGCAACCGTGGATCGGAAAGTCGTCGCCACCGCGCTCGCCTACAAATGGCACGAACAGCTGACCGATCCCGATCATGACTGCGCGACAAACCGCCACATTTCATTCACAATCATCATCAGCCAGAAACTTTCAGCCGATTCCAGAATGCTTGATCCGAAAGGACAGGCATGATTGCATCAAACGCTCTGGCGCCGTAGCATGTTATCCTCTCTAGCCGAAACTGTGGGGATTCATCGATTGGCATGTACGCGATGGAGAAAAGATGACGCGGGAGTTAGAGAAAGCCCTTCAGGAGATAGAGCGACTGCGTCAGGAAAACGCCCAGCTTAGAAAAAAACTAGGGATAGAAGTCTCTGAACCAAAAGCCGATTACAGCCAAACCGGAACAACTCTTGTGGGATCCAACACCAGAGTTGGAGAAATTCAGGAAGCCAGGAGCTACGGAGGACATGGACTTTCGACTTCTTCCAAACTTCCCCGTGTTGACTCCAATTTTTCCGCTCGAGAAAAGATAAAGTTATTTCGCGCGCTTTTCAGGGGGAGAGAGGATGTCTATGCAGTATTCTGGCTTAATGAACGGACTCAAAAGAAAGGATACTCGCCAGCTTGTGAAGATCCTTGGGGTTCCACGAAAGGTAAGCCCAAAAAATGTCTCCCTTTGACCGACGAGGTCATCCTTAGCCACCTAAGTGGAGAAAAAATCATCGGTGTCTATCCACTGCTTAGAGATGACACCTGCTGGTTTTTAGCTTGTGATTTTGACAAGGCAGGCTGGTCTCTTGATGCTTTAGCTTTGCTGAATGTCTGCAAGGACTACGGGGTGCCAGCGTATTTGGAACGATCACGGTCTGGAAATGGCGGTCATGTTTGGATCTTTTTTTCCGTGCCAGTGACTGCCACTTCAGCTAGGCAGCTGGGGATAAGGCTCCTTAAGGAAACCATGGTACTCCGAGCAGAGATAGATCTTGCCAGTTACGACCGGTTTTTTCCCAACCAGGATTTCTTGCCAAAAGCGGGGTTTGGTAACCTGATCGCCTTGCCACTGCAAAAGAAGTGTCGGGCTTTGGGGAATACAGAGTTTCTAAATCCTGATGATCCCGAACTGCTACCATGGCAGGATCAGTGGAGCTTTTTGAGTCAGATTAAGAGGCTTGGACCATCTCAGGTTGAGGCGCTACTCGAAGAAGTCCCAGCCGTATCAATTGGGCCGGGCACAATGGGAACCATAGCCCTGGCCATCCGCGAAAGGTACCCAGCACCCAAGCAGATCCGGTGCACTCTTGGAGCCGCATTGAGCATAGAAAAGTCTGGAATTCCGCCATGGTTGCTCGCGCAAATTAAGCAACTTGCGTTGCTCCACAATCCTCAGTTCTACGAACGCGAGAAGCTGCGTCTATCCACGTGGCGAATTCCACGATTCATTAAATGTTACGAAGAGGACGTTAGCCATATCCACCTGCCGAGAGGCACAGTGGAAGAGTTGAAGGAAATCGTAAAGGGAGCCGGCAGCGAGGTTTCTCTGACCGACCAGCGGCCGGTACCCGAAAAGTTGGCGTTGAAGTTTACGGGCTCGCTAACACGCCAACAGTTGAATGCTGTCCAAGCTGTCCTCAGTGACGACATGGGGGTGTTGGTGGCTCCACCCGGAGCAGGCAAGACGGTAATGGCCTGCTATGCGGTCGCAGATCGAAACGTGCCCACACTAATTCTGGCGCATCGAAAACCCATTCTGGATCAATGGCGCTCCCAAATTGGGGAACTCTTGGGTCTTTCCTCGCGCCTCATCGGTCAATTAGGCGGCGGCAGAGACCAGCAAAGCGGGATAGTCGACTTAGGTATGATGCAGAGTCTTAAGCGCGTTGACGACTTAGAAGCTTTTCTCTCCAAATACGGGTTTATCGTGGTAGACGAATGTCATCATTGGCCAGCCTTCACGTTTGAAGCATGTGTCAAAAGAGCCTCTGTCCGTTACATCTTGGGCCTTACGGCAACACCCTACCGTCGTGATGGTCTGCAGGAGATTATTGCCTTGCAATGCGGACCCATCCGCCACACGATGGAGCTCAGAGAGAACAGCTTCTCCCGAACACTCCTTGTTCGCGAAACTGAGTTCACGTATTCGGACGCTGGCGACCCCTCGATACAGGAGATTTTCCGCAACCTGGTCAAGGACGATGCACGAAACGAGTTGATTCGGGAGGATGTCTGCCAGGCGCTCACAGAGGGACGGCGCTGTTTGGTCTTAAGCCACTGGAAGGAACACTGTGAGTTGCTTGCAGACGGGTTGCGGCAGCGTGGCAAGACTCCGCTCGTTTTGAGCGGAAGCCTGGGCAAGAAACAACGCTCCGCCATTTTAGGGTCGCAGGATATGGCTTCTGACAGAGAACTGCTGATCATAGCCACCGGCCAATACTTGGGTGAAGGCTTTGACTGTCCTCAAGTGGACACGCTCTTTCTCGCGTTTCCTCTGTCTTTTAAAGGGAAGCTCGTTCAATATGTGGGCCGAGCTTTGAGAAACCACGAGAGCAAGAGTAGCGTGAGGGTGTACGATTATGTGGACACACAAGTACTGGTCCTGAGAAAGATGTATGCGCGACGCCAAAGAACTTACAGATCGCTCAGATTTGCTCCTGAGGAGACCAAGCAAAGGAATCTTCGCGAAGAATGCTCAGCCCCGCAAAGATTTTCGCAGAACCTTTTTAGGTCTGGTTCATAGGGAGGCTGACATACGATCCTTGACTTTTGTCAACGACCAACGCGTTTGAGGGCCATTTTCAAATCGAAAAACCGATACCGTTTCGGTTTTTTCGGCTTCTAGCCGGACCTTGCAGGGATTCCCAACCGCAGAAATCCATCGGGCCGGTACGCCTAGTTTGCCCCTCGTCGATACGAGAGCAAGCATTCTGACCCTATCTCTTTTTGATCGCAAGGGATTTCAGCCCACGTCTGGGAATTTTATGCCCTAAAAAACTCTGGTATCGAGGTTGCTGAGTGTGGTGGGGATGACCACGCCTATGAAAAAGACACTCACCACGGAGCTGGCCGTTGCTGAGCCAGAAAGCGAAAAAATCTTGCTCGAACGGCTTCAACAGGCTAAGACAGAAGACGACTACTTTCGCTGGTTGCTGTTTGTCGTCGGGTTTTATCGCGGGCTGCAGAGGCTTGAGCCTGCCAAGACCTTGATCGCGCGTTACATTGAAATGGGCGACAACCCCCAGCAAATCGCGCATTGTTACCTCGCGCTCGGTCAAATCGAGACCGATGAGCAGAAGTTTGAAGAGGCATTGATTCATTTTGGCGCGGCACTGAAACTCAATCCCGAGAAGAAACGCATCATTTATGTCCTTCACAACAACGCCGGCTACTGCTTGAATGTGCTCGGACGTTATACAGAGGGGGAGCACCATTGCCGTGTCGCGATAGAGGTCGACTCGACACGTGCGAGCGGCTATCGAAATCTGGGCGTCAGCTTTCAGGGCCAGGGCAATCTCATAGCCGCAGCATGGGTGCTGGTCGAGGCTGTCAAGGCGGATCTTTCGGACGACCGCGCCCGTATAGTGCTCGAAAAGCTTGTGGCGAAGAACCCGGTGATCGCTGTTCAATGTCCCTGGGTGAGCGACGGACTCTATCCTCGCCTGAAAATGGCCGAAGAGGTCTCGTACATATAGGATCTGGGTCCCTCCTGAATGGCAAACGCCTTGTTTCCGCTTTACATTCGACGCGTTCAGCAGTAAATTCAGCTCGGATAATCTTCTACGATCTCTCTCATCTGATTCGCTCTAGTTGGGCGAGGTCAAATGAAAAGGGTCAAAGACATTCTGGAAGTCAAGGGCCGCAGCGTTTGGTCTATCGAGCCCAACGCCTCCGTCTACGACGCGATGAAACTTATGGCCGACAAGCAGGTGGGGGCGCTGCTGGTGATGGAAGCTTCCCGCCTGGTGGGCATTATTTCAGAGCGAGATTACGCGCGTAAGGTTATTCTCCAGGGCCGTTCTTCGAGAACCACGCAAGTGCACGAGATCATGACGGCGCGAGTCGCCTATGCTGAGCCGGAGCAAAATATCGAAGAATGCATGGCATTGATGACCGAGAAGCGCATTCGCCACCTTCCCGTAATTGAGGCCGGACAGGTGGCGGGCGTTATCTCGATCGGGGATCTCGTCAAATCGATCATTGCCGAACAAAAATTTATCATCGAGCAGCTCGAGCGTTACATCACCAGCTAATGTCCTGACCGAGAAGTCCGCGGCGGCCCCACCGTCATACCCGTGACGGTATCTAGAACCCCCACTAAATCTCCCCCTTTGCTAAGGGGGAAGCTGTGAAAAAATTAGCCGTTGCCCTTCGACGAGGCTCAGGACGAACGGCTAAGTCCTTTGTTTTCCGGGGGAGAGAAAGAGGGGGCCAGTCTTTTTAAGCACTTTCCGAACTCAAGGTTGATCGATTTTGCCACGCACGGCGAGCGGAGTGGCCGAATGGCTTGACAAACGGGCGCAATGCTGACATAAGAATTTTAAGCTAATAGCCTTATACGCTTAAGAAAATTAAGTTGCTAGACGCAATCGATTTAAAAATCCTTTCTATACTGCAAAGCAACGGGCGACGCCATTTAGCCGAGATTGCCAAAGAGGTCGAGCTTTCGTCGCCGGCCGTGATGGAAAGGGTTAAAAAGCTCGAGGCCGGCGGCGTCATTACGAGCTACCAGGCGGTTATCGACGGCAAGAAAGTCGGTAAGGATATTACCGCCTTTATCGGTGTCTCCGTCGGCCACCAACGCGATATGGAAAAATTTTGGGCGCAGATGGTCCAGCGTGACGAAATACTCGAATGCCATCACGTGACCGGCGATGAGAGCTTTATACTAAAGGTGAAGACCGCCAATACGGCGTCTTTGGAAAAATTGCTGGGTGAGATTCGTTCTATCGAAGGAGTGACTCGAACCGTGACGAAAGTCGTTCTGTCGACCGCCAAAGAGAGTCAGACCCTGTCTCTCGACCGCGGTCTGGCAGCCCATTCGAACTCTAAAAGGAAGTAAACGGAGATTGCCGGTGAAGAAGGACGTGAGTATGACAACGCGGGGTTTGCCTCCCAAGCAAGGACTTTACGATCCAAACTTCGAGCATGACGCTTGCGGCGTCGGGTTCGTCGTCAATATCAAAGGAGCGAAGTCGCACGAGATTGTCGAGCAGGCTCTCGCCGTGCTGGAGAACCTGGATCACCGTGGCGCTTGCGGCTGCGAGGAGAATACGGGAGACGGCGCCGGAATGCTGTTACAGGTGCCGCACGTCTTTTTCCAGCACGCCTGCAAAGGACTGGGGTTTCGTCTCCCGGAGCCCGGGGAGTACGGCGTCGGGATGGTATTTCTCCCGGATGACCGCAAGCAACGCCGCCAGTTCGAACGCATCATGGAAGAAATCATTGCCGGCGAGGGTCAAAAGCACCTCGGTTGGCGCAAGGTGCCCACCGACAATCTCTATCTCGGCGATACCGCAAAGTCTTGCGAGCCCTTCGTGCGGCAGGTGTTCATCGGGCGCGGCGAAGGCATCAATGACGACATGGATTTCGAGCGCAAACTCTACGTGATTCGCCGCCGCGCGGAAAACGCGATTCGCTACGCCGGGCTTCCCGGCGGGGATTTCTTCTATATCTCAAGCTTGTCGCACCGGACGCTGATCTACAAAGGAATGTTGACGCCTAGGCAACTGGTGACGTTTTATCCTGATCTTTCGGATCCGCTGGTGGAAACCGCCATCGCCGTGGTTCATTCGCGCTTCAGCACTAATACCTTCCCGAGTTGGGGCCGCGCCCATCCCTACCGTTATCTGATCCACAACGGCGAGATCAACACACTGAGAGGCAACGAGAACTGGATGCACGCCCGTCAAGCGATGTTGGCGTCGAAACTGTTTGGCGATGATCTCACGAAGGTTTTTCCGATTATCCAGGAAGACGGCAGCGACTCGGCAAAGTTTGACAACTGTCTCGAATTTCTCTCTCTGAGCGGCCGTTCGCTGCCCCACGCCATCATGATGATGATCCCGGAGCCGTGGGAAAATCACGACAGCATGGATCCTAAGAAGCGGGCCTTCTATGAATTTCATAGCAGCTTGATGGAACCGTGGGACGGGCCGGCGTCGATTGCGTTCACCGACGGGACGGTCGTGGGCGCGGTGCTTGACCGCAATGGACTCAGGCCGTCGCGCTATTATGTGACGAAGGACGATCTAGTGATTATGGCATCGGAAGTGGGGGTGCTCGAGGTGCCGCCCGAACGGGTTTTGGAAAAGCGGCGTTTACAACCCGGTCGCATGTTTCTTGTCGACACCAGCGAAGGTCGCATCATCAGTGACGAAGAAATTAAACAGCAGATGGCGGCGGCGCAGCCGTACGGCAAATGGTTGAAGGACAATGTCCTCCATTTTGATGACCTGCCCGATATTACCGAAGCGGCGCCTCCCGCCAATCATCCGGCGACTTTGCAGCGGCTGCAAGCGTTCGGCTATAGCTTCGAAGATCTACGGGTCAACATCGGCCCCATGGCTCAGAATGGCATCCAGCCGGTCGGTTCCATGGGGACCGACACCCCCTTGGCGGTCTTGTCCGACAAGCCGCAGCTCCTCTACAACTATTTCAAACAGCTCTTCGCGCAGGTCACAAACCCGCCCATTGATCCGATTCGGGAAGAGCTGATTACATCCACAACCCTGACCCTGGGGTCCGAAGGGAATCTGGTCGAGCCCAAGCCCGAAAGTTGCCGGCAGCTCAGACTCTCGAGTCCGATTCTGAAGAATTCGGAAATCGAAAAGTTACGCCACATCGAACGGCCGGGAATCCAATCGGTCACGCTGCCGATCCTGTTCAATCCCGATAAAGGCAAGGCCGGACTCGAGAGCGCGCTCGAGGAATTGTTCAAAGCCGCCGATAAAGCGATCGAGGCGGGCAGGACGATTTTGATCCTCTCCGACAAGGGAGTGGACCGCACGCACGCGCCCATCCCGGCATTGTTGGCCGCCTCCGGCTTACACCATCATCTCATCAGGACCGGGACGCGCACGCGCGTTGGTTTGGTATTGGAGTCGGGCGAGCCCCGCGAAGTGCACCATTTTTGTCTGCTGTTGGGCTATGGCGTGCAGGCGGTCAATCCCTATCTCGCCTTTGAATGCCTCAATGACATGATCGCCGAAGGCATGATGAAAGACACTACTTACCATCAGGCCGTCAAAGGGTACATTAAAGCCGTGGTCAAAGGGGTCGTGAAGGTCATGGCCAAGATGGGTATTTCGACGATCAAGTCCTACTGCGGCGCGCAGATCTTCGAGGCCGTCGGTCTTGGCGAAGAACTCGTGAACAAATACTTCACCTGGACGCCCTCGAGGGTGAGCGGCATAGGCTTGGAAGAGATCGCTCGGGAGGCCGAGCAGCAACATGCCAGAGCGTTTCCCGCCTACTCGCTCAACGGCCATACCTTGGAAGTGTATGGCCAATATCAATACCGCAAGGACGGCGAGCTGCATCTGTTCAATCCACGAACGATTCATCTTCTGCAGAAGGCCTGTCGCACCAACGACTACAAGACCTTCAAAGAATACACCCGTCTCATCGATGATCAGTCCGAGCAGCTCGCAACCTTGCGCGGGTTGATGGAGCTGAAGTATTCCCCTAAGCCGATCCCGCTCGAAGAGGTAGAGCCGGTCGAGGCCATCGTCAAGCGCTTCAAGAGCGGCGCCATGTCTTATGGCTCCATCAGTAAAGAGGCGCATGAAGCGCTTGCCATCGCGATGAACCGCATCGGCGGCAAGAGCAATACGGGAGAGGGGGGTGAGGACCCGCAGCGCTATATTCCAGACCCGAACGGCGATTCGCGCAACAGCGCCATCAAGCAAGTGGCTTCGGGCCGGTTCGGGGTGACCAGTTACTACCTGACGCAAGCCAAAGAGCTGCAGATCAAGATGGCGCAGGGGGCCAAGCCGGGCGAGGGCGGCGAGCTGCCCGGACGCAAAGTCTATCCTTGGATCGCGAAAGTCCGCCACTCGACCCCTGGCGTCGGCCTTATTTCCCCGCCGCCGCATCACGACATTTACTCCATTGAAGACCTGGCACAGTTGATTCACGATCTTAAGAACGCCAACCACCACGCACGCATCAGCGTCAAGCTGGTGTCGGAGATCGGCGTCGGAACCATTGCCGCCGGCGTGGCGAAGGGCCATGCGGACGTGGTGCTGATCAGCGGCCACGACGGCGGCACCGGCGCTTCGCCTCAGACCAGCATCAAGCATGCCGGTTTGCCGTGGGAGCTCGGCCTGGCGGAAACTCACCAGACCTTGGTGCTCAACAACCTGCGCAGCCGGATCGCGGTGGAGACCGATGGACAGCTCAAGACCGGCCGCGACGTCATCATTGCGGCGCTGCTCGGAGCGGAGGAGTTCGGCTTTGCGACGACGGCGCTGGTCGTGCTGGGCTGCATTATGATGCGCGTCTGCCACCTGGATACTTGCCCGGTAGGCGTTGCCACCCAAAACCCGGAACTACGCAAGAAATTTTCCGGCGATCCCGCTCATGTGGTTCAGTTCATGCGTTTCATAGCCCAGGAGATGCGCGAGCACATGGCAAGACTGGGCTTCCGCACGGTGAACGAAATGGTCGGCCGTTCGGACAGGCTCGAAGTCCGCCGCGCCGTCGAGCATTGGAAGGCGAGGGGGCTGGAGTACGCCGCGATTCTCTACCAGCCGCCGGTCGGTCCTGAGGTGGGGCGCTATTGCCAAATCCCGCAGAACCACGGACTCGAGAACGCCCTTGACAATCAGGTGCTCCTCGACTTGGCGCTGCCGGCATTGGAACGGCGCGAGAAGGTGAAGGCGACTTTGCCCATCCGCAACACCAATCGTGTGGTGGGAACTATTCTGGGGAGTGAGATCACTCGCCGGTTCGGACCCGAGGGATTGCCGGACGATACGATTCATTTCCATTTCCAGGGATCGGCGGGCCAGAGCTTCGCCGCGTTTATTCCGCCGGGGATGACGCTCGAGCTCGAAGGTGACGCCAATGACTATTTCGGCAAAGGCCTATCCGGAGGAAAGGTGGTTTTGTATCCGCCTGAGGGTTCGACCTTTCCGCCCGAGGAGAATATTATCGTCGGCAATGTCGCCTTCTACGGCGCGACCGGTGGCGAAGCGTATATTCGCGGCATGGCCGGTGAACGTTTCTGTGTGCGCAACAGCGGCGTGCGGGCGGTCATCGAAGGCGTCGGCGACCACGGCTGTGAGTACATGACCGGCGGCAGGGTGGTCGTCATCGGCAAGACCGGTCGGAATTTCGCCGCGGGCATGTCCGGTGGCATCGCTTACGTTCTCGACGAGGACGGCGCCTTCAAGAGCCGCTGCAATCTGGAAACGGTCACGCTCGAGCGTCTCGAGGAAACGGACTTGCGCGAGGTCGAAGAGCTGCTAAAGCGCCATGCGGTCTACACCCGCAGCGCGAGAGCCTGGCAACTCCTGGCCCTCTGGCAGGAAACGGCGCGCAAATTCGTCAAGGTGACACCGAAGGACTACCGGCGCATGCTGGAGGCGCTCAGAGAAGCCGAAAGCCGCGGGTTGGTCGGGGAAGAGGCGGTCATGGCCGCTTTTGAAGCCAACAAGAACGACGCCGCGCGCGTTAGCGGGAACTAACGTGAATCGGAAAATGGAAATGATCGCGCCTTGCGCGAGCCTCTCGGCGCGCAGCCTTTCGCGCTGAGAGTTGAACGCCTCTGACTCGTTAGACTGCTCGCCAGACACTTCGGCAGTTTCTCCTCTCCCGTTGGATTTTCGGGAACAGGAAACAGAGTAAGCAGGCCGCGCCCTAATGAGGCCGCGCGATTGATTCGAGCGGCCCGGATTGAGTGAGTCACCCGGAAAGGTCCACAGATGGGTAAGCCAACCGGATTCATGGAATATGAGCGTGAGCTCCCGTTAGACCGCTCGCCCCTCGAGCGAGTGAAAGATTGGCTGGAGTTTCACGACCACTTTTCCGAAAACAACCTCCAGCAACAGGGCGCGCGCTGCATGGATTGCGGCATTCCTTTTTGTCATACCGGGCAGCTGATCAGCGGTATGGCGTCGGGCTGCCCGATCAACAATCTCATCCCGGAGTGGAACGATCTGGTCTACCGCGGGCTATGGAAAGAAGCGCTGCACCGACTCCACAAGACCAATAACTTTCCGGAATTTACCGGCCGCGTTTGTCCGGCGCCATGCGAGGGCTCGTGTGTTCTCGGCATCAACGAAGAGCCGGTGACGATCAAGACGATCGAGTGCGCGATCATCGACCACGGTTTTGCTCAGGGCTGGGTGCGGCCCGAGCCGCCGGAGCGAAGGACCGGAAAGAAAGTGGCTGTCGTCGGTTCGGGCCCGGCCGGACTCGCGTGCGCGGCGCAACTGAACCGCGCCGGCCACTGGGTGACCGTTTATGAGCGGGCCGACCGGATCGGGGGTCTGCTCATGTACGGTATTCCGAACATGAAGCTCGATAAGAATATCGTGCAGCGGCGTGTCGATCTGATGGCGGCAGAAGGAATCAGATTTCTGACGAATACAGCCGTGGGAGTCGACATTCCGGCAACCGAACTCCAGCAGCAGTTTGACGCCGTGGTCCTCTGCTGCGGCGCGACGCAGCCGCGCGATCTACCGATACCCGGGCGGGAACTCCACGGTATTCATTTTGCCATGGAGTTCCTTCAGGCCAACACCAAGAGCTTGCTCGACTCGAGGCATCAAGACGGCAACTACATTTCGGCAAAAGATAAGCACGTCATCGTCGTGGGCGGCGGCGATACCGGCACGGACTGCGTCGGGACCGCCATGCGCCACGGCTGCCGGACTCTCACGCAGCTCGAAATCCTGCCGCGGCCTCCCGATAGCCGGCAACCCGACAACCCTTGGCCGGAGTGGCCCAAGGTCTATAAATTGGATTACGGACAGGAGGAGGCCAAGGCTCGTTTCGGCGCCGATCCGCGCGTCTATTTGACCACCGGCGAAAAATTTGTCGGCGACGAGAAGGGACAGGTCCGAGAATTCCATATCTACAGTGTTCGATGGGCCAAGGACGACAGAGGAGCCTTCATTCCCCAGAGAGTCCCCGGGACTGAACGAGTGTTGCGCGCAGATCTCGTGCTGCTGGCGATGGGTTTTCTCGGTCCGGAAGAGAGCGTTCTCGCGCAGCTCAACGTCGAGCGCGATCCCCGTTCCAATGCCAAGGCCGAATTTGGTCGATTCCAGACCAACGTTCGCAATGTGTTTGCCGCCGGTGATTGCCGGCGCGGTCAGAGTCTCGTGGTCTGGGCGATCAATGAAGGCCGCGGCGCGGCGCGCGAATGCGACCGTTATCTGATGGGCGCGACGGGTCTCCCGTAAGCATCGCCGGTCGCTCGGCGCGTCCACGCCGGTTTGTTTTTGCTCGTTCGCGCCGGGATTTCATACGCGCCGCTCTTGACTTGCGGTCATTCACTGTCACACGAGGCCGCAGATTAGCCATTCGTGTGACTTGCTGGCAGTTCTTGTCTCCCGCGTTGAGTCGTTCTATTCGCTACTCGCCTGATCGTGGTTTTGCCACTTGTCACAGTTCATCTGCCATAAGCGGTACAATTGCCGCCAGGGTGCGCGAATCTTCCTGATTTTTCGCGCAACTACGGCCTGGCACCGCGATTGCTCATCTCACTGCCGCAGCGTGTGAATGGAATGATGGTGGACGAGCAATGAACAACCTTAGACAGGCAGCAACGAACGCAGCGAGCGCCCCTAAAAACGAGCATCCTTCGTACGCGAAAGAATTGCGCGCCCTGGGCCAGGCTCTTGAATCCCGCCATATCGTCGCATTGGATTTGGTGGCCGTCGCGGACGTTTATGCGATTCGCGCGAAGACGCGATTACCGCAGGACGCCCACGGTTCAGGGACATTGTCTTTGAAATCTACTCTGGGCAAGGTGTGGTCGGCTCTCAGCGGCGACTCGCGCCGCTCCAGGGTCCAAACCGTTGATTTTCGCTACAGCGTTGAGGAGATCATGCAACTGGACCGAGCGGGACGTTCCATGCGCAGCGATCCGGCGGGCACGCCAAACCCCAACGCATTGTCGCAAATTCTCCGCAGCGCCGGCTCCTATCTCGATTTCAAAGAGCGGAGCTCGCTGATCGGAATTTCCATCCAGGAGCGGTCGGTTACGATCCGCTATCAAACCGCGGATGGACAACCCCAGGAAGCGAAGCAAGATATGGAATATTTTTATGACTACTGGGTCAAGATGTACCTGCGCCGGAGTAATCGTCCGGTGATTTCGACTCCCGCGGACCCGGTTTTCTTTGCCGTTTGGGAACAACTCCAAAAACTCTACGCGCTGCCCGATCGACGCTGAGGCCGTTCTCTGCTTTCGGCGGCTCGTGGCGCGTCCCTGGGCCGGATCTTAAATGGTCCGACCAAAACTAAAACGACTGTCGATCAATCGGTGTGCTTAAATGAAGCCGGCGGCTGGCGCTGCGTAATCGAGGCCATTACTGCTGCTATCTATTCAGGTCTTGCCGAATTTGATTCTTGCGCAACTGATCCTGCAAGAACTGCATCTGTTGATTGCGCTGCAGCTCTCTAATTTGCTCCTGTCTTCGATATTCGTTTTGTTCCCGCTGGATCCGGTTTAACTGGAGCTCGTTGTGCAGACGATTGAGCTGCTGGTCGTTTTTAAGTTGGTCCAACCGCTCCTGAGCTTGGTTCAATTGCTGCTGTCGCTGCGGTTGCTCGTGACCATCGGGACGATTTCCCTGTTGCTGCTTCACTTCGTCGAGGTGTCGCTGGACGCGATCCAACTCCTGCGCGCGCTTCAGATTCTCGAGTTGCTCGCGTTGGCGCGCCTCATCGAGCTGCTCCTGCTGCTTGGATTTTGCTCTCTCTTGCCGGATATCTTCGAGCTGGTCAGCCGCCCCCCAAAGGGGGCGCTGGCTTAGCAGGGCGATGCCGGCCAAAAAAAACAGCGCCGGCGAGAAAAAACGGAGCCGTTTCATGGTGTCTATACTCTCAAGACCCCGGTCATAATTCAACCACGCTGTTAAAAAAGGCCCGTCTACTCGGCCGATTGCTCTGAGCATCGTCGAAGGGTGCGCTCACTCGTCTGAATTGGAGACCACAGCGAGCCGCGCCCCGCCAGCCAGGGGCCTACGGCTTCTTTCGCGGTCCGGATTCTGTTAAAGAGAGGTGAATAAAACCAAAGGAGATTCTCATGGGCCTGATGATTGAGGGAAAGTGGGATAACGACGCAACGATCCCGAGCGATGGGCGGGGTCATTTTATCCGAGAGGCTTCCAGGTTTCGCCACTGGATTACCGAGGACGGCAGCGCGGGACCGTCCGGTGCCGGAGGGTTCAAGGCAGAGCCCGGGCGCTACCACCTATTCGTCTCCCCCTCGTGTCCCTGGGCCCATCGAACCCTCATCATGCGCAAGCTCAAACATCTCGAGGGGATCGTCTCCATGTCGATGGCCGATCGACCGAAGAGTGAAGGGTGGGCCTATTCCCAGTCGATCGACGACTTTCAACCGTGCGCCGACGGAGTGTTCCGACTCCATCAGCTTTACAGCGCGACGGACCCCAACTACACGGGTAAAGTAACCGTGCCGACGCTCTGGGATCGCGAGCGCCGGACCGTTGTCAACAATGAATCGTCGGAAATTATTCGGATGTTCAATTCTGCTTTCAGGGCCTGGACCGATGTCACCTACGATTTCTATCCTGAAGCTTTGCGCGACGAGATCGAGCGCGTTAATGAGTTTGTTTACACGCATCTCAATAATGGAGTTTACCGCGCGGGCTTCGCCCAGAGCCAGGCGGCGTATGTGGAAGCGGCGAGAAAAGTTTTCCAGGGGCTTGACCTCCTGGAGGAGCGGCTTGCGCAGCGGCGTTACCTGGCGAGGGAGCGCATCACCGAGGCCGATTGGCGCGCCTTTCCGACACTCCTTCGCTTCGACTTGGTTTACTACAGCCATTTCAAGTGCAATCTTCGCCGGGTTCAGGATTATCCCAATCTCGCCAACTACCTGCGCGAGCTTTATCAATGGCCGGGGATCAAAGAGACATTGGATCTAGATAAAATCAAGGAAGGATATTACGGCCAGCGCAACATCAATCCAACCGGTATTGTTCCGCTGGGACCGAATCTCGAGCACCTCGAATGGCCCCACGATCGCGATCGGCTGCGCGCCGTGACGCAACCGAACTGACCACAAGAGACAGCGTGACCAAAAAAGCAAAACAGGATCGCCACTAACGGCAGGAAGAACGTGAGGCGGACTTAGCCTCTGCCGTT
>DASTOD010000423.1:0-24526 GCA_035762645.1 Binatia bacterium | reverse complement strand
ACCACCGCCCAATTGGAGCTGCCGATCTGGTTCCAGTTTTCTAGGCCCTTGGGACCGTCAAGAAGCGTGACCCACCCCGCGTCAGTTTGACCAGACATCTGCTGTGAGCAGCCGAAAGCGGAAAATCCGATCACGAGCAGGACCATGGTGATGACGGACAAGTGTTTCATTGTGATTTCCTCCTATTTGATAACGATATGTGCCGAAACCCCGGTTCGAGGTCCTTCAGGTGCGCGCAGATAAAATTGCCCGGCTGGCATGCCAGTCCGGGCTGTCACAAGTAATCAAAGAGGCGACTGGATATAGCCGGCCAAATTAAGTTGCTTCTAAAAAGACGGCTGCACGATAGGACAGATTGACGATCGCCGTCAAGCTGAATCAAAGCTCACCGGAACGTGATCATCGAGAGGCTGGTGAACTGGAATAGTTTGTTCGCCCCAGCGGGAAGGACCGTGAATTGATGCAGGGAATATTCCTGCTCGTAGGGTGTGGCGGCATTGACGCCATCCATGGGAATAACCACGCTGTAACGGTGAATGCGGGTCGCGGTGGTCACGGTGTAAAGCACGGCCGAATTGGTCGACGAACCCGTCACAATAAGTGTTTTGGCGCCTTTCTCTTTGAGCCAAGCCTCAAGTTCCCCGCCTATGAACTTATCGAAGCCGTCGGGATAAATGACCGGTTCTCCCTCTTTCCGCTTTAGGGGGACCGCCAATTCCCCCAGAAGCTTTCCCTTAACCGTGGCCGAGACGGTGTAAATGATCGGTGCCGTGGCAGCTCTCGCCTTCTCCAGAAAATCGCCTACTGGGGCTGCAATCTTGGAACAGACTTGCTTGGGATCGTCGCAACGGGCATTGAGATCAAGAACCAATACGGCCGTTGTCTTTGGGTCCAATGTGAGCGGCTTGGCCTCCGGCCGATTCGGTCCCTGTTGTGCCCAAAGTCCGGAGACCAGCGCTGAAACAAAAAGAATGATGACAGTGAATCCATAAGTCATGCGGTTCTTCTCCTTGTCCCGACCCTGCCCGTCCGCGCCGTGCGGGGATCAAGCGGGTGATCTCATAACATAACGCAAAGGCTCGGACAATGCCGAATAAACCGTGAGGCGTAAGGCGTGAAACGTAAGGGGATTACGAATTACAAATTCCCTGTACGATGCAGGGAGCGATACCGGTTACTGACGCAAACCCTCACAGACCCAAATAGGCCTGCCGCACCCGGTCATCGCTCAACAGCTGACCGCCCGCTCCGGAACCGACGATGCGGCCGTTTTCCAGCACGTAGGCGCGGTGTGAGATTTTAAGCGAGACGGCGACGTTTTGTTCGACCAGGAGCACCGTGAGGCCCTTTTGGTTGAGCGCGCAAATGGCGCGGAGCAGCTCCTGCGTCATGGCGGGCGCGAGGCCGAGCGAGGGCTCGTCCGCCATGATCAGCTCTGGACAGCCCATAAGGCAGCGCGCGATGGCGAGCATCTGCTGCTCGCCGCCGGAGAGTGTGCCGGCGAGTTGCTTCTTGCGCTCGCTCAGGCGGGGAAAGAGAGCGAATACTTCCTCCATCTTTTGTCTTGCTTGCGCGCGGGCGCGCGGCAGCATGGCGCCCATCTCGAGGTTTTCGCTCGTGGTCAGTGTCGGAAACAGCTGGCGGCCCTCAGCCACCTGGCCGATGCCAAGATTGCAGGTCTCATGGGAGTCGAAGCCGGTGATATCGCGTCCGGCAAAATAGACCTTGCCGCCGCGCGGCTTTTCGATGCCGGCGATGGCGCGGATGAGCGAGGACTTGCCCGCGCCATTGGCGCCGACGAGGGCAACGATGTCGCCTTTGGAAACCTCCAGCGAGACCGCCTCCAGCGCTCGGGCGTCGCCGTAATAGAGGTCCAGCGCTCTGACTTCCAGCAGCGCGCTCATAGGTCGGTCTCTTCGCCGAGATAACACTCGAGCACCGCCGGCTCGCGCACGATTCGATCCGGCGTTCCATCGGCGATCACTTCTCCGTGATGCAACACGATGACTTTTTGCGCGAGCGCCATGACCGCGCGCATGACATGCTCGATTAAAAGAATGGTCATGCAATCGCGCTCGTTGATCTCGCGAAACAACGCCACCATACGGTCGCACTCGGTGGGACGCAGCCCCGCCATCACCTCATCGAGCAGCAAGAGCCTCGGACGGGTGGCCAAGGCCCGCGCGACCTCCAGCCCTTTGCGGTCAGGAAGCGTGAGCGCGGCGGCGGGAAGGTCGCGCTTCGCGCTCAGGTCGAGCTTCTCGAGCATCGTCTCGGCGTACCGGCGCGCTTCACCAACGTTGCGCGAGCGCTCGAGCGCGCCGACGATGACGTTGTCGAGCACCGAGAGGCCGGCAAAGGGCTTGACGATCTGAAACGTGCGGCCGACGCCGAGAGCGCAAATCTGATCCGGCCGCAGGCCATTGACGCTCTTGCCGTTGAACGAAATCTCTCCCGAATCGGGCGCGAAGACGCCCGCGACCATGTTAAAAAGGGTCGTCTTGCCGGCGCCGTTGGGCCCGATCAACGCGACAATAGTCTTTTCTTCGACTTCGAACGAAACACCCATCACCGCGCGCAGGCCGCGAAATGACTTGGAAACGTTACGGAGCTGGAGCAACGGGGTCATGGGGCAACCTTCAACTTCCGCGCCAGCGGGGACCAGAGACCGTTCGGGAGAAGCACCACCACGAGGAGCAAGACGAGGCCGTAGATCAATTGTTTCAGGCCGGGGAACTGCCAGCCCAGCGCGGTGACTAGCTCGGTCGCGCCTTCGGCGAGCAGCGTCAAGACCGCGGCGCCAAAGATCGGGCCGAAGAGAGTTCCGACTCCGCCGATGACCGGTCCAAGAATGATTTCGATCGAGCGGCCGATATGGAAGATCTGCTCCGGAAAAAGATTATTGTAGTAGAACGCAATGAACACGCCGGCCACCGCCGTGAGCGCCGCGCTGATGACCATGGCGAGCATTTTCCAACGGAACGTGTCGATACCGAGGGCTCGAGCCGCCTCTTCGTTCTCACGGATAGCCTGCCAGTAGTACCCGGGCCGGGTCCGTAAAAGCCAAGCACAGAGCGCGAAGGCGCCGGTGGCCAGCACGAGCATCACGTAGTAGAACATTGCCGGAGTTCCGCGCAGGTTCAGAATATCCGCCTCGTCGCGCTGCGCGACCTTGAGGAACAGGCCGCCCGAGCCGCCGACCCAACTGAGATGATCAACGCCGATCCGCGTGAACTCGGCAAACGCGATGGTGAGAAGCGCGAAGTAAACGCCGGAGACACCGTAACGGAAAGCCAGAAACCCGATGAGCGCGCCGAAGGCAACCGACAGAGCGACCGCCAGCCACAAGCCCGCCCAGGGACCGATATCGAAATGAGCATAGAGTGCCGCGGCGGCGTAGCCGCCCGCGCCCAGGTAGAGCGAATGGCCGAGCGAGAGTTGGCCGGCGAAGCCCATCAGGATGTTCCATGCTTGGCCCGTGTAGGCGAAGAACAGGATAAGCGTGGCGAGCGAGAGAATGTAATTGTTGGCGACCGCGGGAAGGAAAAGCAGGACAACGCTCAGCGCGGCGAGCCAGCAGGTAGCGCGCGCGTTCACGGTCTATTGCCCAATAGGCCCTGGGGGCGAAAAAGCAAGATGACGATCAACAACGCGAAGCTGAACATGCTTTTTGCCGAAGGCGTGATGAAAAGCCCGGCGAGCGCTTCTGAGGCGCCAATGAGCATGCCGCCGAGCAGAGCGCCGTTCATGGAGCCCAGGCCGCCGACGATCACGATCACGAAGGCGAGAAGGGTATACCCGTGCCCGAGAGCTGGAGTCAGATCGACCAGCAGGGTCATCATGCAGCCGGCGACCGCCACGCAGGCCGCGCCCAATCCGAAGGCGATCGCATAGATCCGCTTCACGTTCAAGCCGACCGTTTTCGCGCCCAGCCAGTTGTCGGCCGCGGCGCGGACCGCCGTTCCGGTCAGGGTGAAGTGGAAAAAGACGAACAACGCCGCCGCGGCCGCGCACGCCACCAGCGCCGCGTAGAGTTTCCCGCGATCCACCAGCAAGGGTCCGAACTCAATGGACTCCAGCAGGTAATCGAGTTGTACGCTGCGCGCGTCCGGCCCGAAGACGATCAGCAGCGCGTTGGTCATGATGATCGCAAGCGCCAGCAGCAACAGGAACTGCGAGTGCTCGGGACGCGTCACAAAGGGCTGGATCACGGCTGCCTGCAACAGGTAACCGAACACAAAAAAAGCCGCCGCGATCGGCAGCACCGCAACAAACGGATCGAACTGAAGGTCCGCGAACAGCACGACGGCCGCGTACATCGCGATCGTCATCATCTCGCCGTGCGCGAAGTTCACGACCCGCGCGACGCCAAAGATCACCGACAGGCCGAGGGCCATTAGGCCATAGACCAGCCCGGTGAGCAGACCAGAGACAATGACGTTGGCGAGGTGAACGATATCAACGGACATGTGCGAAGGACTTCACTGTGAGCAAGATCTCCGGCCGCTAGGCTCTCTTGTACTGGGGCCAGGGAAACACCGGCTTCGCTTCGGCCGCCGCCGCGGGGAGAACCACCACCGGCTTTTGCCCTTGGTTCTGGATGCATGCTGAAAGGTTCCCTTCGACCTGTCCCTTGGCATTGAACTTGATCGGGCCGCCGAGCATCATGCGGCTTTTGATTTCCGTTTGACGAATGGCCTCGGTGAGGCTTTTGCTATCGGTGGACTTCGCGCGCTTGTAGGCGTCCGCAACAATCAGGATGGCTTCAAACGTGTAACCCACATTGAGCGCATGGAACCTCAGCTGGTCTTTCGGATTCTGTTTTCTGAATGCCTCGTCAACGGCTTTGCTGAGCGGAGCCTTCGGCTCGTGCCACGGCACGTTGGTGATGCAATGGTCGGAAAGCTTGCCCAAAGCCCGATAGAACTGGTTTTCATACATGCCGGGCGAGCCGGGGCTGATGATGCCCATGAGGTTCCAGCGCTGCTTGACGATCTCGCGGCGCAGTACGATGGCGTCGTTCAATCGAGACACCAGGAGCAGAAAATCCGCCTTCGTCGCTTTTGCTTTGGCAACTTCGACGGTGAGATCCTTCGCGGCCGGATCGTAGGAAATGGTTTCGACGAGCTTAAACGGCAACTTGAGCTGCGGCAGGATGGCGCTGATGGCCTTGGCATTGGCTTCGCCGAAGGTGTCGTTGACGTGCATGAAGACCGCGGTGCGGGGGCTCGTGTTGGTGGCGCGAAACAGGTCGTCGATCAACGCCAGGCCGTTTCGCACCAACTCCGACGCGATGGGAAAATTGCGAAAGACGAATTTATAACCCTGCTCGGTGATTTGCGGCGCGGCGGCGATGTTGATCACGAACGGCACGCCGCGCTGTTCGGCGACCTGCGCGATCGCGGCCGCGGCGCCGGAGTCGAACGGTCCGATCAAACAGTGCGCGCCCTCCTGAACCAGCCTCTCGGCGCGCGTGCGCGCGGTGTCCACGTGGCTTTCGGTGTCGGCGGGCATCAGCTCGATGTCGACGCCGAGCAAATCCTTGATCACCACCGGCGCAAGGTCCGCGCCTTTCTGGCACGACTGGCCGATCAATCCCTGCAGGCCCGACTTCGGCAGCAGCACACCGACTTTCAGCTTCGTCGATTGGGCGCGAACGATATTAAACGGCGCCAAGGCGGCGGAGATTCCGCTGCCGAGAAGAATCTTGTTGAACCGTCTGCGGTTCATCTTCTATCGGTACGTATCTGAGGCAATTCAATAATCCCGGATCGGCAAAGTAACCGACTTCCCAGCGCCGTGTCAATTGACCGCTGAACGCACAGCAGCGACAGCTCCGGGATGAAAGGTCATGACCCCGGGTAAGTGGGAACCATATCCGGCCGGTAAGTCCATTTCTTGGTAGCCTGGCCTTCCGCAAAGGCCTGCAGCTCGCGCTGCCAAATCTTGCGCAGGAGAATTACACCGGCGTCGCTTCGGCCGAGGCGCTCCTGGCTTCGATCAGGAATTCTACCCTGCCCCGTCTGAGCAATCTCATCCTCGACCATAACGAAGTCGGTGCGATCGGGGTCGATATCATTCAGATGGAGCCTTCCGGCGAGAACTTCTCGCACTAGATCGGCGCGATTGAGAGCTTCCTTCGCTCGTCTCTCCCGCCGTCGTTGGAGCCATTCTCTGGCCCGGTCACCTGTAAAGGGAATGGACCGAACCTCGAAGTGGATGTGGTTTTCGTCATCCACCGGCACTTTGAAGACGAGAAGGTCCGCCCGCTTGATGTCGGCGTCGACCACCTGACCGTTCAAGTAGTTGATGTTCGGCATGCCGAAATAAGCGGTTATGTCCTTACCGTCGGGAAACCTGACATAGCGCTTGATGCCCCATTCGCCCTCCTCGACCGAGATGACCGGATCTCCCGTGACGATCTGGTCACGAGCCGCCTCTCGGTGCCTACGGTGGACGAAACGCACGTGGGCGCTATCCAGCGAATTGTCGATGTTGTTGAAGTAATTGCATATGCGATTCAGGCGCACCACGTCCAGACTAATGTCCGAACCTTCAAGCTTCGGATACCTCGGGAGCGGAGGCGGATCGCCTTTTCCCATATACGCAAAAATTAAACCCAGATATTCAGCTACGGGATAGCTCGGGATCTGGATTTTGTCCGCAAATGGTTTCGGCTCCGCCGGCTGCTCCACGCATTGACCGGAGCCGTCGTACTTCCAGCCGTGATAGAAGCAACGAAGACAGTCCCCTTCAACCCAGCCGACCGACAACTGCGTTCGCCGATGGGCGCAACGAAAGCCAATCACGTGAGGGGCCCCGCCGTCACCGCGAAAAAGCGTAAGGTCTTCGCCGAGGATGCGGATCGGCACAGCGCGGCCCGGACTCACTTCATGGGAGCAATAGACCGGCTGCCAGAATGTCCGCAAATAGTTCCCGGCGAGAGTGTCGGGCCCGGTATGAACGAAATCCAGATAGTTTGCGGTGCTAGCCATCGATCGATCTAGGAGCCTGGCTTCCAGCCCTTTGTTTGCACTTCTGCGACAATTTTTCGGGCAATTGAAAAATCAAAGATGCGGCTCAAGGGCGGAGGTTCTTTGACCTCGAGACGCTTCAACACATGTTCGACGGCTTTCTTCTGCATATCCTCGTTAAGCATGCCGTCGTGGGTCATCGCCGGCAGTACCACCTGATCATAGGCCTTCTCGGCGAGATCTTCTTTCACTCCCAGGTAGCGACCAAGAATCGGAATTGTTCCGGCACGGTTATGCTTGATGTAGAGAAAGCCCTTGTACGTGGCGCGAATGAATTTTTCCAAGGTAGCCGAATCGGAGCGAAGAAACGCTTCTCTGACCAGGATGCTGCCTTGCAGCTCGACGAGATCCTGTTTGGTAAACGCGATGAGCTCGCGAAACCCATGCTCTTCCGCCCTGAACGTAAACGGCGGCGAAAGCATGGCGGCGTCAACCACGCCGCTCTGAAGCCCGCTATAGATCGTCGGCATCACTCCCAGACTGAGGATGGCTACGTCGCGGCCACCTTCCAGCCCGTTTCTCCGCAGAGCTTCGCGCAGCAGAGAGTCCGGGCCGCTGCCGATGCCACTCACGCCCACTTTCTTTCCTTTCAGCTCTTTTACCGTACGAAGGTCTGATTTGCCAAAAAGCCAGAACATCGGGCGGTTATAGGTGGTAAAGAGGAATCGCAGCGGCGCGCCGCTCAGCACCGGCGGCAACCCGGCGCCTCCCACAGTCGCCGCCTCCACGTCCCCGCTCACGAGAGCGCGGCTCGCGATCGGCGCGCTCATCAAGATAAGCTCCACATCGAGACCTTCGTCGCGATAATAGCCCTTATCCCTGCTCGTCGTGAACGCGAGCACGGCATGCGTCGTGCTCGGGATCGCGACCCGAACGCGCGCCGCGTCAAGATCGGCAGCGAGCAGAATCGTCCAAAGCAGACTAAAAAGAAATTTCCAAACCATTCATTCCCCTGTCTGCTACGTTCATTGAATAAGTGCCGAACCCTCTAGCTCCTCGCTGAACTCGCTTTCCCGTCATCATCCACGCCCGTGATGCGACCTAAAAGCTGCTGCACGAGGGCTGCTCCGGGAAGAGCATCGAACACGATGAGGTCGAAACCGACCGCAAGGAGATTTGCCGCGATCGGTTTGCCAATTCACCCAGTCCGATGAAACCCACCGATGGGGTCATCTGATTGTCGCGCCCGCAATTGGGGAGACTCCCTTGTCGCGACAAACGCTAGCCGAGATGGGTTTCACTGTCAATCTCGAATTGAACTTATGGTCTGCTGACCCGCAACTGACAAGCGTAAAAAACAAGACTTGACTGCATCGACGCAGTTGTATGATACAGGGGACGAAGCTGGATCGCTGTTCGGCTCAGCGATGCTGATTTTTCTGGAGGTAGCGTATGGCCAAAATCAGGGCAGTCGTCGTGGAGGGGGATCGTGAACATGGATATAAGCGAGTGCAGGTACTGTTTGGGACGAATTATTTCCTCGAAATAACCGATGATGACGGCAAAGTCAGCCTTCTTCTAGGAGCCCATCACGAGGCATTCAAGGCCGATGCGTCCGAAGCAAAGGGAGTGTTGGAAAGCTATATCAGAGAGATTATCGAACGGCACCCGGAAAGTGTTTTTGAAGAGGAGCAATAAACGGCCAGTATAAATGACGATGAAAGGAGATCGAGTCTTATGGCACGCATTCGCCATTTGGCTATCGTGACAGAGAATCGAGAAAGGCTGGTGAACTTCTACACCACCGCTTTCGGCATGAAGGTCATAGACGGGGTCGGACCTGCGATCTACCTCTCCGACGGTTACATCAACCTGGCCATCATCCAAAAGCGGCCTCATTACAGGGAGGGGCTCTATCATTTCGGCATCGAAGTCGAGAATATCGACGATCTAAAACCGCTGTGCAAAGAGCTGGGAGCCGCATCCGAGATTCAGAAGAGGCCGCCAAATCGGGAGGCCGAATATCGTGTCGCAGATCCGGACGGCAATTTGATCGATTTGTCGCAACACGGTTGGCCGACGTAATCGGGCTGGTAATGGAGACAATACCCGCTGATGTCCAAGGCGCCGGCCGTTGGGATCATCCGAACTGGATGATCTTCGGAGGAAGACTCTATGAAGTTCAGGCCAACCGCAAAAAGATCGTACAGCAGAAGGTTGATCTCGGTCTTGTCCTTGGCTCTATGCTTGGGTCTCAGCCGGGCCTCCTCGGCTTTGGATGAAGCGAAGATTCATGTCGCCGGGACGCTGAACATCACGAGCTTCGTCTATCATCTCGGCAAAGAGAAAGGATTCTACAGAGAAGAGGGGATCGAGCTGCAACCGATCATGGCCGGGATGCTCCAGGGGATTCAGGGGCTGATCGGTGGAAGCTTCGACTACAGCCAGATGCTCGGCCAAGGCGGCGGCGCCATCATGCGAGGCGCCCCGCTCAAGATCATCATGGCGTTCGACACTCGCCCCTCGTGGTTTCTTATCGGGGGCAAAAACATGAAAAACGTCCAGGATCTGAAAGGGAAACAGTTGGCGGTTTCCAGTTTCGGCGCTGCTCTGGATCAAATGACCCGTGAGCTGCTTCCCAGATTCGGCATGGAACCGATGCGCGACGTCGTCCTGCGAGCCATCGAGCCTCCGCCCAACAGACTGGCCGCTCTACTCAGCGGGGCGGTGGATGCGGCGGTCTTGACTCACCCGGAGACGATTATCGCGAGGAGGCAGGGCTTCAACGACTTGATTTTCTTTGGCGACCACATCGAGTTTGTCTCGGCAGGGGCGGTGGCAACGGAGAGAAATATCTCTCAGAAGCCGGATTTCGTCCGCCGCTTTATTCGCGGCGCCCTCAAGACGTTCTACTGGATCAAGGCCAACGAAAAGGAGGTCTCCGCCAGGCTGGCCAAAGCCACAAAATCTTCCGAGAGTGACGGGCTCGAGCTCTACCGGACCGGGGTCAAGCTTTTTTCCCAGGACGGCGCGATACCTCGAACCCTTCAAGAGAGAATGATCTCGCTGCAGCGAAAGGTCCTCCAGGTAGAAAAAGAGATCGCGCCCGAGAGTATCTACGATTTCAGTTTTGTCCGCGCTGCGAACAAAGAGTTAGGGAAAGGAGAGCCGCTATGAGCACGTTGGACCAACCTCTTCTGATCGCCAATGTCAACTACCATGTCGGTCATTGGGTGGCCATTTACGTTGCCGAAGAACAGGGCTTTTTCAAGGAGGAAGGTCTCGCGCGTTACGACTACGAGCGCGGCGGGCTCCTGCCGGGGCCCTGGGAACGCGAAGGCCTTGGCCTGGCGATAAAGGAGCACGGCGTGGACATCGCCACCGCGGTGGACACGGAATCGGCCATCTGCCAGAGGCTTCGAGGCGCCGATGTCTACATCGTTGGCGGCTGGCGCTACACGCCGTTCCTCAAATGGTATGGCTCCAAGCATATCACCGATATCAGCAAACTCCGCGGCGGCAAGATCGGCGTCCGAGAAAAATCCGCCGACGGCGGCGGGCTCGTCGAATTCTTCATCGAGGAGGCCTTGAAAGAGGCCGGCGTCAACCCCGAAATCGAGGTAGAACAGGTCCAAGACCCGGTGTTCGGCTACCGCAACAATCCGGCCCACATCGAAATGCTCCGCTCGGGAAAAGTCAACGCGATCACGTCTTCGCCGCCCTTCTCCGACCAACTCGAGAAAGAAGGTTATCCTGTCATCCTGGATCCCAACAAAGTTTTTCCCAGGCGTCCGGGCAAGGTCACGGTGGCGCCGCGACGAACCATCGAAGAGCGGGGGGAGGAGCTGAAGGCTTACTTCCGAGCCATCATCCGGACGTTCTGGTTCATGCGGGACGTAAAAAATTTCGAATATCTCCACGATCTGGAAGCGCGGCTGAGGAAGCTCACGCACAACGAAGATGAGCGGCGCCTGTTTATCGCTTCAGCGCCGGACCGGGTGGACAGCTGGGCGCTTCCTATGGACGGAGGCATAGAGCGTCAGGCGCTCGAGCGGATCATTAAAGAGATGGTCACGAGAGGCAGGCTGGAGCGTCCGCTTCCCGTCGAGGAAGTATTCAGAGACGAAGCGGTGCGGGAGGCCTTCCGGGACGTCAGCAACCGGGCAAAGCTCAAGCCGGCCTTCGAGACGGCCATGGCCGCCGTAGAGAAATATGGTTTTTAAGGATGTTCAGGAGAAAACCAGAGGGTTTCCACCTCAGCGGTACAATTTCCGAAACAACCCTGCCTGTTCTACTTCTCTGAGAAGACTGTTGTCGATGAAATCGGCCGGCTTTGCCTGACGGGCTTCTTGCGAATCTACTCCCTTGAGTATTTCTTCAACACCCTCCGGGCGCACGTAGGGGATTTGCTGTCCGGTGTAACGGACACCGTAAATCCGGTATAGCTCCGCCAAAATCTCGGAATCCGTGGTCTTGGTGTATTTCGACAGGACTTTGACACTAAAGTCTTTGTCGGTTCTTAGGCGATGCTGTCCTTCGCCGAAGGCCCGCAGAAATCGCGTGAGGGCATCGCGGTTGGACTTGATATACGCTCGGGTCGTAGAAAGGGGCGTGTTCGGGAAAACGATCCCTAACTGACCGACGTCAACCAACTCTCTTAGTCCCGCCTTTTTCGCCAGTAGATTGTTGGGCGGGGAAAGTACGGCTCCATCGACGGCGCCGGCGCGGAGAGCGGCGAGACTTTCCGGAAGGCCGCCGGTCTGCAAAACGATCAGGTCGCGACCCCGTTGCAGTCCCCACCGCTTCAAGGCAAATTCCAACGCCAGGTCGGCCGAGCCACCGAGCCGTGTGACGCCGACCTTTTTTCCCTTTAGATCGGTGGGATCTTTGATTTCCGGTTTGGTCATGACCGAAAAAATCAGCGTGTCTCCCGTGTTGGCAATGAGCACCAGATCCGAGCCCCGAAGCGACGCGTTAACCACCGGGACCGAAGGACCGTAGGCGAATTGCACATCTCCGCCCAGAATCGACTGAATGAGCAGGGAACCGCCGCCAATATAAAGAAGCTCAACGTCCAACCCTTGCCGTCGAAAATAACCGCCTTCTTGAGTGACCCAAAGCGGCGCCATCGCGCCGCTGATGGCGCTGTACGCAACGCGGATCGCGGCCGCCTGCGCCCGGCCAAGGCACAGAAGCAGTAACGCGGCTATCATGGCTGCCGATATACGTGCGAGTTTCATACGCGGGTTTTAGAAAACTCCTTTTGCTCGAATGCCGGTGAAAGAATCGATCTTGAAGATCTCGTCGGACTGTTCCTTGGCGCGAACACCTTGCGGCAATCCACCCTTTTGCGCCGTTTCCATCGCCCTCAAGATACATTTGCGCAGCAGAATAACTCCGCGATCCGATGCGGCGAGATGCTCTTCGCGCCCGTCAATGGAACCTTGAGTTCCCTGCGTCACGATATCTTCGTGACGAACGCTCCCCCGGAACGGCATGTATTGCCGCTTATCATACTCTTTCCTGTCTTGTCTGAGCGGAGGCGGTCGAGTTTCGGCCAATTTCGAAAAAAAGTCCGGCTCCGAACCTGTATAGTAATCGGCAGTGAAGAGCATGAAATGATCGTCATCGTTAGGCGTGGCGAACATGATGTGCTCGATGCGGCTGCCTTCCGCCAGCGCCGATCGAGGCTTGTGGAAGTGCGTGAACTCGAGATCGCCGATTTGAATGATGCTCGGCAGTGCAACGCTCTTTTCATCCACGTATTCGGTATCCTCGGTCGGACCGGGCTTGCGCGAGATCACCTTCACTCCATAGGACGTCTCGATGGCGTCAAAATAGGGGATATCATCACGATTGAAGAACCAACTCCGCCACGTTCCGTCGGTTGGGTCGCTGCGATGAAGAATCGAGAAATGCGCCGGATCGACGCCGTTTTCAATGAAGTTGAACCAGTTGTAGTCATAGGTGCGAATCGACTCTATGTATCTCTGCCCGCCGCGGTCTATGAGAGGCGCGTATCGAGGAATCGGCGGAGGATCGTCCTTGTCGGGTCCCATGTAGGTGAAGATAAGCCCGCCGAACTCCCGCACAGGATAGGAAAGGTGCTTCACCTTTTTTTGAAATTGACTATCTTTCGGTTCCGCCGGTTGCTCGAGGCAATTGCCTGCCACGTCGAAGAGCCACGCGTGATAAGGGCAACGAATGCCCCGCTCCTCGATGTCCCCGTATTCGAGAGAGCTGCCGCGGTGAGGACAATGCAGGCCCACAAGACCGATCTCTCCTTTTAGGTCGCGGAAAAGAACGAGATCTTCACCGAGAATTTTAACCGCCACGGGAATGTCGCGCAGCTCCTTCGTGGTGCCGACCACGAGCCAATAGCGCCGAAACCACTCCCCTGCGGGTGTTCCCCGACCCACATGACCGAGATCACTAAGAGTAATGTTTGCGGACTTTTGCACGATCTGTTCCTTTCATTCTCACCCGCTCAAACTAAACATCGCGCGCTTGCTGCGACGCCTGTCGATTTTTACCAAGGCGTGAGTTGACTTATTACATAACTCTCGACCTGTTCTCAAATCCTCATTGAACCACTACCAGTCTTGCGTGGGATTTAAGGGCGCTGGCCGCTTCGGGCGGAAAGGCCGCCATCAGCGGAACCGCGGGGGACCATAAGTTCTTAAGCCGATCGGCGTCGGTGTCTCAATCGACTCGATGTGAGACCTGCGGCTACGAATTTTACTCCGATCTTTCTTCCTGTCCACAGTGAGGAATAGAGAAGAAGCGATCTTTGTGGTCGCGTCTCTTTGGCAGGTAAAAACCGCGTCCCAACGGACATAGCAGGCTCGCTCGCATCTTGTATAATCACCGGCGCTTCAGTATAGAAAACAAGCTGCGCTTTCGTTGTCGGTCTCGGGTTTCGACTCGCGAGTTGCGCGCGAAACCCGAAACTCTCAACTCGAAACTGCCGTTGGTATAAGGCTCACCCGAGCGCGACGGCCGCAGGAGGAAACATGAAACGAGAAGTGGCGGCGGAGATCGTCGATTCTCTTAAAGAGGCCGGCGTCGATTTCGTCTCGACGTTGACTGAAGCGAATCTCCATGACCTGGTCATGGCGCTCGGTGAAGATCCGTCCATTCACCACGTGCCCGTGACCCGCGAGGAAGAGGGAATCGGCATCTGCGCGGGGGCCTACTTGGGCGGAAAAAAACCGGCGATGGTGATGATGAACGCCGGCTTCCTCCTGTCCGCGAACGCTTTGGCAACCGTCTGTATTCATCCGGGTATACCCGTCCTGATGTTGATCGGTCACAGTGGCGGCGTCGGCGAAGAAAACGCCGGCCATGCCACCGTCGGGGCTCTGACCGAGCCGGTATTGCAGGCAATGCACATCGTCTACGAGAAAGTCGGCCGCTTTGAGGAAATTCGTCCCACCATTCGCGACAGTCAGATCCTCGCGCGCTCGTCGCGCCGGCCCACGGCCATTGTGCTAAACAAACAAGCCCTGAGGTAGTTATGAAAAGATACGATTGTCTTCGCGCCGTCGCGCCGCACTTCGGCGAAGAACTAGTGGTCACGAATCTCGGAGCGGTGCGCCACGAATGGCAAGCCCTCAGACCCCACCCGGGTAATTACCATTTGCAGAACCTCGGACTCACCTCTTCCATGGCGCTGGGTTTGGCTCTGGCGCTGCCGCACCGAAAGATCGTGGCTTTCGATGGGGACGGCTCCTTGTTGCTCAATCTCGGAAGCCTCGCCACCATCGCGAATCAACATCCGAAGAACCTCATCCATATTGTCTTCGACAACGAATGCTACGAGTCCTCACGCGGCGCGCCAACGGCCACGGCCGGACAGGCGGACCTGGCCGCCATTGCGCGGGGCTGCGGTTTTGCCAACGTCATTACCGCCAAGACGCTTTCGGAATTCGAAGAAGGATTCTTGCGCGCTTTGAAGAGTAACGATCTCTACTTCATTCTGGCGAAGGTTGAAGCGGGAGCGGCCGACGTTCCGGCGGCTGCTTTAGATTCGCAGGAAAACAAATATCTGTTCGTGCGCTACATCGAGAAAACCGAGAACCTGAAAATCCTCACCTCGACCCTGTCGCGCGCCAGCGAGCCGGTTCGTTCCGAGAAACCTTAATCCCACACGGTACGAATCAAGCCCGCCCAGGCGCCGCCCTCCTGCTCAAGAGCCTTTGAGCGGCTATCCAACCAATGCTTACGACGAAGGAAGCATGCCGGAGCCCGTTACCTGCTTGAACAGCTCGATGACGGAGGCTTCGCGCGGTAGGCCACGAACGGCCCGCTCGATCTCCTCCGCGCTCAACGGAGACGGATCATCCCCCACGAGCTTTTTAAAATCCTTGTGAAAGTCCGGATCATTGAACGCCTTTTGAAAAGCAGCGCGCAGGATCCCCACCTGCTCCTTCGGGGTACCCGGCGGCACAATGTAGGGCGATCCCACAAGGCGCAGCGAGCGGAAGAGCTCCACGATCTTGCGGTCTCTTTCTGATTTGGCAAAAGCATCAAGCTCGGTTAGCTGGGAAAACCGCGGATGCCTGTTCCCCTTCGGGATCTCGACGATCGCATGGAAATCCACGAGCGCCTTATCGATAAATTCCGGATTTCGCTGCAAAACCGTGTCGGCGATATTCGCTCTTGCGTCCACTTCACCTCGCGTCAGAGCGGTATCAACCTCCGGCCCCGAGTAACCCACCACGAACTTGGGGTCTTTCAGACGCAGGATATACGCAAAGAGCCGCCCGACGATGTAGATGGTATGGCCGACTGACTGAGCGCCGATTCTCAAGCCCGATGTCGATCTCAATTTATCGATACTGCTGATGCCCGCTTCCTTGCGGGTTAGAAACACATAGTGGGTGGTGCTCTCCGGGGAGCCGAGAAAGACCAATTTGGCAACATCATAATCGACGCCCTTCTCGCCCATGACCGCGTAGGTGATGAAGCTGCCGGGAGGAAAACCGATGCTGAGGCCGTCCGGACGCGCGGCTCTGTACATGTGGTTTGCGAGCTTTCGACCGCCTCCGCCGGGCATGAACTCTGCGAGCACCGTGGGTTCCCCGGGAATGTACTTTTTCAAGTACGGCATCGTCGCTCTCATGCGCATGTCCGCGGTGCCGCCAGGCTCGTTGCCATTGATAATCGTTATGGTTTTCCCTTGATAAAACGGCGCCTGCGAGAACGCGGGCGCCGTAAAAACGTGCAGACATAGCAAGGTCAACGGGAGTGAAAGCTTATGTGTAGAGTATGATAAGATTTTGTCCTTGTTCATGAGCACCTCCTCGTCCTTCCCACGCCGATCATCAAACGACCGTACCGTCCGGAATCGTTGCGTTCTTAATGACCACGACAATGCCGCTTCGGATGACAAAGCCCAGCTCTTCGCGGTTCGACTCCTCCACGCCCCCTTTATTCACGATCTGCACGTTGCGGCCGATACGGGCGTTCTTATCGATGATGGCCCGCTGGATCGTTGTGTTTGCGCCAATTCCCAAGGGAACTTTTCCGCTCTCCAAATTTTTCAAGCGCTCCATAGGAGACTCATAGTAGTCCGATCCCATCAATAACGCGTTGTCGATCACGCAACCGGTTTCGATGCGGGATCGAATTCCTATGACCGATCGCTTCACCGTACATTCCTTGAGAATAGATCCCTCGCCGAGCATCGATTCGATCACGTTACTGGCGAGCAATTTCGTCGGTGGCAGATGGCGCGCCCGCGTGTAAATGGGAGCCTTTTCATCGTAGAAGCTGAACGGTGGATCGGGCTGATAGGTGAGCGCCAGATTGGCGGTGTAGAAGGACTCGATGGTTCCAATATCTTCCCAATAACCTTTGAACAAATATGCCTGAACATTATGATCTTTTAGCGAAGCGGGAAGAATTTCTTTGCCAAAATCCGTTTGATGGGGAGCTTCTTTCAGCAAACGGAGTAAGACCTGCTTTTCAAACACGTAGATCCCCATGGACGCGATACAGGGAAGCTGTTTCGCTTCCTCGGCGCCCAGGCCGAGGACCGTTGTATCGACCTGCATCGCCTTGAGAGCATCCCCTTTGGGCTTTTCACTGAAAGAGATCACGCGTCCGTTTTTGTCTATCTTCAACAAGCCAAAGTCGAACGCGCGGCTTTCGGCGACAGGCACTACGGATAGCGTGATGTCCGCTTTCGTATCCCGATGGTGATGAATAAAATCCCCGTAATTCATCCGGTACAGATGATCGCCGGATAAAATCAGGTACTGATCGACATCCCATTCTTCGAACAGCCAAAGGTATTTGCGTACGGCGTCAGCCGTTCCTTCAAACCAACTCGGGCTTTCCGTCGTTTGCTGGGCCGCCAGCACCTCGACAAATCCCTGAGAGAAGCCCGCCATGCCGTAAGTCCGCGTAATATGTCGGTTGAGGGACGCCGAGTTGAACTGGGTCAAAACATAAATCCTCTCGATCTCAGAGTTGATGCAGTTGCTGATGGGAATATCGATTAGACGATACTTGGCGCCCAGAGGAACGGCGGGCTTCGCCCGGAGCTTGGTCAAAGGATACAGCCGGGTTCCGGCACCTCCACCCAAAATAATGGCTAAGACTCTTTTCATTCAGCCACCTTCAGTTTTGCCCGTCTATTGTCCGCGGGCCGCGTATGCCGGCTATCCGTCGCCTTGTGCAGACTATTTCAAACCAACCGCCATGATGTCAATCCACAGGTGGGTTTCGGGTCTCGGGTCTCGGGTTTCGCGTTGGGGGAGAGGAAAACGCGAGACTCAAAACCCGCGACGCGAAACTGCGGAACCGCCCATCTGAGCGGGCCCGCGGCGATTTGACCGCGCCCCGAGAAGGATGATAAACCGTGCTCGATGCGCGCAGATCAAAAACCGAGGAGTGTAAGATACCCGTGAATCACATGGAAACGGATGTGGCGATTATAGGCGGCGGCGGCGCCGGTGTGGCCGCGGCCATTGAAGTCGCCGACGCGGGGGCCACAGCAGTCGTTTTGGAGCAGGCGGAGGATTTAGGCGGAACGGCGGCCATTTCCGGGGGCGGTTGCTTTATTGTCGGTACGCCGCTGCAACAGGCTCACGGGATCAAGGATACTCCGGACCTCGCGTTCGAGGATTGGGTGAAGTGGGGTCAGGGGGCGGCGGACGAAGAGTGGGCCAGATACTATATCGAGCATACACTCCACGATCTCTATTTTTGGGCGGAGCGCCACGGCGCCAAGTGGGTCGATATGAAATTCCAGGAAGGCAACCGTGTTCACCGCTGGCATCGTCCGGAAAATAACGGCCTGGGTTTGATGACGGCGCTGATCAACTCAATGAAGGGCAAAAACAAGACGGAGATTCTGACTTCGACCAAGGCGGGAATCCTTGTCCTCGAAGACGGTCGAGTGTGCGGGGTCACCGCCACCAACAGCAGGCTTGAGCCCGTCGAAATCCGCAGCAAAACAACCGTCGTTGCCACCGGCGGATTCAATTCCAATCTCGACATGATTCTGGAGCACCGGCCGGAGCTAAAAGACTTCAAAGTCATGGAGGGCTCCGGTCTGGGGGCGCAGGGAGCGGGCCACAAAATGATTCGCGAGCTGGGCGGCTATTTCACGCACATGGAACATATCTGGTTTTACGTCTATGCCACGCCCGACTATCGCGACCCGCAGGCCAGGCGCGGCCTCGTGTTCCGGCTGACTCCCGGCTATGTCTGGTTCAATCAGCAAGGCAAAAGATTTCATAACGAATCACTTACCGGCGGCGCCTCGGCCACGCCCGCGCTGCTCAGGCAAAACCCGCCCCACGCCTGGGCCATTCTGGACACGCCCATGACAGCGAAAATGGAAGTTGCCGACCCGTACTACCGCGACGGCGACAAAGTGCGGCGCGACAAAGTGCAGGAACTGCTGGATCATTCGCCTTACATCCGCAAGGCGGATTCTCTGGCTGAGCTGGCGCGAAAGATCGAAGTCGACGTGCCGACGTTCCTTGCCACGATCGAGCGCTACAACAAAGCGTTCGATGACGGCCTGGAGCGCGAGCCGGAGTTTGGCAAATCGCTCAAACTTTCGAAGAAATTCGACACGCCGCCTTATTATGCGATTCAGCTCTTTCCCTTGGCGCGCAAAAATTTCGGCGGGGTTAAAACCGACCTTCGCTGCCGCGTCCTGAATAAATACTTCGAGCCCATTCCTGGGTTGTACGCTGCGGGCGAAGTCTCGGGCATGGCCGGGGGCCATATTAATGGCCGAGCCGGACTTGAGGGCACCATGCTCGGGCCGTCGATTTTTAGTGGCCGCGTTGCCGGAGCGTGGGCCGCTCACGAAGCCGGCTTTGGTCCGGGATTTGTTGGCAAACCGAATCGTCCCTAGCAGCAGTTTCAAACCGCCGGCGATTCAGCCTTAGGTGGGTCCGCGGGCAATGTGAAGCAAAAGGTACTGCCTTTGCCTTGCTCACTTTCCACCCAGATTTTTCCCCCGTGCATCTCGACCAGGGCTTTGGAGATAGCAAGGCCAAGCCCCGTTCCTTGGGTCTTTTGCTTGCCCGTCTGGCCAACCTGATAGAATCTGTCGAACAACTTATTCACTTCTTCGGCGGGGACACCCGGACCGGTGTCTGCGACCGAGATCTGCACCCATTGATCGCCGCTTCGCGCAAAGCCGACGGTTACCTTGCCACGTGGCGGCGTAAACTTGAGCGCGTTGCCGACCAAATTCATCAGCACCTGCATTACCTTATCGCGATCCGCCCAGGCCGTCACCCGCGGGTCCACGAAGGCAACATCCAGGCTGATTGGCTTCTCCACCGCCACCGGTCGCAGACTTTCTGCCACCTCCTTTGTCAGGCTGACCAGAGGAAGTTTCGTCGGCTGGAGATCGATTTTCCCGGCTTCGATCGTCGAAAGATCCAGTAGATTATTGATGAGACGCGCCAGGCGGTCGGCATTGGATTTGACCCGCGTTAGGTAGCCGACCTGCTTTTCAGTCAAATCCCCTGTGAGGCGATCGAGCATATTATCTACCGAGGCCTTGATCGTGGTAAGCGGAGTTCTCAGCTCATGCGAGACATTAGACACGAAACCCGATTTCATCTGATCCAGCTCTTTGAGCCTCTGTTCATAGCGCTTCTGCTCGGTAATGTCTCTCGCTAAATGAAGAAAGCCGACTGCATTGTCATCTTTGTCCCGCACCGGCGATACCGCCAGGCTGGCCTCGATCATTCGGCCGTCTTTCCGGATTCGGCGCACTTCCAAGTTGCGAATGACGCCTGTAAGGCGAACCTTGTTACGTATCTCTTCCAGTTCTCTCGACTCGTGTGAAGGCAACAAGAGGGCGAGACTCTGACCAATTGTTTCTTCCTTACTATAGCCGAAGATGAGTTCCGCCCCCCGGTTCCAGGTAAGTATGCGGTCCTGTCGATCGGTCGAGATGATGGCGTCCCCCGCGTTCTCGACCAGATCTTCGATGTAGGCCTTGTCTTTATTGACTTCGTCATAGAGCTGGGCATTCTCCAGCGCCCCGCCCAGCTGCGAACTGAAGGCCAACAACAGACGAACTTCCCGTTTGGTGAACTTGTGGCGCTTTTTACTGCCGACGGCCAGAAAGCCTATTGCGCGTTGTTTCGAGGCGATAGGGACCATCGCCACTGAGATAAGCCCCTCTTTTTCCATCGTGCGCGCTTTAAACATCGGGTCGTTGCGAATATCTGTACTGATGTAGGGCTTTTGCGTTTTGAAAACTGTTTTCCCGACGATCGGATCAGGAGAGTCCAAAGGAAATGTCGTGCGTAAGAATTCGGGCGACGATAAACCTCTAGCCACTCGAACAATCAAGTTTTTCTTCTCCCGGTCCAAGGTGCGGATGTAACCCACATCAAAATCAAGGATCTCCAACGACTTATCCAGCGTATCATTGAGGATCTTTTCTGTTTCGAGCGACTGAGTCGCGGTTTGCGTGATTTCGAGGAGAGCGGCCAGTTCTCGGGTCCGTCCGAGTAACTCTTTGTTGAGGTCCGATTCTTCTAAGAAAAGGTTCCTTTTAGCGACTTCGGAGCGTTTGAACTGCCGCATGAGGTTAAATCCGCTTCCACCAGTTAGAATCTTTAAGAAGCGGCCCCCCAAGATCAAAGTCATTAAGAAAATTGAGTAAAGCCTTACGTCTATTCCGTCCGGTTCCTCTGGCCCATTCACCCAGTATTTTCCGGGCTATCCCGAGCAATGGCTCCGGTGGTTCTCTTTTAAATCCCACGACCAGAGTTCCAACCGCGCGACCCTGGGCAACAATGGCGAGACATGTCTGGAACAGATTGCCGGCCTTGGGGTCTGTTGCTTTTTCGCCGGCTCTCTTCTCAAGTAGCTCGCTTGCAGCCCAGTCTCTGTATCTAAAATGCTCTTTACGATCCTTGTGCTGGGCATAGTTTAGCGCTTCGCCGTAAATCTCGGAATAGACGTCATCGCCAAAACGGTGGAGGCCCGGGTCCGGATGATTCCACGCTTCTCTCGTGCGTCGGACATCGGCGGACTCGACCCAGCCGGTGAAAATCGGCAGAGGAAACGGTTTGCCACTCTCATTGAGGCGGATGTGCAACTCTTTCGGCCTGAAGTCAAAATTGTAACGTCTGGGTGATTTTTTCAGCTCCGTATTTATCGCTCTGTCCATATCGATGAGAATGTTTCTAAGTATATTGGTTATTCTTGCGAAACGCTCCGGTGTTAATCCGCCCGGAATTCGCCGGCCTCTTTGAAATTGGTGCCTGATAAGTATATGTGGCCGCTTAGCCATATTAGGATCTCCTTTCCGCGACGTGACTGTTAAAAGGCCGAATGTATCTCACCTGGGATCTCGGTAAAAACGCCTCGCCGGGCCCAATTTGGTCGAATCGAGGAGATTAGCAGGCCAGGGCCGGAGAATCCCGGAGGTCATTTTCTTAGCCTACAGTAGCTTCGACTGTCAAGGCGGGTTGAGCTCAATCACGCCAACTGGAAAGGCGCGAAGCTTTGGAGTATCTTCGACTACCAATGGCCGATCTCGCCGCAACTTCGTACAGAGTCCGCGGCTATTGCGCCCTCTGTACCGCGCACTGCGCTACCATCACAACCGTCGAGAATGGCCGGGTCGCTCGGCTCGACCCCGATCCGGACCATCCAAACGGGGGAGTGATGTGCATCAAGGGCAAAGCCGCTCCGGAACTCCTCTATCATCCCGACCGCCTTGACTACCCTCTGAAGCGTACACGGCCCAAAACCGACCCGGACCCGGGTTGGATAAGAGTCAGCTGGGATGAAGCGCTCACAGATATTACCGATAGACTCTTGGCTATCCGTAAGCGGCACGGCCCCAAGGCCATTGCATTGGCAAAGGGCACCGGCAGCGGCACATCCATCGACGATGCGATGCGCTGGCTGGCACGCTTTCTTAATGCTTTCGGCAGCCCGAACTGGGTCTCTACGACTCACGTCTGCAACTGGCACAGAGACACGGGCTTCAGCTTCACGTTCGGCGCCAACCTGCCGACACCGGACCTCGCGCACAGCAAAACCTTCGTTCTCTGGGGCCACAATCCCAGCTCGACATCGCTTATTCTCGCGCACGACATCGTTGCCGCCCGGGCGCGGGGCATGAAAACAGTCGTCATCGATCCGCGGCGCGTAGGAACCGGCAGTCAAGCGGACATGCTGCTTCAGGTGCGGCCGGGAACGGACGGCGCGCTGGCCCTGGCGATGATTCATTGTTTGATGGAAGAGAGCTGGTACGACGTCGCCTTCGTGCGTCGATGGACGAACGGACCCCTTCTGCTAAATTCAGCCTCCGGCAGACTTGTGACCGAAGCGGATCTGAGTGAGGACGGCTCTCCCGACCGCTACGTTGTCTGGGATGAATTGAAGAGTGAACCGGTGATTTACGACGGCGCAACCGGCGTTTTCGAGCGCGACGGCGTCCAGCCTGCTCTCTTTGGCGCGCGCTCGTTGAAAACCAAGCACGGTTTAGAGATCGCATGCAAGCCGGCTTTCGAGCGCCTGGGCGAAATCGCCTCCGCCTACGCCCCGGAACGATCGGAAAAAATCACCTGGGTCAGGGCGGACAAGGTCTGGAAAACCGCTCTTCTGCTCGCCCACAACCGGCCCGTGAGCATGTATATGTGGAACGGCGTCGGCCAACACACGAACGCCACCCAGACGAGCCGCGCGATCGCCTCACTGTACGCTTTGCTCGGGGATTTCGACCGGCCGGGCGGAAACGTGATCTTCCCAAAAATTCCGACCAACGACGTGGGCGGCAAAGAATTCTTAGCGAAGGATGTGGCTGCGCTGCGCGTGGGGCGTGAGAGAAAACCGATCGGCCCGCCGGCCAAACCCGGCAATTGCGCCGCCTACGATGTCTTTACGGCCGTGCTCGAAGAACGTCCCTACCCGGTAAAGGCCATTCTCAATTTCGGCTCCAACACCATCATGTCCACCGGAGATTCAAACAGAGGGCGAGCGGCGTTCTCCGCTCTGGAGCTGGCGGTCGCCGCGGAGCTTTTTATGACTCCGACCGCGGAGCTCTGCGATTATGTTCTACCGGCCGCGAGCTTTCTGGAGATGTCCAATCTCACGACCGCCTTCGAACACCGACCGCGCGGTAAAACGCACCTGCAGTATCGCTCCGCGGTGGTCGAGCCTCTCGCGGAGCGCCGCTCCGATACCTGGATTGTTTTTGAGCTCGCCAAGCGGCTCGGCTTCGGCGAAAAATTTTGGCACGGCGACGTGGACGCCGGCTATGCCCATGAACTGGCTCCGACCGGCATTACCTTAGAACAGCTCAAAGGCAATCCGGGAGGAATTTCACGCCCCACCGATCCAACATACGAGAAGCATACGAAGCAAACTAACGATGGCGGGGTTCGGGGCTTCGCCACTCCCTCCAGGAAAGTCGAGCTTTACAGCCACACGTTCGCGGCCCACGGCTATCCGCCTATGCCCCAATACGTCGAACCCGCCGTCAGCCCGTTAAGCCAGCCGGCGCTCGCCGCGGAGTATCCGCTCGTTCTCACCAACGCCAAGTTCACGACTTTCATTCATAGCCAGCAGCGCGCGCTGCCTAGTCTGCGTAAGGCCGCGCCGGAACCGACGGCCGACATTCACCCTGAAAGCGCCGCCCGCTTCGACATCAAGAACAAGCAATGGATGGTGATCGAAAGTCCGCGCGGCGCCATCAGGGTCCGCGCTCGTGTGACTCCGAACATCGTGCCTGGAGTTGTCTGTTGCCAACATGGTTGGTGGCAAGCGTGCGAGGAACTTGAGCTGCCGGGCTACGATGCCTACTTAGACGAGGGCGCAAACCCGAGCCTGCTTATCGGAACCGATCTTGCGGATCCGATCAGCGGCTCTCTACCCCATCGCTCTTATCTCTGCCGTATCCGGCGGGCGGAGTAGGCGAGGTGCTTGCCTGCTGCAGGTTGGCCGTTTTCAGATCACCGACCAGAGAAGTAAAAATCGCTCGAAGCGATTCATCCCAACCTTTTACCAAAGCCTCCGGTGACCGGCGAGCGATCGGCACCGATCGA
>DASTOD010000422.1:0-3485 GCA_035762645.1 Binatia bacterium | reverse complement strand
AAACTAAAGAACACATGGAGGGTGAGAGTTCGGCCGTGTTCAGTCAGGAAGGGAAAGGCGTTAGTCCACGGAGCCGAGAGGGGGAAGTTTCGCTCCAGGACTTTAACCCCTCTTTGGAAAAAGAGGGGAAGGGGAGATTTTTGGGCGGAGTGAGGGAGGGAATTATGTGGCGAATTTCTGGGTCAGGACACTAGATGGGCGTATCTGAAGGTCGTTGAATATTTCCGCATCGTTCGGACCAAAAATCTCTCTGCCGTCGGTCTTTGACTCGCATAGATTTGGCGAATATTGTCGCGTGAAGGAGGACGGCTATGGAAAAATTTCTCGGCAGGTACTCGGACTACCTCTATGCGCTTATGCGGATCATAGTGGGTTTGTTATTTGCGTGTAACGGAGCCCGACCGCTCTTCGGTCTCTTTGGCGGAATGGGCGGCTCGGGCGAAGCGGCTCCCCTTTTTTCACAGATGGGACTGGCAGGCATCATCGAATTTTTTGGTGGGCTCCTCATCGCATTGGGGCTCCTTACCGGCTACGCCGCCTTTATCGCCAGCGGGGAGATGGCCGTTGCTTATTTTCAGGCTCATTTTCCGAGAGGTTTCTGGCCTATTTTGAATACCGGAGAGCGAGCGGTCTTCTATTGCTTCGTTTTCCTATATATCGCGAGCCGGGGAGCCGTGGTTTGGGGTATAGATCGCGCCTTTCGCCGGGGGCGCGGCCGGTGATTAATCAAACCGCCATCGTGGGCCGCAGCGCGAATTCAACATTTCTCGTGGTCACCCGCGATCGCTCGACTCTGTACATCAGACGGTAACGATGATGGAGCTGGCGGTCACCAGCACAAACAACAGGTTCTATGCGGCAAGGATGAGGTCTTTGAAGATCGCCACGGTCGGTCCGGCCGCAATCTGCCCTAACTGGTCCGTTGTTTAGCAAACTGCCTTACGGAGTGCAGATCCATGACCCAGTCGAGCGCGGATCGGCACCAGCCTTGTGTCTTGGGCCGCAGCTCGGCTCGCTGGCGCACCGTGCCCACGCGGATATTGAATACCTGAGGGTCGGTTACGGCTGTCGAGTAGATCGGCGTGCCGCACTCGGGACAGAACGCTTGGGCGCGCTTGGCGCCGCTTTCGGCAGTCTTAACGTAAATCTTTGGTTGTCCACCACCTAAGCTAAACACATCCTTTGCCGCGGGAACACTAGTGCGGAAGGCGGTACCCGATAGGGTCTGGCAATCCGTGCAATGGCATATCCCGACCTTGTCGGGATCGATTTCCGCAGCGTAGGTGATGTAGCCGCAATGACATGCTCCGTCGATCTTCATGACGATCTCCTCCTTTGTCAGTCACAGCCGAACGATTACTACACCGCTTGGCTTCGGCCGTATGCGAAGCCGAGGGATTGCGGTTTATCGTTCTAGTCTGGTGATCGAGAGAACATCACCAACGCGAACTTGAATGACCCCTTGTTCTGATTTTAACGAAAAGTTTCCAGCGTCATCCTTTTCTGTGATCTGCCCTTCCGTCGGATTGGGGAACCGTCCAATTTCCGGCCGAAGGGTAACCTTAACCCGATCACCGACTGCGAGCGCTTTCAACGCATTTACCACGGATTGGAATACCGCCATTGTCTCCTCCAAATCTTTTGCCGAGAACGAAACTCACCACACGCCGGCGGGTAAGGCCGGCCAGGTCGCGAGGAGCTTGCCGTACCCGGAAATCTTGTAGCTGAGCCCGACCTTGGAGAGAACAACCCAGAGCATTGCGGGATTGCTGGCGACAATCGGCACCTGGAGCTCAGACTCCAGGCGGTCTAACACTTTTAACGGATCAAGTAAGGCGCCTTGAAAGTAGATCGCATCGATATTCGAGTGCGCGGCGAATGTTTCCCGCGTCATCTTCGCAACGTCTTCGGGCGTCAGTTTCTGCGCGTCGGTGTGAGCGCGCAATATCTGCGGCGAATAGACGGCCTCGATCTCGAACGCGGCAAGATAGTCGCGGTAGAGTTCTTTCATTTGGTCATCCACGGGCGTCATCAGCAGTATCCGTCTGGCCGCGAACGCCTTTAGCGCGGCGGCCGATGATCGCAGTGCCGTCGCCACAGGAACGGTTAGTTCCGCGGCCAGGCGAGCCGTCATTCCAGGGTTGAGCACTTCTTTGGGCGCGCCGCTGAGAATCAGCCCGTCCAACCCGTTCTGCTCTACCAATGCCCGAGCCTGTTGAATCAATGCATCGAGCTTCCCCTTGGCATCCCATAGCGAGCCGCTGGCACCTGCTTCTTGCACAAAAGTGAAGTCGATATCGCTGGGAATAAAAGCCTTGAAGCTATCGTGATGCGGGCTGGACGGCGCGCTTGAGCCGATGAAACCGATCTTCACCTTCGCCACTATCTCCTCCTTCCTCAGACATCCAGTATTTGAGTGGATCTCAATCGGTCAAATACTCGCGCCAATTAATCGGCCGGCGAGGCATGTCCTTATAAAAGCTCTCGCTGTTACTGATGACCGAGGAGCATCCAGAAAGAACAGTAATCAAGAAGCAAAAGAGCAGGGCTATTTTCTTCATAGTGAGGTCCTGTTTAGCGAGCATCGCAAAAATGCCTGTCACTTAAGCTCAGCCGCCGTGCTCCCTCGGCTCGGTATAAGTTTTAGTGGGATTGTTCTACTTCGCGGATGATCTCTTCCAACAGGGCGGTCCGAATGTGCAGTGTAGAGGCGGTAGGGAGAGACCGCAACAGCCTTACGATTTCGTCCTTTGTCTTCTGTTGACGGCGGATGGCGCGCAGAAGCACGCCAATTGTCCCGTGCGCTACCAGACCAAGGAGGGGCCCGGCATCGCACACGACTATCAGGGGCGCAGGCTCATTCTCGGCCACGCAACCCCCAGGCCACGTCCTCCTGAATGAATGATTCCGCCAGCCGCATGGAATGTGATTCCAGGTACCGGCGCAGCGCCTCTGCGAGCAGTTCGTCGAAGTCGCCTACCCAGCCCTGCTCCACAAAGGTGCGCGCTTCCGCGACCAGTTGTTCCGGCAGCTCAGCCTGAATTGCAGTTTTCACGGATTCACCCCCTGACAAATACCTTCATCATTAGCCCGAACAACCTTCCTGTTCCGCTCCTCTATACGCACAATTAGATCGCTTAACACATGTGGCATTCTAGCCCGGAACGTTTCAGTCCTGCAAATCTTCGACTGCTGTTCCCTCACCTCCCTGGCCCCGGGGTCATACCTACCGCACCGGTTTTTTATATGGCGCAAAACTGGGCACAATATTAATATCGCGCCAAAGAAGATCCGAACGCCGCAACTGAGAACTCGCCGGCCTTGGTGTTTTGATTTGATTGAAAGAAGAAAAACGCGATCTGATACTGGGTTAGCGATCAGACAGCCTTTGACCCGGCGATTTCAACTGTTCCAGGGCGGCTTCGAAGTCTTTGACGATTTCCTGTGAATTCAGAGCTTCTTGAACATTGAACATTTGAACTTTG
>DASTOD010000421.1:0-7368 GCA_035762645.1 Binatia bacterium | reverse complement strand
GAAAGTCGCTATTTCTCGGAACTGCGCGAAGGCAAACTCACGGTCCGCAGGCTTCAAGGCTGGGCCGTTCAGCATTATCTCCACAATAAAGCGATTCTCAGGGCATTCGCTCTGGGGATGGTGAAAAACGCGCACGACCCCGAAATGTTCGGCCTATTCAGTCATCAATTCAACGAAGAGCAGTCGCATCCCGATTTGGCCAGGCGTTTCGGCCTTGCCCTGGGGCTTAAAGAGCAAGATTTCTCCGACGCCACACAGATCTTCGAATGCCAGATCCATTCGGCGCGAACAGTGTATAATGCGCTGACGGGCATCCCGGCGCAAAACCGCGCTTCAGCCCTGACGAGCGAAAGCATGGTCTGCCGGTATTCCGAAGAATTCAACACGTACCTACGCAAACACTATGGCTTGGGCGACGACGCGCTGGAATTTTTTACCGTCCATATGGTCGCGGACAAGGAACATACGGCGCAGTCCGCCGACCTAATCGCCCGCATGGTCAAGACACCGCGCGACGAACGGCTCGTGCGCGAGAGCGCCGCGTACATGGTAAGGATCAAACTCGGCAAATTCGAAGGGATTTATCAGACCTACGCTTGACGCCAAGGGAATGTGAAGCCAGAAAAACTCGAAATCCGAAAATCCGAAACAAATCCAAATGATGAAAAAACGCAAAATTCCAAACGATCTCGTTTTGGATTTCGGATTTAGGGATTTCGGTTTGTTTCGGATTTCGAGTTTCGGTTTTCGGATTTTGATCCGAAGCTGTATCACGGCCTGCTTCTATTGAAGTCTCGGCGCGTACATCCACTCGCTATACTGCTTGACCATGCGCCGCGCGCTGAAGCGGGGCATGGTCGTGCAAATCGCCTCTTTTACCATCTGCAGCCAGCTCTGTGGGACTTTGTTGGCATCGCGTTCATAAAACGTCGGGACGACTGCTTCTTCAAGAAGTCGGTAGAGCACTTCGGCGTCGGCTGCGTCCACGGCGGCCGGATCCTCCGCGACGCCACCGTCGATCAACCAGCCGTTTGATCCTGTGTAGCCTTCCGCCCACCACCCATCATCGGTACTGAGGTGGAGCACGCCGTTGAGAGATGCTTTCATTCCGCTGGTTCCGCTCGCTTCGAAGGGCTTACGCGGCGTATTCAACCAAACATCGCACCCCTGCACCAAAAAGTGTGCAACATGTAGATCGTAGTCCTCCACAAAGGCGATCCGACCGCCAAATCCAGGATCGATAGCCCGACTGAAAATACTCTGCAGGTGATGTTTGCCAGGCTCATCGGCCGGGTGGGCTTTGCCCGCAAACACGATCTGAACGGGGCGTCGGAAGGCCGTCAGGATGCGAATCAATCTCTCAGGATCATGAAAGACCAGTTCCGGCCGTTTGTAATCGGTAAACCGCCGGGCAAACCCAATCGTGAGCGCCGCTGGATCCAATAGCGTACCTGCCGCTACCACCCGGGCGGCCGTCATCTGCTTTTGCGTCCACAACTGCCGGGCGCGCTCTCGAATAAATGCGATGAGGTAGCTCCGCAGCGCCTCGCGAACAGCCCACAGGTCCTCGTCCGGGATCATCGAAATGCCGTCTCTTAGCTCTGCCGCATCATGGCGATCCATCCAGTTCACGCCCAGATAACGTTCGAAGAGCCTGGCCATATCCGGCGCGATCCAAGTGGGAACGTGGACGCCGTTCGTAATGGTTTTCAAAGGAGTGTCCTTATCGGCGGTGCCTGCCCACATTCCTGACCACATATCGAGCGTGACCCGTTGATGAGCTTGGCTAACGGCATTCGTCACGTTGGCGCTACGGATGGCCAACGCAGTCATGTTGAACATCGGTCCAACACCATTGTCGTGATACCCGAGTCTTAGAAACTCGTCCCGCTGCGAAGCGGCGTTGCCCCAGTGCTCCGCCAGGTAAGACGCCACAAGATCCATGGGGAACGTATCGTGCCCGGCGGCGACCGGAGTGTGCGTGGTGAAGATCGTGCATCGGCGTACTTTCTCGAGCGCGCTATCGAAGTTATCGCCGCGGTCCAAAAACTCACGCATCCTCTCGAGCGCGACGAACGCCGTGTGGCCCTCGTTCAGATGCCAGACGCCAGGCTGGTAGCCCAGAACCCGAAGCACCCGCACACCTCCAATGCCCAATATGATTTCCTGCTTAAGTCGTGTCTCGCGATCACCGCCGTAGAGTCGATCCGTAAGCTCGCGATCCGCCGGCTCGTTCTCCGCAACCGAAGTATCCAGTAAGTAAATCTTCACGGCGCCGACACGCACGCACCACACCGAAACGTGCACGACGCGGTTCGCCAGGGCGACGGCTACGGTACAAGGCGTGCCGTCTTTGGTGACCACTTGTTCCACCGGCGCTCGATCCCACTCTACGTGTTCGTACAGCTCCTCTTGTTGCCCCGATGACGTGATACTCTGGTGAAAGTAGCCCTGCGGGTACATGAAGCCGACCCCGACGAGCGGAATTCCTAGATCGCTTGCTTCCTTGCAGTGGTCGCCGGCGAGAACCCCGAGACCACCGGCATAGATGGGTAAGGACTGGTGCAGCGCAAATTCGGCGGAAAAGTAGGCTATCGGATGGTTCGGCAGACCCGGATAGGTTCGCGCCCACCAAGATTTTTTGGCTGTCAAGGCGCGGCCCAGACCCTCGACGGCGGCATCGTAGAGGGCGACAAAAGCAGGATCCCGTGCTGCCTGCTTCAGGCGTTGATTCGCGACCAAGTGAAGCATGCGCACCGGATTATGCGAAGTCAGCCGCCAGAGCGGGTAGTCCAGCCGTCGAAACACCTCGCGGGCCTCTTTGTGCCAAGTCCAGCGAAGGTTAAAGGCCAGTTGCCACAGTCCGGTAATCCTATCAGGCAGGGAGCGCCGCTCGAATTTCACGTCGCTTATTCTAATCTCTCCATCGCCCGCAGACAAATCGCGTCGTCACCTGCTTGATAACACCGCCCGGACATTTTCAGCTTGACCCGACGCACCCAACTGGTACGATCGCAATTCCCCAGAAGGTTTAATGATCGGCGCGCATTCGCTGGGCCGTGTTAAATGAAGATCCCTCGGATTTGGGTGAGTGCCGTCAAAGAGGCTCATGGGCCGCGCGGACCCATGCCTCTTACCGCCTGGGGCTGGTCCGAAAACGATCGAGCCGAGGCTCAGCGACGCGCCAACGAGACCCTACAGCGCATGGTCAGACGAGCCGAGCAGGGTCTGGAACTTTCGCGCGACTATCCATACGGAAGCCGGCCGCTGCGGGAGGAGATCGTTCGGGAGCTGGATCCGCAAAACGGCAACGCCTCTGCCGTTGTGACGCGAAACGGTTATGGATGCCTGGTTCTCAACACATCCCAAGTCATGTTCGTCGACATTGACTTGCCTGACCTCACTCTGGGGCAGCGGATTGCTCGTTTGTTCCAGCGTCGCGCCCCGGCTGAATCAGAAGCGTTGGACAATATAAAGAAGCGCCTCACTGAAATTTCGACTGCAGCGTTTCGAATATACCGCACCGCAGGCGGTTTTCGCCTGATGGCCACGGATCGAGTTTTCCAACCGGGCTCATCCGAGTCCGAAAATATCATGAACGCCGTGGAGGCGGACCCCGCCTTTGTCCGGCTTTGTCGGGCCCGTGAGAGTTTTCGAGCGCGCTTAACGCCCAAACCCTGGCGCTGCGGCTCCCGGAATCCCCCCAACCAGTATCCGAGAGAAAATGATATCGATGAGGAAAAATTCAAAGCTTGGCTTGCCGCCTACCAGCAAGCGACGGCACAAAAAGCCACGTGTCGACTAATCGAGAATGTAGGGTCGGGCTGGCCTCACCAAGAGGTAGCGCCGATTCTCAAGCTTCATGATGAAGCGACCAGGGCGAATACAGGTTTGCCTCTGGCATGAAAACAATAGTTCTTCAGGCTTTTGTGTGAAGGAGTATTGGGAAATTTCACCGCCGAGGCGCGAAGGGCGCAGAGAAAATCGTCTAAACATCATGGCTTGAACAGACTCTCTGCGAACTCGGCGTCTCTGTGGTGAATTGCTCTTCACCGGAAACCCAGAAGACCAAAACAATAATCTGGGAGGGAAAGATCGATGAGTAATCCTACAATCGGTTTCATCGGCCTCGGCATCATGGGAAAACCCATGGCGCGAAATCTTTTAAAGGCCGGCTATCCGCTTGTGGTTCATAACCGGAGCCGAGCGGCGGTCGAAGAACTAAGCAAGGAAGGCGCGCAGGCGGCTACAAGCTCAAAAGAAGTCGCTGAGCGAACCGCAGTCCTTATCACGATGCTGCCGGACTCGCCGGACGTGGAACAAGTGTACGCCGGGGAGCAGGGCGTCTTCGCCGGAGCGAAACCGGGCATGTTGTGGATCGATATGTCGAGCATTTCGCCGGTCGTTTCGCGCAGGCTTGCCAAGGAAGCTGAAAAGCGGGGCATCGACATGCTCGACGCGCCAGTGAGCGGCGGCGAAGCGGGCGCAATCGGCGCGACGCTTTCGATCATGATCGGTGGCAAAACTTCTGCGGTCGAGCAGGCCATGCCGATCTTTCAGGCTCTCGGTAAAAACATCGTGCACGTCGGCGACGCCGGCGCGGGCCAGGTCACGAAGGCGGCCAATCAGATGGTCGTCGGAACGACCATCGCTATCGTCAGCGAAGCATTGGTTCTCGCCGCCAAGGCGGGTGTCGACCCCGCCAAGGTAAGGCAGGCGCTGCTCGGCGGCTTCGCGCAGTCCAAAATCCTCGAAGCGCACGGTCAGAAGATGTTGGAGCGCAATTTTAAGCCGGGCTTCCGCATCCGGCTACACGAGAAAGATATGAAGATCGCCCTGGCCACCGGCGGTGAGTACGGCGTGCCGCTGATGGTAAGCGGCACGGTGGCTCAGATGATGACCGCTATGCGATCCATGGGAAACGGCGACCTGGATCACTCGGGGCTGGTGAAGTTCGTCGAAGAGTTGGCAAAGAAACAGCTTAGTGAATAGTGAATACCCTTCGCTACGGCGGCGCTCCGCGCCGCCTACTCATGCTGGTCGGTTACCTTAGGATTTTGCGGACCGGCGCTGGCGGTACGACGCCCAGTCCTTGCGTGCCGCTTTCTTTAGCTCGTCGATCTTACCGTCGATTAACGCCGCTTTTTTCCGCTGGCTCCACTTCTTGATCTGCGCTTCAACGATCTTCGCCTCTTCGCGCGTCGGGAACTCCTCGAACCAAACCAGTTGAATCGATCGCCGAGTTGCCGTGTAACCGGCCAAGGCACTCTCGTGCTGTGTAACCCGATGCTCGACGTCATCGGTGTGGCCGACGTAGTACGATCCGTCGGCGCAGCGTAGTATGTATGTGAAAAACGGCCGAGCCATGGTGCATCCGCCAAATTCGCGCGTGCCGTACCCCTCGATACGCGATCGAAGACGCTCGCTACTCGGGGTGATCGGATATCAGCTTCCGACCATCCCGAGTAGGTTCCTTGGGAACCGTAGCGAGGGATACGTCGCCGAAACCACGACTACTCGGGGCGATCGGACAGCAATACCGTTTATCCCGAGTAGGCTTCGGAGAAGCCGTAGCGAGGGGCTACTCGGGGACTCGGCCTCTCCTAAACCGAGTGTCCCGAGTGGCGCGCAGCGCGTAGCGAGGGATACGCCACCAAAGGTGGCTGCTCAGGGTAATCGGATGTTAGCTCCGATTATCCCGAGTAGGTTCTGCAAGAACCGCACCCCTCGATACGCGACCTCGGAAGGTCGCTACTCAGGGCGGTCGGATTTTATTTCCCGGGTATCCCGAGTAGGCCGTCAGGCCGTACCGAGGGATCCGCGTCATGGGCGAAGCTGAAGTCGTATGCTCTCGCCGCCGGAACCGGTTCAGCAGCGTTCACGACTTGCCGAATGATGTTCAAATCATTCTTCTGGGTTTCCTCGTCCACCGCTCCGTTGCGGGTAAAGGTACCGATGAGGTCGTTGTACACCCGAGCCGCCTGTTCTCGCGAGACGCCGGAAAATTTGAGCAACGCTGAGATAGTTCCTTCCCGGTTCTGGCGCATGTAACGCAGCGACTTGATCGCCGCGCGGACGAAACCGCCGACCATTGTGGGATTCTCCTTGATGAGTTTGTCCGTGGTTGCGAGCGTTCCCCACGAATTTTTCACCTCGTCACCGAAAAAGAACATCTGCCGCATGCCTTTATCAAGACCGATGTAGCGCTGCTCCACGCTGAGTACCGCAGCGTCGAAGCCGCCACCGAGCAGAGCAGGCAGCTGATTTCCTTGGCCGACGTCGAGATAAGTCACATCCTTGTTGCCGTCGAGACCGTGCTTGCTGAGAATTTGGCGCAGCATGAATGTGGCGATCGCCCCAACACCGGTGGTTGCGATTTTCTTCCCCTTGAGATCTTTAGGACTGGCAATCTCAGGGCGCACCAGCAGCCACTGAAGAACCCGATCATTGGTCGCCAGGACCACCTTAAGAGGCGTGTTACCCCTGGCGATGCTCACGAGCGCGCTGGAGCCGGCCCCGGTAAACTGAACGTCGCCGCCAAGCATCGCCTGGATGCTGGTCACCGGGGCAATATAGATAACCCGCAAGTCTATGCTTTCTTCCTTCATAAATCCGCGCTCCTTCGCCAGCGGATAAATGACCATCTGAAAACTTTTCGCCGGGATCGCCATATTAATGGTTTGGAGGGGCTGAGCATCGGCCACGTCTGTCTTCACCAGCTGCACCGAAAATGTCAGCACAGCCAACGCCCAGAGACTGCAACTCGCCAACCGTTGAAACTGTTTAGTCATTCTTTTTCTCCCACCATCGATTCGTAATCACCCTACCGTTCCGGCGTATCCCCTCGATACGCGACTCGAACGTCGCTACTCGGGGAAGCGGATTTTGTTCCGACTGTCCCGAGCCCCTCGATACGCGCGTTGCGCTACTCGGGGCAGGTCGGAATAATGCCGAGTATCCGAACAGCCGTCACGCATTAATCCCGACTATCCCGAGTCCTTCGCTACGGCCCTTCGGGCCTACTCAGGATTATCGGGCTTTGTACTCCGCCTACCCTGCGTAGGTGGCGTTCTTGGCCACCGTAGCGAAGGGACGGCCTACTCGGAAGAAACGGCCACGGAACTCCGATGGCCCCGAGTAGCCACCGCCTTGCGGTGGCGTATCGAGGGGCCGACCGTTTGGGTGCTCGCGCCTTACGCCTAACGCCTGACCCCTCACGGCACGTAGTGCTAGTTCAACGGATATAACAGCTTTGGATTATCGAAGAAGATCTTATCCGTAAGCGCGGTTGGAATATCCTCTCGCGCGCGCATGGCCGCCACTAGTTGCCGCTCTTCGGACGGATCCTGATGGCCATAATCCGAACCG
>DASTOD010000420.1:0-4508 GCA_035762645.1 Binatia bacterium | reverse complement strand
TAGGAAGGAATGGGTTGTTGGAGTGATGGAGTAATGGAGTGATGCAATCTTAGAAACCCAGCACTCCAATATTCCAACACTGCACTACTCCAGGATCTTTACTTTCTGACGACGTACCAATTATTCTGAATATCGTGTGGCAACTCGTGTTTTTCAATTGATTGAAACCCGGCCCGCGTAAGATATTCCCGGGTTTTTTCCTCTCCCCACATCGCGCCTAATCCTTCGCCCCCTCGCGCCAGGGATACCGTCATGCAATGCATACAGGATACCGTATAGAGAAAAGTGCCGATCGGGTGCCCGATATTCTCGGGTATATGACTGGAGCCTTTGATGTCCTGCATCAGGTAAACCCCATCGGTTCTGAGCGCTCGAAAGATCCCTTTGAGCACGTTGAGAGGCTTTGCCTGATCGTGAATCGCATCGAAGGTTGTGATCAAATCAAACGCCTGTCTTTCCGCCTTCTCATGAAAGTCGCTCAAGTCCGTGACGATGAACTCAACGTTGCGCAGTCGTTTATCAGCCGCTTCCCGCCAGGCAAACAGAATCGCCTCGCTTGAAATATCGATGCCGGTAAACCGGCTCTGCGGGTAAAGCTCGGCAAGCCGGTTCATGATCCGGCCACGACCGCAGCCGACGTCGAGCACCTGGATCCCATCCGTCAGCCGTTCGGAAAGACCCGCCACGAGCGGCAATACGTGCGACTCGAGTGAGGAAAGCACCGACTGGCCGCTGTCCTCTTCCATCACCGCATGAAAGCGCGGAAATTTTTCGTACGGCACTCCGCCGCCCTTGTGAAAGCATTCGACGATGTCATCCTCAACGCCGGCCAAGAGGGCAATGTATTGCGTGAACACGGAGACGTTGTCGGCCCCTGCGGCCCGAGTCAGGTAAGCTGCGTGTTCTGGTGGCAACCAGTATTTGCCCGCGGCCGGGTCGACCTCGACGACTCCTCCGGTCACCATCGCCCCAAGCCACTCGCGAACGTAACGTTCATCCAAACCTGACTTGGCGGCAATCTCGGTCGAGCTGGCGGACGGAAGTTCACGCATGGCGTCAAATAGCCCGGTGCGATGACCCACGGAAATCATGAGACAGAGAGCGCCGTTGTTGAGTGCCGTCAATAACCGGCCGCCAAATGCTTCGGCTTTTTGCGCGTCGAATTCGGGATCTTTTCGCGGATCAGGCATAGTGTTACATTTACTGTAAAACGTTAATTGGCCATTGCAACCCGTCTCGGCCGCTAAGGCACCGGAACCGAAAACTCCGGGCGGTCCAACATCGGAAAATAAGACTTCACGAAGACTTGAATCGCGTCAGCGAAGTCGGAAGCCGTCCGATCGATATTGGAGCGAGATCGAAGGCTGGCCCCGAGTTCGAGTTGAATAGCATCGATGGCGGTCCCGCTGTGGCTGCCATAGGTACGCGTGGTGTAACCCCCCGCGTATCGTCTTTCGCGCTGGTCGCCAGCTGAGCTGGGGGCGACTCTGTAACCTCTGAGTTCCATTTGACCCAGGATGCTCTTTGCGCCGGTGAGCGCTTCTGCACCAAAACTCCGGAGCAGCGCGGAGACGCTCCTGCCGTTGTCCGTGCCACGAAAAATCATTCCGGCTTCCGCTCCTTGCCCATGGATATCGAGCAACAGCCCGCGCCCCCACTTCCGCTGCACCTGCACGCACGCATCCATGAGCGCATCGTGATACGCGTCGTAGTATGGCCTCGCTGCCTCGGATTCATAGGCATCTTTTCGCGCTCGATTGGCATCCAGGTATTTGCGATCGAACCGTGCCACGATAAGAAACGGTCTTGCCGCCAGTCTCTCCCGAAGTTTGTGGGCCATCATTGCCGCCATTTCAGCGGTGTTGTGATCCCGCCCTATGCTAAAAGCGGCAACGTCGGTCCCTCGGCGCGGTGCCATGCCGGCGATCGGCTCTCGGCCGCCGTGGGGAGCTGCCAGGATGATCGGCAACATCCCCGCCCAGAGGGTAAGCAATTTGCCCGCCGAAGTTTTTTCTTCGACGCAAAGCGGCGTTTCGGTGAAGGCGAAGACAACCAGGAAAAAAAACGCGGATAGGTAATGCCGTCGAGAATTACGCATGCCAGTTGAGGATTCGATCCATGCTCTTCCTGTCGGCGAGGGCGGCGATGAGGGTGACACGTTAACTTTTGCCCGGCGGCCCTAACTGTTCAATCACGTATCCGGAAGGGTAACTCGGATGGCGTATTTCCGTACGCAACCGGGGGCGGCGCCGCGCCGGCAGAAAACGCGCCACGGCGGCCCGCAGGCGCAGAGCCTTCTCGACTATCCAGCGCGTCGGCCGGGAAGGCTTCGGAAAACCGAACGCCGCCAATACCGGTTCGTCCAGTAAAGCGTAAATCGTGGATCGCACTAGCGGCGATAAGAATCTCGGAAACCAACCGACGAATAGCTCGCGCGTGGCCGCGCCCACGCGTTGATTGGACGGCGTGAACCGGTAGTTTTGCCTCTCGTACTGGCGGTTGAAGCGCTCAAAGGCATCGTACTGTGGGGGAATCTCCCGGATGTTCATGCGGCCGCCAACTTCGCGCCAAAAATAAAAGTAACCCAGCCGCTCCTGTTCGCACATCAACCGCCAACCAAAACGCACATTCCAACGGATCGGCTCATAAATGAACGTCGACAAGACATATAGAAAGTCTTCATTGGCGATTGCGAACCGGCCGTGCAACTGGTTCATCCGCCTGAGCGCTCGCTTCCCCCGTTCGCTATCGTAACCCCACTCCATCAACTCACTCACAATCAGGTCGGTGTCATCATAGCGCTTCTGGGCCCGGTCACGAAACTCGCCGGTGCGATCCAGAAGAGTCGAGATGCGGGGTACGCAGAAAGTACGGAACAGCGCAAATTCCAAAGCTCGAGTGGTATCGAACGGAAAGTCATGGCACGCGGAGAGAAACACGATCCCTTGATGGTCTTTTTCAGGATCCAGCTTACGAATGGTCTCGAGCACCGTGTAGCGAGGCATGGTGCAATCCTGGCTTCCCCCTCTTTACTTCTCCCCCGTCGCGGGGGGAGAAAGAGAGGGGGCTGCCACGTAAGATAACACGCTGCACCGGCCTGAAGCCAATGCGCAAAAAAACGGAGTGTTGGAGTATCGGATCACTCCAATACTCCGGGTTCTTCATCTTGACACTCTTCAAAGTTCCGGTCTATTTTGACATCAATTCCAACTAAGGAGCGAGAAATGATTGAAGGACTCAGAGACAAAGTCGCCGTCGTCACAGGGGGCGGCCACGGTATTGGTCGCGCCTATTGCTTGGCTTTCGGGGGCGCGGGTGCTCGAGTGGTCGTGGCAGACATCGACGAGCCCGCGGCTGTCAAGGTCGCAAAGGAAGTCAATGCACAGACCGACGCCAAATCTTTACCCGTGAAGGTGGACGTCGCCAACGAGCCGTCGACCCAGACGATGGCGAAGACCATCCTGGAGCAGTTTGGTCGTATCGACATCTTGGTCAACAATGCGGCGATCTTCGCCACGATTCCGATGAACCGCGGCGGCATCGATTCCATCGATCCGACCGAGTGGGATCGGATGATGGCGGTGAATCTGAAGGGACTTTTCTTTTGCTGCCGCGCGGTGCTGCCGACGATGCGCAGGCAGAAGTCAGGAAAGATCGTCAATATCTCTTCCGGGACCGCCCTGAACGGGAGCCCAGGCCGAATTCACTACGTCACTTCGAAAGCCGGGGTCATTGGTTTCACCCGCACGCTTGCGCGCGAGGTCGGCGACGACAACATTAACGTTAATGCGATTGCCCCAGGCTCGACTCTGTCCGAAGAAAACCCGACCGAAGAGATCATCAAAATGCGCCAAGCGCGCTTGAGCGACCGCGCGCTGAAGCGCGTGCAGCTGCCGCAAGATCTGGTCGGCACAGTTCTATTCCTGTCTTCGCCGTTAAGCGATTTCATGACGGGCCAAACGATCGCGGTGGATGGCGGCGTCGTCTTCCTGTGAGCCCGCCCGGAATCATAACGATGGATGTCTCGGGTTCTGAGTCCGCGAAGTCTGCAAGTAGTTGAGTTTCTCACCCCTCTGGAGCGTCACATCAAGAAAACCCCCATGGTGATTGAGTGCGGCGGATGGCGCGGATCTCGCGCTTGGTCCCGAGTTCGCCATGCCCCGGTGCCAGGATAGCGAAATCCAGTCCTTCCGCTTTTTCGCAGCGATCCACCCTTCGATATAGATCTCCTGGCTTTTGGGTTGATCGCGGTTTACGATGGGGAAAATTATTTTTCACGCGGGCAAAACGCAACCGGCGTCTCCCTTTCTGCGGGTCGAAGAGGTTGCAACTGTTGTCTTTCTACGTTTCACTATTGCCGAACTATGGCTCACTTGAAATCCAACGATACCAAGCTTTCGCGGCTGATTCCCTTCGGACTGGTCGGTCAAGTCAAACCGCGCCACTATCGTGAAATGGCGGCGGTGCTGTGGGAGAACAAGACTGAACTCCCCTATGCTTGGAAAATT
>DASTOD010000419.1:0-15784 GCA_035762645.1 Binatia bacterium | reverse complement strand
GGCCGGGAGAATAAAAATTATTGTCAAAAAAGCATCGCAAAAGCACCCTTCCCTTGCGAAAGTTCGTGTCTTGAATCGAGTCGCTATGATGCGTGGTGGTTAGCCGAGTGCCGTCAGGTGACGCAATGCCCAGGCCCACGTGCAATCCCGAGACGTCTCGGAGCAAGTTGGCCTCCAAAAGAACTTGAAATGGACGACCAAACGCAATACGCGTGCAAGGAGTGCCAAACGCATCCAAAATCGTGACGCGTTCGATACGGAAGTCATTGCCTCCTCGGTGGAGCTTCTCATCCACCAATAAAACCTCGGCTTCACCGGGATCTGTACTCGCGATGTAATTCTGAACGACTTCACTTGGCGATCCGGCATAGGCTGCACGCCCATGGTCCAGAAGCACGGCCGATTGGCAGAGGGCCTTAATCGCAGCCATGTTGTGGCTTACAAACAGCACTGTCCTTCCGTCGTTCGACACATTTCTCATCTTCCCCAAGCACTTTTTTTGAAAGGCGGCATCGCCGACCGCGAGCACTTCGTCAACCAGCAGGATCTCGGGTTCGAGATGGGCGGCGACGGAAAACGCCAGCCGCATGTACATGCCGCTCGAATAGTGCTTCACCGGCGTGTCGAGAAACTTCTCGATCTCGGCGAACGCGACGATCTCGTCGAACTTGCGGCTGATCTCTGCTTTTTTCATTCCCAGAATCGCGCCGTTCAGATAGATATTTTCGCGCCCCGTCAGCTCCGGATGAAAGCCGGTGCCGACTTCCAGAAGCGACCCGACTCGACCGCGGATTTGAGCGCAGCCTTGGGTCGGCTCCGTTATACCCGAAAGGACCTTGAGCAAGGTGCTTTTGCCGGCTCCGTTGCGACCGATGATGCCGACGACCTCGCCCCGCTTCACTTCAAAGCCAATATCTTTTAGGGCCCAGATAAACTCAGGTCGGGAACTCCCGTTTGCGGAAGGCGAATGCGAATTTGGCGGCGAGACGTTCTCCGCCGCCCTTGACACCCGCCCATTGTGAAACCAACGAAAAGTGAAGGCATGGGCGATGGCGTCGCGCAGCGTATAGTACGGCTCTCGCTGTCGAATGCGATAGAGCTTGCTCAAATTGTCGGCTCGAACAACGATCTCACTCATGTTCACACTAAGTCGGCAAACGTCTTTTCCATCCGCCGAAAATAGTAGAGTCCGCCGACGAGCAAGCAGAGCACCATAGCGACCGATGCTGCCGTCTCGACTCCCGGTCCCCCGGGTTTGCCTAACAACGCCCAGCGGAAGCCATCGATCACCCCGGCCATCGGATTCAGGCTATAGAGCAAGCGCCACGAGTCGGGCACGAGACTGCTCGGATAGGCGACGGGACTGACAAAGAGCCACAATTGAGTGAGAAACGGGATGGTGTATTTGACGTCTCGATATTGCACGTTCAACGCGGACAGCCAAAGCCCGACCGCCAAAGCCGAAACGACGGCCAGCAAAACAAAAAACGGAATGGTCCAGACGCCCGCCGCAGCAGGTATGCCGTAGTAGAGCATGAGGCCGAGGAGGATTACGAATGCGAGCATGAAATCCACTAGACCCGACAGAACCGCTGACAGCGGAATGACAAGACGAGGAAAATAGACCTTCGTAATCAGCCTTTCATTGGCGACGAGACTGTTGCTCGATTCGGCCATGAGGTGCGCGAATAGTTGCCACGGCAGCAACGCACAAAAAGCAAACAGTGGATAAGGCAGCCCATCCGAGGGCACCTTGGCCAAACGCCCAAAGAAAATACTGAAAACCAGCATGAGCATCAAAGGCTGGAGCAGCGCCCACGCGACTCCCAAGGCGGTTTGTTTGTAGCGTACCTTGATATCTCGCCAAGCCAGGAAATAGAGCAGCTCGCGATAATTCCACAGCGCGCGCAAATCGAGCGCCACCCATCCGGGATTAGGCTTTATGACTCGAAAGTCCGGCAGCGAATTTGTCTGGTCGGTCTTCAACAAGAATACCTGCTGCTAAACTATTTTTGTCTATGGGGTTCCGTTTTTTGACACTTCTGTACTTGGTGGCTGCCGCGCGCCGGCAATTTCGACGGCCGGGGCTACCTATACACGGTCAATTCGCTTTTTCGTGCAAAAATAGCAATTTCAGGGCCACTTGGCCAGAAAAAAAGCGCGAAGATCCCGGCGAATGCGAACGCTCTTCCACCTGACCGACGTTTCTCAATTCCATCGGCGCGCGCTTTGCCTTATATTGTGGCGAATATGGCAAGCACTGCCGTCGTGATACCGACCTTCAACCGCTGCTCCACTCTTCTGTTTGCTCTGTCGAAAGTCTTTGCGGCACTACCGCCGGCTCACCGTGTGATCGTAATCGATTCGGGATCTTCGGACGGCACTCTCGATGCGTTAAGAAAGCGTTTTCCACAAGCGCACGCGATCGAAGGAAATTCCTCTTGCTGGTGGGCTGCGGCAACCAATCTCGGCATTGAAAAAGCGCGAGCGCTGGGCTGTCAATCCGTTATCACCTACAATGATGACAACGTCGCCAGCGCCGATTTGTTTTCTAATCTGGCGCTCGCGGCCCGCAGCGCTCCGGACAGCATCATTGCGGCCGTCTGTTGTTATCTCGACCGACCGCAGACGGTCTTTTTTGCTGGACGCATGCGCGCCAAAGGAACCGATCGTTTTTACTATCTAGATCATGACGTCCCGTTATCCGCTCTCGGCAAAGGCTTGCGCCGCGTCGACATGTTGCACGGCATGTGCACGCGCTTTCCGATGGCGGTCTTCGATAAGTTAGGACTCTTCGATGAGCAGGCTTTTCCACAGGTCTTTGCGGATGACGACCTGCTGATGAGAGCCAGTCGCGCCGGTTTTCCGCTCCAAGTCGCGTTGGAAGCCGTCGTCCTGAACGATCGCAGTAAAACCGGAATCAACCCTTACGATCGCCGGCTCGGCCCCGGGGGCATTCTCCGATTATTGACATCGCGCCGATCGACCTTTCAGGTTGCGGCGCGTGCCCGGTTTCTGTGGCGCTACCAGCGAGGCTTTTTTTTCTTTTGTAAGACATGGCTCTTCGATTACCTGCGACTCTTCACGTTGGTCTTTGCCCGATGGATGCTCCCGTTCAGCGCTTTTCATCGGCTCGGCATCCATTGGGGCCAGCGACTGCAGCGTAAATGAAGATCCTCGTCCTCACCAAACGGCAGTACATGGGAAAAGATCTGCTCAAGGACAGGTTCGGCAGGTTTCGCGAGCTACCGCTGGCGCTGGCGCGACTTGGACATGACGTGGTAGGCCTCACGCTCAGCTACCGGCCAAGAGAAGAAGGAAGTTTCATGGATTTCGCTGAGCCGGCAGGCAGCGCTGTCAGGTGGCATTCCTTCAATGCAATCCAGGCCGTGGTACCGAGGGTGGGACGGTTTGCCCGCCGCGCAGTGGAGCTGGCGACCGAATTCAAACCCGATATTGTCTGGGCGGGATCGGACGCCTATCACGTAGTTTTCGGCGCATGGCTTGGCAAGCGGGTCGGCGCCCGCTCGGTCATCGATCTCTACGACAACTTCGAAGCGTTTCGAGCCAGCCGGTTGCCACCCGTTTTACCTCTGTTTCGGCGTGCCGTCCGACAAGTGGATGGCGTTACCTGCTTCAGCAAACGACTCGCCGATCACATTCTAATTAAATACCAGCGAACTCACCCAACCACCGTTGTTGAGAACGGCGTCGTGAAGGAAACTTTTCGACCTCTGGATCGACAGGAATGCCGGCGGCGATTGAATCTGCCGGACCATGCACAGATCCTCGGTACCGCAGGCGCTTTGCATCAGAGCCGCGACGTTCAGAGCCTGTTCCAAGCGTTCCGCCTGCTGGTCGATTCCGGCAATGAAGTTCATTTGGCGCTTGCCGGCCCGCGCGGCCCGGACGTGAAAATTCCCACCGGCCCGCGTGTCCATGACCTGGGAGTCTTGCGGCACGAGGAGGTGCCGGTCTTCATCAATGCCTTAGACTTGGCGGTCATCTGTTATCGACAATCCAAGCAAGGGCAATATAGCTTTCCGCAAAAGGCTTACGAAATCATGGCATGCCGGGCGCCGCTTATCGCGGCAGCGGTCGGCACTATGATCGAGCTATTGAAGAACTACCCGACCTGTCTCTACGAACCGGAAAATCCGGCCAGCCTCGCGGCCGCCGCGCGTCTACAACTGCGAAAAAAACTAATTATCGCTAGAGACATTCCCTCCTGGCTCGATTCCGGGCGGCAACTCGAAAGTTTCCTTGAACAGGTGGTCGATCTTAGGTAGTCGGGTGCCCCGCGCTACCGCAAAGACGATTTGACCACGGCTTCCCCCGCACCCGCGTTGATACCCAGAGCCGTTTCGTACGCGGAACCGATCCGATTCCAGGCAAATTTTTGTTGCACTCGGCGCTGCCCGTAGACTCCCATGGCGAGACTTTTTTCTTTATCGGTCAAAAGAGCAATGATGGAGCGACTCAGGCCGGCATAATCGCCGGGACCCGCCAGGATTCCGCTTTTGCCATCTTCCACGGCGTCAGGAATCCCTCCCACTGCCGTTGCCACGACCGGCTTTCCTGCGGCCGCAGCCTCGAGTAAAACGATGCCGAAGCCCTCCACGTCGCCGGGCACCTCCAAGGCCGGAAGCACAACGACGTCACATGCCTGATAAAGGCTGATCAGCTCGCCCTCCACTATTCTCCCAAACAGCCGGACATGATTAGCCAGTCCGGTCTCCGAGACCGCCGCCTTGATTTCCCGGAGTACATCCTCCCGCTGAGTCAAGGAATCATTAGGATTCCCGCCGGCAATGGCCAAACAGGCGGCCGGAACACGTTCCACGATCTTCGGGAGCGACTCTTGGATAAACTCTTTCACTCCTTTTCGTTTCGCCAAGCGGCCGACAAAAAGGATGACGCGTCTTCCTTCTAACCCGAGCTCTTTCTTGATTGCCTCAAGATTTACAGGGCCGGCAAATCGTTCCGGGTGGACGCCTGGAGGAATCACAGAGACCAGCTCGGGCGGTGCTCCTTTGTGTATGGCCAAGGAAGCGGTGTAGTGGCTATTGGCGATGACCCGGCCGCAGTACCGGATCCATCGAACACACAGAAGCTGATAAGGGTAACTGCGATAGACCAGGTCCAACCCGTGCGCATGGACGATGACCTTTCGGCCAAACAGTCGGGCGAGAACCAGCACGAGCGGAGTGACCATGACGCTTCCGCCATAGATTACCTCTATTTCCGGATTCTGCTGCAACAACCGGCCGCCGCGCCACAGCGCATAGAGAGCAAATGGGACGAGGCCCGGCCAGGGGGCTCGAAAGACCCGGTCCTCCGAAACCGGTGACGGTTCATACGCCGTGATAACCGACACCTGATGCCTTTTCTTGAGGTTTTCGCAGAGATTGCGGATCAAGTCTTCAATGCCGCCGCGGCGGGGCGGGAAGTTCCAGGTGATCATCAGTACCGCCATGAATATGCGGTGCTATCGAAGCGCGCAGAGATGGTAGACCTGATACTGCCAAGATAGTGGCCAGAGGGGCAGCGCCAGGGCTTGCGCGCCGCGAACCGGCCAACCGTACCATGGTCCGCGCGTGATCCAGGCCACGGATACGACGTGGAGATCCCGCCAACGATCAACGACTTTGAGACCGGCGGATTGGAACAGAGTTTGCCAGCCTTCGAGCGAGCGGACTTCTTCTCGCACGGCTGCTTGCTCGGTCCCGGAGTAAAGTCCCAGTCGCCGCGGCGGAAAATCCGCATTCGGTACGAGCAACAAAAAACCCGCGTTCGGTTTGGCGGCCCGGATCATTTGCCGGAGCGCTCTTGCGGGGTTCGATGAAATGCTCCAAAGCCCCGAGGCAAGAAATAAAGTCGAATTGCCCGTCCTCGAACGGAAGCTCTTCTGCGGAACCGCAATGAAGACGCGCCTGAGGGAGAGCCGTCCCGCAAGCGTCGAGGGCCACCCGTGAGATATCGACGCCCGCCGGGACTGCGCCACAATTCGCGGCAGCTCGCAACCACTCGCCGGTTCCACAGGCGACATCCAGGAGATGCTTGCCGCGCCACGGCTGTAAGCGTCTCGCTAATCGGCGATAGTGATTCGGAATCTCTGTTCTGTTGCCGGTGGTCCCGTAGTAAATGCGATCGTAATATTCGCGAACGAAGCTGTGATCCGGCGCTCTAGGATTCAGTTCACTCCGGTTGTCCATTGCGGTTACAGCGGCTTCGGTTAGACCGGAGACGTTCAATCATCGCGCTCGGAAAATTCAGCCGAGTGAGACTCGTGTCTTTCCATCCGTAGCAGCGCGATCTGCTCGGAGATCAGTCCAAGCATGAAAATGATGACCGCCGTGGTCAGCAAAAATACCGACATATTCGTGAAGCGTCCCTCGGTGAGATAGGTGGAGACGTAGTTGGTCAGGCCGCCGAGACAAAACAGCAGGCTGACCGGAAGAAATACCCGAAACGGAGCAAACAGAGTGGCAATCTTGGTGATGATGAGCAAGAAACGAATCCCGTCGGCGACCAGGCTGATCTTGCTCTCGCCGCTGCGATACAGGCTCTGGATGGGAACGTATTTTACGGTCAGACCGGAACGCAAGAAAGCCAAGGTCAACGTTGTTGGATAAGAGAACGTATTCGGCAAAATGTCGATAAACCGCAATGCGTCGCGACGCGAAAGGACGCGAAACCCCGACGTCAAGTCTTTGACCGGAAATCGGGTGACGTAAGAGGCGAAGACGTTATAGACGGCGTTCGCCGCGTAGCGGTGAAACCGCAGTTTGGATCCTTTCCCTCGCGCGCCGACCACCATATGATAGCCGTGGGTTTCACTCAGAAGCTTGGGAATCTCCTCGGGCTGATGCTGGCCGTCTCCGTCCATAAAGACCAGGAACTTGCCCCGGGCCGCTCTGATGCCACTTTTGATGGCCGCCCCGTTGCCGATATTATAGGGATGGCGGATAAGGGTGGCGCCGGCTCTGATGGCGACATCCGCGCTGTCATCGGTCGAACCGTCATCGATCACGATCACTTCCGTGCCCGCAAGCCGCAGCGCGCTCACTTTTCCCAATACTGCCTCGAGATTGCTCGCTTCGTTAAAGACCGGAATAACGATCGAAATTTGATGCCGATTAATCATGGATTCGATGAACAGAGTAGCCGCGGTCCCGAAACAAAAGTTGCAGATGCCGGGCCGCCCATAGACGCCATACGCGTTGCTGAGGCACGCTGAGATTGTGACTCAAAAACTCTTGAAGGAGATCCTCGCGCGCCAGCAGATGGGTGATGCCCCTGCGCTCCAGGGCCGCCTCGATTTGCATGGGATCGTTGGCCGATTGAACCGCGTTCAGCAGATAAGCCGGCAGCTCGCCGCCGTCGTGAAAATAGTCCCGGTCGCAATAATACGCTCTTCGCCCCACAAAGAGAAGATAAATTTTCGCCGTTGAGGGCAGTTCTTGGTTGATGTAGCGATACGCCGGATACTCGGCGAGCCTGCGCTCCAGATAAGCCTCCCGACTCTCCCGGCCCAGGAGGTAACCGGCCGGCGAGACGTCGCGGAAATAGTTCCACAGATACGCGCCGTGCAGCCCGGCGAAACTTAACAAGATGGCGAACAGATATACGGGTCGTTTGATGCGTAAATAGATATTGAAAACACCGTAGATCAGTAGCATGATCAGCGGCGGCACGATTGGAAGAACGTAACGAATGCGCAGATCCGCCAGAAAAAACGCGTACAGCAGGAACAGGAGCGCAAAACTGATGAAAAGCTTTTTTTCCTCGATCCACTTGCCTTTAAACGCCCACGGCAGCAGTAAGATTAAGATCGGGCTCAGGACGCCGTCAAAGTATTGCGGGTTATCGTCCTGGCCGGAAAAAAATATCCGCAACGGGAGCGCGGCTATCTGCCACCCGCTCTCCCCGTAGAGAAGCTCTCGTTTGGCAAAAATATCCAGACCAACAAAGGTCTTCTCGCCTCCCGGTTCTCCGACGCTTGAGCTCGAGAAAAATCCCGCCAGCAGCGGAAAAAAAGGATTGCCGGTCTGAAACCAATTCTTGAGCAGCCACGGCAGGCACGGGAGCCACCCGGAAATACCAAACACGGCGAGATCCGAGCTGATCTTGCCCCACCCCCGCTCCGGCTGCTTCGCCAAAAATAAGGCAAAGAGGAGAAACAGCAGCACCCAGGCCAGAAGGCCGTTCGGTTTGGTCGCCACTGAAAATCCAGCCGACAGCGCCGCCAGAATCAACCAAGACCTCGATTCTCTCTCCTCGAGCCAGCGCACGATGCACAGCAACGCTGCCGTGACATAATAGGTCGTGCCGAGATCGACATACGCCCAGTGACTCAGACGCAAGACCGCCGGGAGAGAGAGGAAAAAGAAAAACCCGAGCAGGCCGTACAGGACATTCATGCGGCGGGACAAATAGGCGTAAAGCGCCAAGCCGGTCAGCCATCCGAAAAGTCCGTGGACGAGCTTCGGAACGAAGTCGTAGCCCCAGTAGATCCACGGTGTGTAGAGCATATCGAGCAGCATGGGATAGTACGAATAAGGGGCCATGGGAATTTCGCTGATGCGCCCGGTCCTGGTATAGAGCCGGGGAATCGCCAGATGATGAGTGAGCTCGTCGCGCGCGATCGGCGGAACCAGACCGAGAACAATCTCGACGAACACGATGACGAGCGCCGAAAGCCATAGAATGCGCCCGACCCAGTTCGTTTCACGAGCGGCAGCGAGAAAATGACACAAGAAAAAGATCGAGGCCGCTACCAGACTGATGGCGACGGCGAGATTAAGGACCGGGCTATGTATGGAGCCCGCAAGCCCACCCAAAAAATAGAGCGTCGCCACGGCGCCGAGAAGGCATCCAACCAGAGAAGTCTGATAGAGCAGACTGGAAATGGGATCGGCCATCCTCATCCGCGCCCATCGCGTTGCTTGAGCCAGTTCCCGATCGCGGGATAGACTTCTTCTCGGGCTTTCTTACCGGCTAACAAATCCAGATGGCCGTAAGGCGTGGAATGTTTTGAACCGCGGCCAAAAATTCTCAGGCTTCGATCCACCGAGCCCACCGCGCGATACACTTCCTCAATCGAATCGGGCGGCGCCAACGGGTCTGCCGCCCCGCCGACGAACATGACCGGCAGTCGAAGCTTGCGCAGGTTCTTTCGGTAGCTATAGTCGCCGGAGCCGGAAACAAGCTCGCCGCGCGCGATCATCAGCAGGAGTTGATCCAGAACGCCGGGTTTAATCTCAAGAAGCGCCTGTTCGAGCAATTTCGACTTGATTTCATCATCCATGTTCTCCGGATTGTAAAAGATTCTTTCGATCCGGGGCGCCAACGGAATGAGCAGCCGACCAAGTAAGGGGCCATTCAGATAAAGAAAAAGGCTTTTGAGAAACGGGCGGTCCGCCAAAGGCAAGAGTTTCTTCAATACCTGCTGCTGTGGATGAGTGAAGGTCGCCGGCGCCGCGATCGTCACGGCCCCAGCCAACCCCATACCTCCGCTCCTTATTGAGTACCCATAGAGGAGCATTCCGCCCAATTCATAACCGGCCCAAAACAGTCTCGGGCTCCGGGTCTCCTCTTGGATATAGTGGACCACCGCGGGAAGGTCTTGGTCGATCATCTCGTCGATTGACCAGACCGCCGGTCCGCCGCGGAGCGGAGCCAGGCTCCGTCCGCTGCCGCGCAGGGAAAGGTTCCACACATCGAACCCTTGGCGGGCCAAGTACTCGGCCAAGCTGTGCTCCTCGTCCAAATTCAAGAAAACGCTGTTGACGAACAGGCCGTGGCTGAGAACGACGGGAAAGCGGCGCTGCGCCTTCTTCCCCGCGCGCTGCCGCTCCAGAGCGAGCTCGAACTTCTCGGCGGTGACGGCCCAGTGGAGCTCCCGGCTGATCGAGAGCGTCTCTCCGGAATGGACAACAGAAAAGAAGATCGATATTAAGAGACACGCAAAGAGAGATTGATGAAGTCGCCCGAACCGGGGAATGATCACGTCTTCCGTTATCGAATCCAACTCAAAGCGACGGCTCCACAAAGCTTTCAGAAAGAGAATTGAGCTTCAGAGTCCGGCGCATGAGATCCAGCCAGGCGTGGAGGCTTTTGTATTGTGCCGGAATCTCGTACTTTGCCACGGTGTAGAGATAATGAAGCTGCGAGAAAATGGCGATGTCCGCGATCGTCATGCGATCGAAAATAAACTTTTTCCCCGTACACAACTGATCCAAGGTTCGGAAATGGATCTGAAACTCGTCTTCGGCTTTTTTCCGCGCCTCGGTTGTCTCGGCCCGCCGTAGGGCGTGATTGGCATGGATGAGCACCTCGTCGGACCAGTCTTCCAGCATCGAGCAAAGCCCTCGATTGGAGGCGCCGTCCGGATAGATACTGTTTCCAGGATGTTTTTCTTCTAAAAACGCCGAGATATAGGTGGAATCGATTACTCGTTGGCCGTTGTAATCCATGACCGGAACTTTTCTCTGGTTGGAAAATTCGATCAGCGATTTCCGCTCATCTTTTCGAACGTCCACGATCTCGTACGGCACTTTCTTCATCGCGAGCACCACTCGGACCTTCTCACAAAACATCGACGTTTGAGACTGAAAAAGTCTTACTGCCATTTTTTCCCTCCTTTAATCTGGCTTATAGCGGGGCTTATAGCCTATGGCTTCTTTCATTGCGTCATATGCCCTAAGCTATCGGCCATATGCGAATATCTTTTACGCGTCTCGCAACGCGCCAATTCTAGAGAGGTTGTGTTGTCCTTGTAACATAGGATGGGCAGTTTGTCAGGCGATCCCGCTGTGCTTGCCTTTGTTTTCTCCACTGTGGTACGGATAATTTCGCCATCCGAGAGCTAACAAAAAGGAGGGTTCTATGAAATCCGCCAATTTGGCTGGTCTCACCTGGACCGTACTTCTGGCCTCATGCTTCTTGTTCCCGCAACCGATCATCGTCGATGCTGCTTCCGCCTATCCCGATCGTCCGGTCAAAATGATTATCCCCTGGGCTGCCGGAGGCGATACCGACGTGGTTAAACGAATCTTCGGTAATTACCTTCAAAAGCACCTGGGACAACCCGTTGTGATAGCCAATGTGACGGGCGCCTCCGGAACCGTCGGAGCGCGCGAGGCCAAGGCCGCTCCGCCGGACGGCTACACGATCTATTCGGTTCACGACTATATCCACGGCACCTACTATACCGGCATCGGCGATATCAACTATTGGGACTTTGAGCCGGTATGCCGCATCGTCTTTACTTCCAATCTGGTCGGTGCCAGTCCCAAGACGAAGTGGAACTCCATGGCTGACCTGGTGGCCGACGCAAAAAAACGACCGGACCAGATCACCTTCGGCATTACCCTCGGCTCGACCACGCACTTCTTTGCCGCCTTTATCCAGAAGGAAACCGGCGCCAAGTGGAGGTACGTCAGCTACGAAGGGACGGCGCCGCGAATGACGGCCCTTTTGGGCGGTCACCTCGACCTTGGGCGGGTGGATCTGACCCAGATGGACAAAGTCAACGCCGGCCAACTTAAGCTGCTTGGCATCGCGACCGAGGAGCGCCACCCGCTGGTTCCAAACGTGCCTACTCTAAAGGAACAAGGAATCAATGTGACCTATGGTGAGAACCGCGGCGTGCTCGCCCCTAAGGGCACGCCCGAGGCGGTGCTGGCCAAGTTGGAGGAGGCCTGCGGCAAGGTCGCCAAGGAGGCTTCTTTCGCTGAGCAGATGCGCAAGCAGGGCACCGACGTCACGTTTCTCGGCAGGAAAGCTTATGCAGAATTCCTAAAAAAGGACGACACCCTCACCAAGGAGGCAGCGGCGGCCGTAGGTATTTTGAAGCGAAAATAAAAACATGGGACGGGACGGCTGGATCGGCATTGGGCTTTTAGCTCTTAGCGGCTGGCTTTACGCGAATCTAGATAAGATCCCGGCCAACCCGTTTGTCCCGATCGGTCCTGCGTTTTACCCTCGAGTTCTCCTCTTATTGATTATCGGCTTGACGCTCCTGTTGATCCTGCAGGAGCTACTGGCGTCTCGGCAGCAAAAACAGGGTGTAAGAATCAAGATCCGGTTGGAAAATTACCGGGGCACTCTGGTGAGTTTTTTCCTCTTTGCCCTCTACGTTTTCTTACTGCCAAGACTGGGCTATCTAGTCAGCACGATCCTGTTCGTTGCAAGCCTGCAGTGGCTTCTGGGTCAACCTCTATGGCGTCGATTACCTGTGTCGCTGCTGATAGGGCTCGGAACTTCTTTCGTCACTTATCTGGTTTTTGAAAAATACCTTCATGTCTTTCTTCCGCGCGCAAGCTGGCTTCCATGATCTAAGGATTTTGCTCCTATGATTGAGATCATCCTTCAATCGATAACATCGGTCATGGAACCCAAGATCTTTGTCTCCATGGCAGCCGGTACCCTAGCCGGTCTTATTGGCGGAGCTATTCCCGGGGTAACCATTACCATGACGGTCATCCTGGTGTTGCCTTTTACCTTCGGCATGGATCCGCTCCAGGGGATAGCCACAATGATCGGCGTCTATGTCGGCGGGGAATCGGGAGGGCTGGTTTCCGCTTCCCTTTTGGGAATTCCCGGAACTCCTTCCGCCATTGCCACCACTTTTGATGGCTACCCAATGGCGAAAAAAGGCGAACCGGGAAGGGCGGTCTGGACCGGGATATGGGCTGGTGTACTCGGAGGTCTGCTGGCTGGCATTCCTCTCGTCATTGGGGCCACTCAGTTGGCCAAGCTTGCTCTTAACTTTGGCCCGTGGGAATACTTCTCGCTCTTTGTCCTGACGCTGAGTATAGTCGGGGCGCTTACCGAAGGGTCCATCATCAAGGGTCTACTCTCCGGGGCGCTTGGGCTTCTTATCACGACCGTGGGTGCAGACCCCATCATGTCGGTTCCTCGCTTTACTTTTGGTCTCGAGTTTCTCCAGGCCGGCCTTGCCTTCCTGCCGATTCTGATCGGTCTCTTTGCAATGTCGCAACTGATGGAGGACCTGGAAAAAAGGGGCTCGGGCGTGGAGCTCCAAAGCCCCGCGAATTTTAACCTCTCCGTCTCCCACCTCAAGGTATTGAAAGACATTTTGAGCCAACCGTTCAATCTCGTCTGGTCTACGTTGGTAGGGCTTTGGATCGGGGTCCTACCTGCCGTCGGAGGCTCGGCCGCCAACATCTTGGCCTACGATCAGGTTAAAAAGTTTTCCAAGCACCGGGAGAAATTTGGCACAGGCATCTCCGACGGCATCATTGCCGCCGAATCCGCCAACAACGCCAATATCGGTGGCTCGCTCATTACGATGATGGCCTTCGGCATTCCAGGGGACGCGGTGACCGCTGTCATGCTGGGCGCCCTGATTATTCACGGCATCCAGCCCGGCCCCCTCTTTGTGACCGCGAACATCAAGGTGGCCTATGGGATGCTCGCGGCCTATTTCATCGCCCATTTAGTTACGGTGGCGATCGAGGCGGGCTGCCTGCGCGCCTTCATGAAAGTGGTGACCGTACCGCTGAACGTCCTCCTCCCCGTCGTCTTGGTCTTTTGTGTGGTGGGTTCCTATGCTTTAAACAACATCATGGCCAACGTCTACACGTTTTTTATTTTCGGCATCCTCGGTTACCTTATGGTGAAGACCGGCTTTCCTCTGGCGCCGATGGTGCTTGGAGTGATACTCGGCGACCAGATCGAGGTAAACCTGATCCGCTCGATCATGACGGACTCCAACCTGTGGTTGTTTGTGACGCGGCCCATCTCCGGCATCCTCCTCGTCCTGGCGGTGCTCTCGTTTGTCCTCGCTATCTATCAGGAGCGACGATCCGGAAAGCAACAGCAACCGGCTGGCTGAGCATCTCCGCACCCAGCAGTTTCGAGTCCCGGGTTTGGAGTCTCGAGTTCCCCATCCCCAACGCGAGACACGAGACCCGAAACCCAGAACCGGTTCTTGAACTCCACGAGCTGACTCAGTATTCTCACGCTTCGAGGCTGAGACTAAGAAGGGAAAGTATGGCGAAATATCTACAATGTAGCGAGTGCGGCAAACTGGCCTTTTACTACGACGACTACGTCGGCACCGAGAAACCCTTCTACAAGCGGTTCATGCGCTACCCCGAGGGAGAGACCAAGTTCGAACCGCCCCGTTGTTTTAGTTGCGGCGGCGTCCCGCGGCTCATCCATGAGCTGATCAAGGAAGAAAAGGCCGCTGCCAAACACTAGCTAAACATATTTGCAATTTTGCGTTGTTTTTGAATTACCGAATCGGAAAAGAGAGGACTCGCGCAAAGACGCAAAGCACGCCAAGTTCGGAGAAATAAGACGATATTTTTCTGTTGCGCCTTGGCGTCTTGGCGCGATAAAGGTCGAAGTCGTTTTGTTGAACATCTGAAAGACAAAACACTAGCCGAGACTAAACAGTTCCAAGTTTCTGGTTTCAGGTTTCCGGTCCCCGACGCCTCGTCTTCAAATAAATCAACATCGCCGCATAAACTGCAATCAGCGATGCCCAATTGGCCATCAGGAACCAGGGCGTCGTCCACGCGATTCCGTTTACAAACGGCGTAGTCAACGGCCAGAGAAACGGCGTGGGAAAATATTCCGTCGAATGGGTGGGGATGTCACACACGATGTGCAAAAGCCAAGGCCATAAGATCCACACGGGAGGTTTAACCACGACCCATAGGGCTAAAGATACCGCTCCCCAGACCACCAGACTGTGCGTCACGTTATAAGCATGAAAGACGTAGGCCGGCAGCAGCGAGAGGGCCGGCGGTCCGGAAATTTGTCCGGCCCATCGAAGCGCGATCCATCCTGGATGCATGACGTGAAACACTCCGAAAGATAGCAAGTCAGGCGCCATGCCGGCGAGCAGGCCGCCCACGAATTTTTTTCGCCCCTGCGGGCAAAACGCTGCGGCGCCCCAAAGTCCGTGGGAGACTACATCCATCCCGACTTGCTCACCCACTTAAAACCGGCCTTACCGGCCGGCCGCTATCGCTTGAACGTGTTCCCGCACCACCCACTCCGGGGAAAGCCGAAGAAAGAGGCGTAGACCCGCGATGATGACTACGAGATCATCCAGCTGTCCGAGTCCCGGCAAGAAATCCGGCAGTACATCAGCCGGCACGACGACATAGCCTAAAATGAGCAACAAGAGCATCTTGGGCCACAACGGGACTCGATCGTCCCTGGCAAGGCGCGAGAAGAGCTTAATGAACCTGGGAAGATGAACGACGAATCGAAGGAACTTTCGGAGTCCAACCGTTCTTATGGTCTCAAGAGACAATTTCATCAATCACCCGCCTATTCCGCGGCGCGGCCGAGGAATCACTTCTCCTTAACGGCGTGGGGGCTACCCCCTTTACTTTTACTCAAGAGACCGAGCACAGCTTCCCGGGACTCGCGTTTCAGCACGACCAACCCGACGGCGAGAATGATATACACAAAAGAGTAATAGTACCTGAATACTGGATCAGTAAACAGCAGCTGGGTAGAGAAGAGAACAAAAACAATCAGCGCTTCTGCGAGCGAGAACGAGAGATTGGCCAAAATCGCCACGGCAAAGAGCGACTGCGCGGCCGTGAGGAGTATCTCCTCGACCTGGCGCCCGTCCATCTCCATCGGCGCGATCCGGCCTGCCGATATGGCGTAGACGACCGGGAGCATACCGATCAACAGAGTCCACTGGTTGACCTTGGACGAAATCAAGGTTCCCATGCTCGCGCCCGGATTGCCCCGCAGGGCAAAAAGTATGGCGACAATAAACTCGGGA
>DASTOD010000418.1:0-4812 GCA_035762645.1 Binatia bacterium | reverse complement strand
CACAACCAGCTCTTTGCCGCGGTCGCCCATGAGTTCCTCGACGCGCGACACACCTGCGTCGGTCCGCACCGCGCACATGCCAGCCGTTTCGAAGGAGCTGGCTATCCACTGGTATTTCGCGGCGTCAAACCGCACCCCAGGCGCACCAATCGCCTGCAGGAGAACAAGATCTTGAGTGAACGCGCCGATCACGGTCCCGTCTTTCGCTTCCGAGTTGTACACGGTGTTGGCCGCCAGCAGACTGCCGCCCCCTGGCTTGTTCTCAATCACAACATTGGGATTGCCTGGGATGTGCTTGGATAGCGTTTTCTGTAGCAATCGGGCGTTCGTATCTGTGGCCCCACCTGGCCCGTAGCCGACCACGATTCGGAGGGTTTTGCCTTTGTAGAAGTCCTCCACGGGAGCGCCGGAGACCGGGGTTGCAAGAAACGCAAAACCTACTGCCAAAACCCAAAGTTTCTTTCCCATATGTCCCTCCTCTCTTGTAATCTTAAAGTCCGCTTGAGTCCGCTTAACCCTTTATGGCCCACCTGTCAACGAGCGCTTAACGACTTTAACTGTTGGCCTTCGCGTCCGGGTTTTTCGTTAACTTGTTTTCGCAAGCCCAGTCTGCTGCGGGCAAAGGTCAAGCTAAAGGCCTAACGCGACAGTCTAAACGAGCTGATGTCGCCGCCGGAAAAGAAAGTACCGATGATGTTGCCGCGCGTGACCGGGAGATCGAGGCGGGACGGGTGCGACTCGTCGTGACGGACGGTGATCCGCGCCGGCCGCGGCCGGCGCAAGTGATTTCGCGCGAGCGCCTGGAGCGAGTTCACAGGCGGTTCATCGTCGGCGCCCTTGATGCGGATAGCGATCCGCTCTCCGGCCTGGAACAATCGCGCCGTCGGCACAATCGGGATTTTTAGCTCGTAGATCTTGTCCGGTTCGAGCGGCTCACGCTCCTGGTGCGCCAGAACCGGCTCCCACGGTTTACTATCTTCCCTTAAGCGGCGCTGTGACGCGCGCAACCAGCCCCGCGTCAGCTCGTGCTCCTTACCTTCGCGATCGATCAGCAATAGAGTCAGGAACAGGAGCGCTTCCGTATCCGTGGTGGATAGGTACAGGGTGGCGACGCTCGGACCCATTACTTCCGTATTCTCGACCAGCGGCGGGGTCGCATAGGTGACTGAGCCGTGCCCGGTGTTGGACTCGTCGAACGAATCCGCTCCCTCTTCCGGCCACAGCTCGTGCTCGCTCAGGATGCCGTCCTTGTGGAGATAGAAGGTTGTCCAGCGCGCCTGAGACGGCGGCCAATCATCCAATGACTTCCACTCGCCGGTCGGCGGAATGAAGCAGCGGATCGGCGCCTCATCCATGACGCCGTTGTCGATTCCTTTGAGCCAATAGTCGAACCAGCGCAGCGATTCGTCCTGGTACTGATACAGCGGGCGGTCGAGATAGATCGGCGGTCCGATCACCATCTTCTTCGGTCCGTTCCAATCTCTCCAGGCGGTAAACGCGCCGGGTAAATGGAGGCCGTAGTTGCCCCAGCAGGCGCCGAGATAAGCAGGTATTCTCCCCTTTGCATCTTGCGCCCCGCGCTCGTGCCAGAATGCTCCATCGAAGGGATGGAGGAGCACATCGACCACCAGCGCGTTGGTTCCCGTTTCCGGATTTTGCAGCGCTTCGAGCAGCGCCGGCACGGCCACGATCTCCTCGTCGCTGAGCGCTTGCTCGATGGCCTCCTTGTAAGCCGCTTCACCATGTTTCGCTTTGTAGAAGCTCCGGTAGTTGGGCCGGTGCAGGCTATTGCGCCAGTGGGTGAGAAACCCGTGCGCCAGGATGCCGCCGTGGTAGGAGCGATGGCGGTAATCGTCGGTGCCCGCGAACGGCGCAAAGATCGCTTTCAACGGTTTCGGACCGATCGCGGCCACCGCTTTGGCGAGCCGCGCGAAATAAGAAACGCCGAACATGGCGACATCGCCGCTACTCCAGGGTTGCACCGCCAACCAGTCGATGAGATTGCAAACGTCCTGGATCTCGATTGGACCCATGAGCTGGTAATAGCCCTCCGATTGACCACTGCCGCGAACGTTGAAAACCGCATGAACATAGCCGCGGCGCGCGAAAAAGGTCGAGTCGCCGCTTTCCATGTAGCCGCGCATCGGCGTAAAGCCGACCGGAAGTATGGGCGGCGATTGGAGATCCTTGTTGTAAGCGTGGGCGCCGAGGATGACCGGAAAACGCTCGTTCGATGCCGGTCGATAGATGTCTCCGTCCAACAGAGTGCCGTCCGGCATCCGGACTTTGACATTCCGTTCCACCGCGACTTCGTACTTCCTTTCCGACGTCGACCACTTGGTGGTGAACATAACCTTGCATCTCCTGCTTCCCCTCACCCTTACCCTCTCCCGCAAGCGGGCGAGGGAAGCTGCGACACAATAGCCGTTATAGGAACTGCTTAGTAATTTACAAGTTCGCCCTTCGCATTCAACCCGAGACTCGGAACCCGAGACCCGAGACAGGACGGCGCATTACCAGTCCTTTCGTAGCTCATTGCATGCTTGACACGCAAGACCGCCGAGGGTTATGAGGTCCTGGGAGGTTCAGCCATGAACATCGATTTTCACTGCCACTTCTACCCCGAAGAATATTTGAAAAAATTGGAAGCTTCGAAAGGAGACGTGCGAATCGAAAGGAACGAAAAAGGGGAGAAGATTATTTTGAGCATGGGCGCCAAAGCCGGGCCAGTGACCGAGGATTTTTTCGATATCGAAGTGCGACTGGACAAAATCAGGCAAAACCGGATCGACATGCAGGTTTTGACGACGCCGCATCCCGGCATCGACAGGTTTACTGCGGACGAAAGCGCCGAAATGGCGCGGATCATCAACGACGGTCTCTCTAAAGTCGTGAAGAAGTATCCGAAGAATTTTCAGGCGCTCGCCATGCTCCCGTTGATTGACCCCAAGCTCGCCCTGAAGGAGCTCGACAGAGCGATTTTCGATCTTGGACTCAAGGGAATGTGCATGCTGACCAATGTGGCAGGACAAACTTCGGATTCGGATTTTCTGCTGCCGGTCTATGAGAAAGCGCAATCGTTGGGAGTTCCCATCTTCATACACCCCACGACTCCGGTGGGCGCCCAGGTGATGAAGGAATGGCGGCTCGCGATCATCCTTGGTTTTGAATTCGATATCATGCTGTCCGCAACGAGACTCGCTTACTCCGGGATCCTCGAAAGGCTTCCCGAGCTTCATTTCGTCATTGCCCATCTCGGAGCCGGCATCCCTTTTCTGATTGGAAGAATCGATCGGGGATACCACGATCCAATGTGCGGCGTTAGAACCAAGAAGCCGACCTCCGAATATCTAAAGGACCTTTATACCGACACGGTTTCGTTTCATCAGCCCGCCCTCAAGCTTGCCTATGAGTTTTTTGGCGGGGAAAGGATGGTGATGGGCAGCGACTTTCCGCTGCCTATCGGCGATTTGGAAGCCGCGGTGCCGAGCATAGAGGCGATGGAGATCCCGCAACGGGACAAAGAGAATATACTGGGAAAAAATGTCGAACGGCTTCTGAAGTTGAATGCTTGAGGGTTTGCCGCAGGGCACCACGATGAAGCCAGGGGGAACCATCGGAAAGCTTGTCTCGAAGCATCCCAAAGTTGTCACCCCCGAATGTTTTTGTCGGGGGTCCAGTCACAATTCCGCCTGGATTCCCGATAGAAGCATTCGGGAATGACGGACTTTGTCAGGGAATAACCAGGTGCGCAGCGAGTCTCGGGAGAATCGACAGAAGAGTAAGTTCAAAAGAGTAGTCGGGTGATGACAATGAATAGCGACAAACCGACGGCGCTGGTGACCGGGGCAGCCACCGGAATCGGCCGCAGCGTGGCCATTGCCCTGGCCAAAAACGGCTACGATGTGGTCGTCAATTACAGCCGGAGCGAGGAGGCGGCTCGGACAACAGCCGAGCGGGCTCATGCGGCGGGAGCCCGGACCCTGCTTTTCCGCTGCGACGTGAGCGACGACGCGTGTGCGCGCGCGATGCTAGCGGCGACGGAAAAGGAATTTGGCCGCCTCGACGTGCTGATCAATAACGCCGGCACGACCGTTGATGTCGAGCCCAAGGATCTGGAGGGAATGGCAGTCGAAGACTGGAATCGCGTATTCGCGGTGAATGTCCTCGGCTTGTTCCTGGTTACCCGCGCCGCCGTGCCGCTGCTCAAGAAATCACCAGACGGCTGCATCGTTAACACCTGCAGCATCGCCGGCCTTCGGCCGAGCGCTCAGCCGCTGCCTTATGCGGCGAGTAAAGCCGCGGTGGCAAACCTTACCAAGACGCTTGCCAATGCGCTCGGTCCCGAGATTCGGGTGAACGCGGTCGCGCCGGGATGGATCGAGGGCGAGTGGATGAAGAGAACCCTTGCGGAAAATTATGAAGGGCTGATTGCGCGGCGCGCCAAATATACGCCGCTCAAACGCTGCTGCACGGAGGACGATGTCGCTGAAAGCATGTTGAGCCTTATCCTCAGCAATCATTTCGTTACCGGCGAAATCATTGTCATCGACGGCGGATTTTCGAGCACGACGTAACGGGGTCAGGATGCTTGAGGGTGTGGTCAGATTTCCTCCCGAATTCGCGGCGCGCTACCGCGCGAAAGGCTACTGGGAGGACCGCTCTCTCACCGACATTTTCGCCGAGGCATTCGCCCGATACGCCGATCGTGTCGCGATCATCGATCGCGGGCAGGTTGTCACTTATGCTCAGCTCGACGAACGGGCGGAGCGACTGGCGCTGAATCTGCTCGACCATGGGCTCGAGCCGCTC
>DASTOD010000417.1:0-2795 GCA_035762645.1 Binatia bacterium | reverse complement strand
CGACTTGGACCGGCGCGCCGCTACGTATGTCGATAAGATCCTCAAAGGCGCCAAGCCCGCCGATCTGCCTGTGCAGCAGCCCACGAAGTTCGAGCTGGTGATCAACATGAAAGCGGCGAAGCAAATCGGTCTCACGGTTCCACCCAACGTGTTGGCGCGGGCAGACAAGGTGATTCGATAGCCGTAAGTAGTGAGGCGTAAGGCGTGAGGAGAGAACAATGAGTGAAAAGATTTTTCGCCCTTGCGCTTATCGCGATGCTCATCGCTTTTGGCTTTTCTGCTCAATCGCAGGTTTGCGATTAGGCTCCAGCAATTACCTTGGGCTGCTACGTTACGATCTAAGGAAGCGGTTGAGCCGAAGCGCGTGAAGGGAGTATGATTTCTCGCAACGATGAGGTGAGCCGATGAAGACGAACCATATCAAAGTCGACCTGCCAAAGCAGAAGATTGCCGATTTCTGCCGTCGTCATCATATCCGCAAGCTGGCGGTGTTCGGCTCGGCGTTGCGCGAGGATTTTCGCCCCGATAGCGACCTGGACGTGCTGGTGGAGTTTGATCCGGCGCACACGCCTGGGCTGGCATTTTTCGGGATGGAGCAGGAGCTGTCCGAATTGCCGGGACGAAAGGTAGACTTGCATACACCGCAGTTTCTAAGTCCCTACTTCCGCGACAAGGTGCACGCTGAGGCCGAGGTGCAGTATGCCGAGCCACGACACTAACGTGCGGTTACGTCACATGCTCGACGCTGCGCGCGAAGCGGTGCAAATGGCGCAGGGCAAGGCGCCGATGCGCGAGGTGCGCGCCTAGTTCGTGGATTGGGGGAGTGGTTATCGGTTCATTCTTGGCCGGCGAAGAGCTTCTCTAGCACGGCGCAAATTTCTGGCACATACACGATTGCGACCTCCCATATGATGTGCAAATCCACGTTGGCATAGTCATGGGCTACGATGTTGCGCATGCCGCGCATTTTACGAAAGTCGAGTTCAGGGACGGCCCGGCGGGTCGCCTCGGTCAGGTGCGCCGCGGCCTCCCCGATGATTTCGATGCGCCGTATCACGGCGTCTTGTTTTTCTTTGTTGGCGTGAAAATCGGCCTCCCTGGCGTCTTTGACGTACGAGCTGATGAGCCGGGCGGCCTCCAGGATGTCGCGCAGCCGGCCGACTTGGTCAGTCTCCATATAAGCACACGGCGGTGGCCAGAATGTGCTCGCGGGCGAAGCGATTCGACGATTTCTCCAGGGAGTGACGCAAGACAAAATCCACAGGGCAGCCGATCAATTCCTCCGCCTCACCCGCCATTTCTAATAAATCGGCGGTCGAAACTGATGCTGATTCGGCGAGCGTCACGAGCAGGTCTACGTCACTGCTGGGTGAGGCTTGGCCACTCGCGGCAGAACCGAACACTTCGAGGCGGCGAATGTGATGTTTTTCGCAAAACGGACGCAGCCGCTTGCGCAGCTCGTCAGGCGATAGCGCCGGCGCGTGATTTAACATGACCGTAGGATAACGGGAGCCCTCGGTGGTTGCAAGCCGCAAATGATTAAGAAAATACTCGTCTATCTACTGGTAACTGGCTTGCTTGCAACAGTCCCATCCACCGAGGCGCAGCAGCCAACGAAAGTTCACCGGATAGGATACCTAGGTGGCTCCGCCTCCGCTGTCTCGGACCACATCGAGGCATTCCGGCAGGGCCTGCGCGAGCTTGGCTACGTGGAGGGGAAGAACATTGTGATTGAGCGGCGATATGGAGAGGGAAAACCCGATCGCGACCGCGTGCTCGCGGCGGAGCTAGTGCGTCTCAAGGTAGCCGTGATCGTCACGGTGAGGTCGAGAGCCACCCGTGCCGCCAAGCAACTTCAACGATTCCCATTGTCATGGCGCAGGATCCTGATCCTGTTGGCAATGGTTTCGTCGCCAGCCTCGCGCGACCTGGCGGGAACATCACTGGATTGGCAACCTTTCGCCCGGAGATAAGCGGAAAACGACTGGAGATTCTGAAGGAGGTCGTTCCTAAGCTCTTCCGCGTGGCCGTCCTCGGAACTTCGACCATGCCGGGCAACGCACAAGCGTTAAAAGAGACGGAACTCGCCGCAGGGGCGTTCGGGGTGAAGCTTCAATACCTAGATGTACTGGGTCCCAAGGATATTGGGACTACGTTCCGAGCGGCAAGTAAGGGGCGGGCTGACGCATTCCTCATGATGGCGGGCTCCGTCCTCCTTTCTCAACGAACACAGATTGCGGACCTCGCGGTAAAGAGCCGGCTGCCAGCGATATACTACGATCCGCAATTCGTTGAAGCCGGGGGGCTTATGACCTACGGCGTGAGCTTCACCGACTTGGACCGGCGCGCGGCGACGTATGTGGACAAAATCCTCAAAGGCGCCAAACCCGCTGACTTGCCGGTGGAGCAGCCGACAAAGTTCGAATTCATCATTAATCTGAAAACGGCAAACCAGATTGGCGTAACGATTCCGCCGAACGTGCTGGCGAGAGCGGACAAGATCATTAAATAGCAAGGAGCTAAGCGCAAAGGGCAAAGAGCAATAAAAACACGGGGATAAACTCTATGAGAAAGACAGTCATTGGCTTTACGCTTTGCGCTCTGCTCTTTGCGCTTTGCGTTTCCGCTCAGGCGCAGCAGCCGAAGAAGGTTCATCGGATCGGGTATCTATCGTCTGTCGATGAAGCTGGTGACTCCGTCCGTGTGGCGGCAATTCGGCTGGCTCTGCGCGAGCTGGGCTACATAGAAGGACAGAACATCGCCTTCGAGTACCGATATTCCGAAGGCAAGCGCGA
>DASTOD010000416.1:0-3302 GCA_035762645.1 Binatia bacterium | reverse complement strand
GGAACTGCAGGAGCGCAACGCCGAGTTGCGTGAGGCGCTGGAGCATCAAACAGCAACGTCCGAGGTGCTCGGGATCATCAGTCGCTCGCCCACCGACGTGCAGCCAGTATTAGACGCTATTGTCGAGAGTGCGGCGCGGGTTTGTGGGATCGATGACGTGGTGCTGCGACTCCGGGACGGGAATATGTTGGTTACGCGGGCTCATTTCGGTTCCATGCCCCTTGGCCGCATTGAGGTCAGTATCGATGAGCTACATTATAGGTGGACGCGCGAGCACGGCTCACTCCATGTCCCTGATGTACGAGCGCAGAGCGACTTCCCAACACTAGGTCCCAGCCGCGCATGGCGTACCTTCTTGGCGGCTCCCCTGCGTCAGCAGCAGGAGTTCATTGGAACGCTGACCGCGCGCCGCGCCGACATTCGCCCCTTCACCCCGGTGCAGATCAAGCTCCTCGAAACCTTCGCCGACCAGGCGGTGATCGCCATCGAGAACGTGCGGTTGTTCCAGGAACTGAAGGAGGCGTTGGAGCAACAGACTGCGACCAGCGAAATACTAGGTGTTATCGCCAGTTCGCCGACAGATATTCAGCCTGTGCTAGATATCGTCGCTAAAAACGCCGCGCGACTGTGCGAAGCTGCGGACGCGCAGATTCGCCTCGTTGAAGGTAGCGGTACACGATTGGTGGCTTCCTTCGGCAACCTTCCGGCCCCAGAGTTTCGGTCCACAAGCCTGCGATCCCCCAGCGGTCGAGCCCTCCATAATCGAGAGACCGTACATGTCCACGATCTTTTGGAGGCGGCGAAGACCGAGTTCCCGGATAGTGACGCCCAAAGAAGGCAAGTGGGGACGCGGACATTTCTCAGTACACCAATGCTGAGAGAGGGGACACCTATCGGATTGATCAACATCAGACGATTGGAAGTTCGTCCTTTCTCGGACAGACAAATCAAACTGCTCGAAACCTTCGCTGACCAGGCGGTCATTGCGATCGAGAACGTGCGGTTGTTCCAGGAACTCCAAGCGCGCAACCGCGATCTGACCGAGGCTCTGGAGCAGCAGACCGCCACGAGTGAGATCCTCCGCGTGATAAGCAGTTCTCCAACTGACCTTCAGCCTGTGTTTCAGACGATTCTTGCCAACGCGGTCCGCCTTTGCGAGGCGCAAAACGGCGCCGTGTTCAGATTTGATGGAGAGGTCTTTCGGGGTGTCGTGTGGAATAACATCTCCCCCGAATCGCAGGCGTATGTAGAGAACACGGCGATCCTGCCAGGACGAGAGAGTGCGGTACGCCGAGTGGGGCTTGAAAAGCGGCCGGTCCACATTCCTGACATGCTCGCCGACCCTGAGTGCATTGTACCTGAACCTTACAAAAAAGAAGGAATGCGGACGAACCTCGCTGTGCCGCTGCTCAAAGAGAACAATCTGATCGGGGCAATCGCGATCCATCGCAATGAGGTTCGACCCTTCACAGACCAGCAAATCAAGCTACTCGAGACGTTCGCCGACCAGGCGGTCATCGCCATTGAAAACGTCCGGTTGTTCCAAGAGCTCAAGGAGTCGTTGGAGCAACAGACTGCGACGAGTGAAATCCTGGGTGTTATTGCCAGTTCGCCGACGGACATTCAGCCAGTCTTGGACGCAGTTGCAGCAAGCGCCGCGCGAATATGCGGTGCAAACGATGCATTCATTCGCCTGGTCGAAGGTAATTTGCTCCGGGTCCGCGCGCATTACGGATCAATCAACCCCGAACCTTCCCCGCGACCTATTAATCGCCTCTCGGTATCTGGCCGATCTGTTCTTGATCGCCAAATAATCCATATCAATGATTTGTTGGCAGTGGCTGCGACCGAGTTTCCTGAGACAGTGGCAGTTACCGAGCGAGAAGGAATCCGTACGATGCTAACCGCACCTTTACTGCGCGAGGGTGTTGCTATTGGCTCTATTATTATCCGCCGCACGGAGGTCAGTCCCTTTACCGATAAGCAGATTGCGCTTCTTAAAACCTTCGCAGATCAGGCCGTCATCGCCATCGAAAACGTTCGGTTGTTCAAAGAATTGCAGGAAAGCAACCGGGACTTGAGCGAAGCCCTTGAGCAGCAGACAGCGACGAGTGAAGTGTTGAAAGTCATAAGCCGCTCGACTTTTGATCTTCAGCCTGTTCTGGATACGCTGATTGAGAATGCAACCAGACTTTGCGAGGCCGCGCATGGGTCCATTCACAGGGTGGAAGGGGACATGTTGCCCCTCGCGGCTGCGTACGGCCATACGCCTGAGTTGTATGACTTCATTAAGCGAAATCCCCCGCGCGTAGGACGAGAGACGATCTCAGGACGGGCCGTGCTGGAGCGCCGCGTGGTTCACGTACCCGACCTTCGAGCCGATCCCGAGTACCATTACGTTGGGAATCTGGAGGAGTTCAGAGCAATACTCGGCGTGCCGCTACTCCGAGAAGGTGTTCCGATCGGTGTCATCATCATCTTTAGGACCGACGCGAGGTCTTTTACCGCCAGACAGATTGATCTGGTAACGACCTTCGCTGACCAGGCCGTGATCGCCATTGAGAACGTACGGCTGTTACAAGAGCTGCAGAAGCGTACCCGTGAGCTTCAGACTTCTCTGGAGGAGGTGGGAGCGCTCAGCGAGGTAAGCCGGGCGGTCAGCTCTTCGCTGAACCTCCATGAGGTGTTGAACACCGTTGCCGGCCATGCGGTGAACCTCTCTAAGTCGGATGGCTGTGGGGTCTTTGAGTTTAACCCGACCCGCCAGGCCTTCGATATCGTTGCCAGCTATAACCTGAGCAACGCATTTCTAGGCGCAATTCATAGGACGACCATTGATCTCGGCAAAACAACGATCGGCCAGGCTGCCGAAACCGGTCAGCCAATCCAAGTTCCAGATATGACAGCCGCGCACAATCATCCGTTCCGCGAGTTTACCCTTGAGGCGGGGTTTCGGTCCATGCTGACCGTGCCTATGACGGAAAATCACACGGTGCGAGGAATCGTGTTGCTGCGGCGGTCCTCCGGTCAGTTTGATGACCGTGTAGTCAACCTCCTTACCGCGCTGGCCAGTCAGTCTAAGGTCGCGATCGAAAATGCCCGCCTATTTAGCGAGATCGAAGACAAGGGCCGGCAGATCGAGGCGGCCAATCGGCATAAGTCGGAATTCCTCGCCAACATGTCACACGAGCTGCGCACGCCCCTGAACGCGATCATCGGTTTCTCGGAGGTTCTGCTGGATCCCACGCTGAAGGTCACTGAAGAAGAACGAGCACAGTTCCTGACGGATGTCTTGAGCAGCG
>DASTOD010000415.1:0-4019 GCA_035762645.1 Binatia bacterium | reverse complement strand
GTCCTGAGCGGGGACTCCGATATATTCGAACTTGCGCGCGTCGAATTCGATCCCGGGCTTTCCAAGAAGTTGTTGTAGGAACAGGCCGCCGATAAAATGGCCGATCGTGAGACCATCAGGCTTGGCCACCTTGTAGACATGGTTGGCCGATATCATGCTTCCGGCGCCAGCCATGTTTTCCACCGTAACAGCCGGATTTCCAGGGATATACTTCGGCAGATGACGGGAAATCAGCCGGGCATAGGTATCGTAGCCGCCTCCGGCGGAAAAGCCGACGATGATCCGGATCGCCTTCCCTTTGTAAAACGCTTCTTGCGCTGAAGTCGCGCCGGCGGCGAAACCGAGGCTAAAGCCGATTAAGGCACACATAGTGAACAGTTTTCTGACCATCGCCTTTCCTCCTTCAAACATTAAACCGCCGAGCGAGAACTCGACCGACTTGAAGCTCGACTAACGCGGGGACTGTTTTGGGGTCTCCGGTTGCACGTCCTCCCGGGCGCCGCCTTGAACTTGGTCCAAGCGCTCCGGCCATGGCAGCTCACGGAGCGGGCGGATAATTTCCGCTGAGCAAGGCGCCGCCGCCGGGGACAGGGTTGTCAATCTTCAGAAGATGATAGGTTAACCACATCTCGGCGGCCAAGGCCCAGACCACTTTAATTTTTAGATCGCGCTCAAGATATTCGATCGCCGGCGCTGCGTCCCAACCACCGCCATTGATGTAGAGGGCCTCCACCGGCCGCATATCCGCCAAAGCCCGTTTGCAGTGGCGATAGACGTCCATATGGGAAACTTCATCCAACGCCAAAAGCGACGTCGTATACAGTCCCGAACTCTCGCCCGTCCTCGCTAACCCCGCCATCAGCTCCGACTCGATGTCAAAACGAGAGAAATAATTCACGATAGCCTGGTTGAGTTCATCGCCGTAATAAGTCGCCACCGCCACATGCCGCACTCCGAGCGTCCGCAGAGCAACCGCGTGGGGTTCCATGGGCGTCACCACCGGCAGACCTATTCTGGCGGACAGATCCGCCGCCCACTGCCGCTCGAAATCGAGGCCTTTGAGCAGAAAAGGCGGTGTGCCGCTAACCGAAATAATATCGCAACCGACCTCCTTCAGTTGGACTGCCAGCGCTTCAGCCTTTTTGAAACCCTCAAGAAAACTTTCTCGCTTTTCGCTTCGAAAACCGATAAAGGTCGGAACGATCTCAACGCCTTCCGGCGCATTCTTGTACCAGTAAGCGAAGGACCTGCCGCGATGAGTCGGCTTGATTAAACCGATGCGAGCGCGCCATGCAACCATCAGCTCACTCCTTGTTGGCTCGGCTTTTGTTCGCCAGTTGGCTGATAGCTTCTGGCATAAGATCGAACCATAGGCTATAAGCCAGCCGAACTACATCCTGGCCACAAAGGCCGTCGTGTGCGCTTCTTTGTCTTTCAGTACCCTGAGTAGCCGCTCCGCCTGGTGCCGGGTCGCAAACCGCCCTACTTTGGCCTTGTATAAGGTAAGGGCGTCGACTTCGCGCCGAATCACATAGGCTTCGTAGCCCTTGTTCTTGAGAGTTGTGGCAAGCTTAAGCGCATCTTGCTCGCTCCTAAAAGCTCCGACCTGAACAGCCCATAGCTCGTTCGAATATTGAAGGATCGCTTCTGCTCTACGGCTTTTATCTGGTTGTCGCTTGGTCAGGAGCTTTTGGCTTTCGCTTCCCGATACGCTCTTGCTGGGTGTCCTGTGATCAACTGCGGAACTATCGCCCAAGGATTGATTCCCTCTGTCCAGCCACTTCCGATCCCAAACGGCAAAAATAAAAATGGCCAGGGAAAGAGCCGCTGCGGCTCCGGCCAGGGGAAGCCGAATTCGATTCCAGATATCGGTTTTTTCAGATGCCCTACTGCGTTTAGGTGAACCCCAAAGAATCAACCGTGTTACGCCCCAAACCGCCGCACAGACCACCCATGCGGGCAGGCTACCTTTAAAAATCAAATCCCAATCGCTGTAGGCGAGAAACAACAGGACCGTCCATGCCGACGTCAAAAAGAGAGCGGGAAGTGTGATAAAGTTCATGAATGCGCGATTCTTCCATCGTACTTCAAAGCTGTCAATGAAAATTCGGAGGTCACAGCACCTCGGCGGGAGTGAGCTAACGTTCAACTTTTCGAGGCGAACACCGCAGCGTAACCTTCCTCGGCGCCTTCCTTTGAGACATAGCCCAGCTCGAGATCACGCCTGAGCGCTTTCCAATCGCGCTTGGAAGGATCGCCGTAGCCACCGCCGCCCGCGGTCAGAAACGTTACCGTCTCGCCTGGCCGGACCACGAGATGACTGAACTTACCGGGGAGTATCTCTTCCTGGCCGTTACGTTGGATGAGCGTCTGATTCGTTTTTCCCTCTTTTCCGCCCAGCAGGCCCCAAGGAGGACAATGAATTCTGTCCGTGTTCCGACTGACGTACAGGTCGTGCAGTGGTTTCACTTTGACTTCGATGCCGATGCCGCCGCGAAATTTGCCCGCTCCGCCGCTGTCGGGGCGAAGAGCGTGAGATTCGTAAAGCAGGGGGTAGTAGAGCTCTTGCAGCTCTATCGGAGTGTTTTTAACATCGCCCTGGCAGATGGAAACCGCCGCCGCTGCGCCGTCTTCGAACGGCCGGCCACCCCAACCCCCGCCTATGATGTTCTGGCAGACATAGCGTCGCCGCGTCTTCGGATGCGTGCCGAAGATCGCGTAGCCGCCCATGTCGCCTTTGTGCGCCGCAGGAATACGCCCCGGCAGAACCGGCGCCAGCGCGCGAAAGATGGTGTCGAGAACGGTCGGCAGGGAGAGACTCCAGCCGCCGATGGGTGCGGGTCGTCGCGCGCTCAGCAATTTGCCCGGAGGAAGGATGACTTTAAGCGCGCGGAACGAGCCCTCATTGACTTCCCGATCGGGTGAAGTGAGCGCCTTGAACGCCACCCGCGCGGCGGCCATGCCGCCAGAGGAGCCACAGTTGATGAAGCCGGGCACCTGATCGCTGACTTCGGAAAAGTCGATCGTCAGCTCGTCGCCGCGCACCTCGACCCGCACTTTGATGGGAATCCTCTTGGTCAAATCCTTTCCATCGTCGTCCAGAAACGACGCCGCCTCATACGCTCCGTCCGGAATCGCGCGCACGGACTCGCGCACCAACTTATCGGTCTGGTCCCAGATGACATCGACCGCTTCTTCAAATACCGCGCCGCCGTACTTGCGGCACATTTGCTGGAGCCGCTCTTCCCCGGTGCGGCAGCAGGCGATCTGCGCGCGCAGATCGCCCAACGACGATTCGGGGAATCTGATGTTATCCTCGATCAGCCGGAGCACTTCGATATTCGGCTGTCCTTGCGAATAGATCTTCACCGAGCGGATTTGCAGTCCCTCTTCATAGACGTCACGGGTCATGCTGGAGCCAAAGCCGGTGCTGGCTCCACCGACATCGATCCAGTGCGCCCGCACCGCTAAAAAACAAACCGGCTTGGCCTCCCAGAAAAAAGGCGTGTAGACCACCATGTTGTTCAAGTGCTGCCCGCAAATCTCCGGATGGTTGACCAAAAAGACATCGCCCGGACGGATATTGTCCAGGCCATAAATCTCGATGCCGTCCTGGACGGCGACGCCAAGATCGGCCAGAAAAATCGGCAAGGCGCCCTCGTTTTGCGACATCGTGCGGCCTTCGTGATCGACGATGCCGACGCAGTAATCCTGCACCTCGTAGATCATCATATTGTACGCCGTCTTCTTCAGAACCGCCGACATCTCGTTGGCGGCCGCTTTCAGAGCGCAGCGAATAATTTCGACGGTAATCGGATCAACGGGCACGGTCATATCGGCGATGTTTAACCAACTCCCCCTCCTTCGTCCTCCCCCGCGTGCGGGGGAGGAAAAGAGGCGGGGGCTTTCGCCGGCTCTTTGCCAACGTATGATTGCCGGTAAGTTTGCAGCGTCTTGCCGCGCAGCTCGTAAAGATACTGAATGACTCTTTCATTGCTCATGAACTTCGACGGGTCATA
>DASTOD010000414.1:0-14489 GCA_035762645.1 Binatia bacterium | reverse complement strand
CCATTTGCCCCGAAGCCCGAAAGGGCGGATACATCGGAAGTCACTGACCTGCACAGCAACGCGCCTCCTCTCTACTCGATGCGAGTCACAGTTTTTCCGATGTCCTTGATCCGAAATTCGGTCCCGAAAATTTCAAATATCGTTGGCTAGCGTTTGATGGCCTCAAAATCCAGACAAGGACAAGGGGAGAGGGGGGGAGAGGGAGGGCGGGCTTGCGACGCCGGACGGGATTGACATAACATCGCGCTATCACAACCAGGCAGGTGAGGCATGATCGTCGATTTTCAACACCACTATGTTCCGATCCAATTGGCGAAGCAGCGAGGACTTTACTCCGACCAAACAACCTATCTTCAGGAAGGCGGTCGCCGCGCAACCACGATGCACGGTCGGCTCTACGATCTTGAGTTTCAGCTCCGGGAAATGAATGAAGCGGGAGTCGATCTCTCGGTTTTGTCCTGCCTTCTAGGGTGGGATGCGACCCTCGACGAATGCCGGCTGATCAACGAAGACTTGGCCGAAGTTCAAGGAAAATACCGAGGCCATTTCGTCGGACTCGCGCAGGCTCCGATTCTCGAAGGCAAAGCCGCGGTGGGGGAGATCGAACGCGCGATCCGCCAGCTGGGATTGAAGGGCGTCACAATTACGTCTCAGATCCACGGCATCTCTCTCGATTCGGCCAGACTTTATAATCTATACGAAAAAGCCTGCGAGCTGGAGGTGCCGATCTTTGTTCATCCGGCCTTGGCGCCGGTGGGCTATGAGCTTTTACAGGACTATGATCTGCCGCGGGTTCTGGGGCGCGAGGTCGATTTGACCGTTGCCACGACGCGGCTCATCACCGGTGGGGTCCTCGATCGGTTTCCCGGACTCAAGTTGGTGATCGCGCACTTCGGCGGCGGGATCGCGGCGGTCAAGGACAGACTATCCGCTAAAGGCTATCGCTTTGGAACCCTCAAGCGCCCTTTCGCGGAATATTTTGACATGCTCTATTTCGACCTTGCCGGGTTCGAAGGCGGGATTGCGGCGCTGAAATGCGCGCTGTTGGGAATTCGCCCCGAACGGCTCATTTTTGCGAGCGACTATCCGCAGGACTTTACCGGCGTGAATACGGATACCGGCAAAGGGATGCGAGCGTTGCGAGATTACATCGAGGCGGTGCGAAGTCTCGATTTCGAGGAAGAAGTCATTGCGGGTATTTTGGGGCGTACCGCGGCACGTTTGTTGAAACTGTAGGTGAGGTTTCGTGCTTCAGGTGTGCCGCGGTTGAGCGGATGGCTTGCCCTTCGAACTTATCGCTCGGTGTTCTGTTGGTTTCCCACCGGCCGCGCCAGGTTCGCTTCGAGATACCCCGGCGGGTTGCCGCGTTTCGATTCGACCTTCAGCCATCCCTTGTCTTCATCGACTACGTTGACCTTCACCCCTTTTTTGACTTTCGCCACGACCGGATAGTGTAGGCCAGGTCCGCTTCGCACCTGTGTATCGACGAGAGTTTCGTATTTTCCTTCGACGGGCGCCGCTGCCGCCTCTTGTTCTCGGCCGGTGCCCGGCTTCACAGATGCCATATCGATGTAACCGGGAGGATTTCCTTTCTTAGAGACAATCAATAGCCAGTCGCCATCTCTCCCCACAGCCTGAACCTTGGCATCACGCCTTATTTGGGCGATAGCGCGGAACTGGGATCCCGGTCCAGCACGAACGGCGGTGTTTTCAACGGTGACGTAGCTGCGGATTTGCGCATTAAGATCGGGAAGCTCTTGGGGCTTTGGAGGGGAGTCTTTATCCTTGCACGCGGATACCATTAGAAGCGCTACGGTGACTGATAAGCAGATATATAATCTCCTGTTTTGTCTCATCTTTTTCCCTCCCGGATTTCGGTTGGGCCTATTATAACATGCTTCAGAGGATCATGTGTTCCCGTAATTTGTCGGCCGGCTGTTCAAAAGGATCTCAGAGGCGAGCCGTGCGAAAAATGGCATATGGCTGATCGCTTATGGCCTATGGATAGAATCAAACGAACTATACGCCATAAGCCATACGCTATAAGCCAACTGTTTTTCAGCGCCTAGCGGATTTCTTTCCACACCTTGGCCAAGCTCTCCCCGTAGACGCTTAGCTCCCATTCGCAGAAATAGCCGAAGGGCGTGACCGAGACTTGGTGGCCGTTTTCGCGAAGACGGTCGGCCAAAGTGGCGATAAAAGACTCGGCCATCGTCGGCGGCGCCGTGGCCCCGCCGAGGTGAGTGAACGAATGGATCACGATGTTTCTTGATTGCCGTTTATTGGCCAGCCACTTGACGTGCTTCACCGTCTGGCGCAGGACTGCGGTTCGTCGCTCATCTTGGTCGTCCGACGTTTCGGCGTGGAGAAAAACCACGACCGTTTCTTTCACTTCTTCGTCGACGTCTTGGTCGGCTACTTCGGGCAGCGTCTTGGAGTGCGTTTTCCAGCGGAAGCGTTTCGCTTGAAAGCAGAGAAGCTTCATTGGGTGAAAGAGCGAGCCCGTTTCAGTGGAATGGATTTCTTGGCGCCCTTTGCGGCTTTGCGCGGCTCTGCATTTGTCCGCTTCATCTCTTTCCTCGCGCCAAGACGCCAAGAACGCAAAGGTTCAGTCGATATCAATAATAATCCAAAAAATTCTTGAGCAGTTTCTTGCCTTCTTCGGTGAGAATCGACTCGGGATGAAACTGCACGCCTTCAATCGGGAACTTTCTGTGCCGCACGGCCATGATCACGTTGTCGGCCGTGCGCGCGCTCACGAGCAAATCCGGCGGGAGGCGCTGGGGATTGATCACGAGCGAGTGATAGCGCATTGCCGGAAAGGGATTTTTAACAGAGCGGAAGATGGTTTTTGAATCGTGGGTAATCTCCGATAATTTGCCGTGCATAATCGACGGCGCGCGGACAATCTCTCCGCCAAGCGCGGCACCGATGCACTGATGTCCGAGACAGACCCCGAGGATAGGTGTTTTTTCGCCAAATCGAACTACGACGGCGAGCGAGATGCCCGCCTCTTTCGGGGTGCATGGGCCGGGCGATATGACGATTTTCTCCGGACCGATCTCCTCGATGTCCGCGAGGCTAATTTTATCGTTGCGGCAAACTTTGATCTCGGCCCCGAGTTCGCCCAAATAGTGGTACAGGTTATAGGTGAAGGAGTCGTAATTGTCGATCAGCAGGATCACCGGCCCCTCCACTCGTCGGCGAGTTCAACGGCCTTAAGCATCGCGCGCGCTTTGTTGAGGGTTTCCTCGTATTCCATGGCGGGGTCGGAATCGGCGACGATACCTGCCCCGGCATTAATGAAAACCCTTTTTCCTTTCATGACGATCGTGCGGATAACGATGCAGGTATCGAGATTGCCGTTATAGCCAAAGTAGCCGATGGCGCCCGCATAGAGACCTCGCTTGTCCGGCTCGAGCTCGCTGATGATTTGCATCGCCCGGATCTTTGGAGCCCCTGAAACGGTGCCGGCGGGGAAAGCCGCAACAAAGAGATCGAAGGCGTTTTTGTCCGCCGCTAATTTTCCCCGGACGTTAGAGACGATGTGAATGACGTGCGAATAACGTTCGATTGCCATCAACTCGTTGACCTCGACGCTGCCGATCTCGGCTACGCGCCCGACGTCGTTCCGTCCGAGGTCGACGAGCATGATGTGCTCAGCCCGGTCCTTTGGGTCCGCAAGAAGCTCGGCTTCGAGCCGACGCTCTTCTTCAGGAGTGGCGCCGCGCGGGCGCGTGCCCGCAATCGGCCGGAGCTCGATGAGACCGGCGGTCAAGCGCACCATCGTCTCAGGCGAAGACCCGATGACCCGCAGGTCGTCAAGTTCCAAGTAGAACATGTACGGCGAAGGATTGATAAATCTAAGGGCGCGATAGACTTCAAATGGGTCTGTCGCCGTCTCGGTCTCCAGCCTTTGGGACAGCACCACCTGGATGACATCGCCGGCTTTAATGTACTCTTTGGCTTTAAGAACGGCGTCTTTAAAGGCTGCCGGCGTTAAGTTCGAGCGAAACTTTCTACCTGATGGGCCTTGACTCACGTCTCGTGGTTCGATGCCGCGAGGTTTTTTTTGCAGGGACGCTATGACTTTGCGTATCCGTCTGATGGCGTCATCATAGGCCTGGCGGAGGTCGGTCTTGGGGTCTATCCGAATATTATCGATCACTTTAATCGTGTGCTTTAAGTTGTCGAACGCTATTAAGGTTTGGACGAAAACAAAAAAGACCTCCGGCATCTCAAACGGATCTTTCCGAGTATTCGGGATCTCGTGCAATTGCTCGACGGCGTTGTAAGCAACATAGCCGATGGCGCCGCCAAAGAAGGGGGGAACACCCGGAACCGTCACGGCTTGGCAATCTCCAAGGAGCCGCTCCAAGGTTTTTAGCGGCGAATCTGATCGCAGAACGCGCTTTTGCCCTCTTTCAATGATCTCGATCCGGGCTCCTTTGGCTTTGAAGATCCGATAAGGCCGAGTTCCGAGAAAGGAATAACGGGCCCAACGCTCGCTGCCCTCGACGCTCTCTAGCAAAAACGAGTAGCGGTCGCGCTCGAGCCGCTTGAAAAACGAAAGCGGCGTCTCCAAGTCCATGAGCAATTCCTGGTAGACTGGAACGAGACTTCCCTGTCTGGCCAGGCGACGGTATTCTTCAAATGTCGGGTAAAACATCGCGGTAAAACAAAAGGGCCATAAGCTTTCACCTATGGCCCTTCCTTTAACTGTAATTAATGACCGGAATCAGCCACGGTGGCGCCGCTGGAGCCAGCGCCACCAGGCAACGAGCAGTGTTTGTTTTCCCGGCCGGTCAAGCATTGCCACCGATATTGCCCGATTCTCATTAAGGGGTCAAGCATTCTCGCGAGCGAGTTATGCATGCCGGGAGGCAAAACGACCACACAGCGTCGACCAAGGCATGGATCGCTTTATCGGAACTTCTCGATTGCTCCTGGAAGGGATTAGATGTAGCCAAAAATACTAGCCGGAATTCTTTCGGCTCGCACGTTGACAAGGATAGTCCGCTGGGATAGGTTAAAACGCTTTTTGGAAACACGTCCATTGACAATGATATCGGATAATTAGTTCCAGTTTTTCATTTAGGAGGAGAGATGGTCCGGCGGGAAAAAGCAAATTACGTTATTCAGTCGGTTTCTCACGCCCTGGACGTTATGGAGCAGTTCAATGGTAATGTTGACGAAATCGGCGTTACCGAACTCAGCAAGCGACTAAAACTTCACAAGAATAATGTCTTTCGTCTTTTGGCAACTCTGGAGGCGCGCGGTTACATCGAGCAGAACCGGCTCACCGAGAATTACCGCCTGGGATTGAAGTGCTTGCAATTGGGCCAAACGTTCATTCATCAACTGGGCTTACTGCTGCAATCCAAGGCGATACTTGAGGATTTGGCCAAGTCGACAAAAGAAAGCGCTTTGGTGGCCATACGTAAAGGACCGGGCATCATTCCCCTGGATTTCGTAGAATCACCGCGCGCCGTGCGCGTCGTGTCTTTTTTGGGGCGGCTGTTGCCCCCGCACTGTACCGCTGCGGGAAAAGTATATCTCGTTTTCGAATCCGAAGGCGGATTGAGCCAAACTCTTGCCGAGCGGCTGGAGCGATACACCGACAAAACCATCGTCGACCGAAAAATTCTCGTCGAACAAATGAAAGAGATCAGCGAGGTCGGTTATGCTACCGAGCAGGGAGAATTCAGCGATGAGGTGAGCTCGGTGGCCGTGCCCATCCGTGACTACACGCGCATGCTCGTCGGCGCGTTAGCGATAGTCGGCCCTGCTCATCGGCTGACGCACGAGGCGATAAAAGAGAACATCGCGCCCATAACTCTTCAGGCGGGAAATGAGCTGTCCAAACGTTTGGGTTACCCAAATTAGAGAACCCCGAGCGCCCTGAGCCTCCAACGTGCCCTGGGATGCCGGCATCATCATAGGTTGTTCAGCCCTCTTGGTTTTTCTTCTGCGCTTTATCCCACCATTATTTTAACGAAAGTCGGTCTTGTGCGGATAAGATCTGGCTGAATGGGAGGTTAACTAAAGCAGATGCTCACGACCGTAGAGAAAATCCTTTTTATCCTGCTCGTTGCGGGATCTTTCTATTTTGGTGCAAAAGGATTTTGTCAAGTCTACAAGGCCGTCGCGCGCGGCAAGCCCGATCCACGTTTCGACAATATTGCGAAGAGACTTAAGCGCGCTGTGTGGATCGTCTTCACTCAGCAGTCCGTGTTCAAAGCGCGACCGGTCGTATCCTTTCTCCACGCGTTGGTCTTCTATGGCTTCATCTACTACTTCTTGGTCAATCTGGTGGACGTACTGGAGGGCTTTTTTTCGCTGCACGCGCGCGGCGGTCTTTGGGATGCCTTCAACTTGCTCGCCGATCTGTTGACGGCGGGGGTCTTGATCGGCATCGGCGGTTTAGTGCTTCGTCGCCTGTTGGTTGGGCCCAGGGATTTCACCTTCCCGGAGCGTGTGCCGGTCGAGCCGGGCGTTCGCGTGGGGATTCTCCGCGATTCTACCATCGTTTCGCTCTTCATTATTTTCCACGTCGGCAGCCGGCTCCTGTTCAAAGCAACGCAAGTGGCCCTGGAAGGGAACGATCCCTTTCATCCGGTGAGCTCCGTGTTCGCCACCGCATTCACCGGCAGCAGCCCCGCGATCGTGGCGGTCTTGAATCATTTTTTCTGGTGGGGAGCGCTGGGCTCGATCCTCGTTTTTATCCCGTATTTTCCTCGTTCGAAGCACATTCACCTTTTCATGGCGCCCGTCAATTTGGCGCTGAGGAAAGAGAATCCCGGCGCGCTGCAGCCGATGGACTTCGAGAAAGAGGAAGTGTTTGGCGCCGCCAAACTCGAGGAATTCGGCTGGCCGCGGCTGCTCGACGCCTACAGCTGTATTATGTGCAACCGCTGTCAGGATGTTTGTCCGGCGACGCAAACCGGCAAGGCGCTCAGTCCGGCAGCGATTCTGATCAACGAGCGTTTCGAGCTGAACAAAATTCTTCCGAGCTTCGCCGCCGGAAAAGAGAGCCCGCGGCCGTTGCTCGATTTCGCCCTTAACGAAGAGGCGGCTTGGGCCTGCACGACGTGCAACGCTTGCATCGAGATTTGCCCGGTCGGAAACGAGCAAATGCTTCACATCATCGATGTGCGCCGCGAGCGGGTGCTCGGCGCGGCCGAATTTCCCACGGGACTCAAAAATACCTTCAATCAAATGGAACGGGCCGGCAATCCGTGGGGAATCTCGGCGGACGAGCGGCTGGCATGGGCGAAAAATCTGCCGTTCCCGATTCCCACTTACGATGAGAAAACCGATGCTCAAGTGCTCTATTGGGTGGGCTGTGCGGTGGCGTTTGATCCGCGCGCGCAAAAGATCGCCCGAAGCATGGCTGAGCTGTTTCAAGCGGCCGGAGTCGATTGGGCTGTGCTGGGTAAAGCGGAGAAGTGCACGGGAGATCCGGCCCGCAGGGCAGGAAACGAGTACCTATTTGCCGAAATGGCGGCGGCGAATGTGGAGGCGTTAAACACGATTCAACCCAAGACCATCGTCACCACCTGTCCGCATTGCTTTCACACGCTCGCCAACGAGTACCCGCAGTTCGGCGGCAACTACTTGGTCAAGCATCACACGCAATTTATCGGTGAGCTCATAGAAGAGGGTAAACTCAAACTTTCCTCCATGGCTGACGGCGAGGTCGCGTTTCATGATCCTTGTTATCTTGGCCGCCACAACGGCATTTTCGATGAGCCCCGCGAGCTTATCCAAGCCACCGGCGCCAAGCTGTCCGAGCCGCGGCGCTCCCGCGCCAACAGTTTTTGTTGCGGCGCGGGGGGCGGGCAGTTTTGGAAAGAAGAGGAAAAAGGTAAGGAGCGCGTCAGCACCAACCGCTATCGCGAGTTGAAGCAAACCGGCGCCAGGACGGTTGCCACCGGATGTCCGTTTTGCATGCGCATGTTGAGCGAAGAGAGCGCGAAAGAAGAGCCGGAGACGGCGATGGAAGTTCTCGACATCGCCGAGATGGTTGCCAAAACATTAAGAAAGTAGGATGAGGCTTTTCCGTTCCCTGCGCTTCGCGGTGATTCTGGCGCCCCTGCTTTTAGCGATGCCATCGAGCTGCGAAGCCCAATCCCGAGTCGTGGTTGCGCCGGCGAAGGGACGCGAAGTCGCGTTTCAGGTGGAGATCGCCGATACGCCGGCCAAAAGGGAAATGGGCCTCCAATACCGGCGGGAGCTGGCGCTGAACCGCGGCATGTTGTTCTTGTTCCCAGAGGAAAGACAACATACGTTCTGGATGAAAAATACGCCGATCCCGCTCGATATGATCTTTATCAGCCGCGACCAGAGGATCGTCGGCATCGTCGAAAACGCCGTGCCCTTTTCATTGGATAGCCGCACGGTAGCCGGTGCTCCGAGCCAGTTTGTGTTGGAAATCAACGGCGGTCTTTCGCGCCGCTACGGTTTCAAACCCGGGGATAGCGTCCACTTCGAAGGCATTTCTGTGGACGGGGTAAAGGACTAAAGACTGGCTTATAGCGTATGGCTTATGGCGTATGATTTCTATAGGCCATAAGCTATCAGCCATATGCGATTTCCTTAGATTTCGCTGAAGAAGTAAGGCCGAACCGGCGCGAGCTTCTCTTCGTAGGAATCCGGATACAGGAACCAGAGCGTTGCGGCCAGACTGCTCAGCAGGGAGTTCCCGTCCTGGGGAGTAAAGCAGGTTCCGACAATTTCTTTGTCTCCCCGCATCGCCAGACTCTGAGTTACGATCACCGTCTGATTCAGAATGCGTCCAAACAGGCCGTGGTCTCGGCCGAAGGAAAAAACCGACGCGGAAGACTTTTTATTCGTTAAAGCGACCCTGCCGTTGGACTGGAAACGCCGCATGAGCTCATCCTTGGTGATGCCGCGGCGCAACTTCAAGTTGAAATGAATTGTGTGCATGTACTGCGTGTTGAGCTTCAAGGCCGACGAGTAGATGTTCAGATCCAGTCCCAGGGTCTTAAACAGGTAATGGGCATCGCGTCCCTGATGGGTGCCAAATTGGGCATCATCATGCTTGCCCGCCTCGGGCGCCGGGATAAACTCGCCCTCTTGACTCAAATCGTTGGCGCGGCGCATGCAGACAAAGCGGCCCTCTTCCAGGTTGTCTTCTTTTTCCGGCCCCAACGCAACCGTGTCGATGAGCACGGCCAAGTTGTGCGTGTTGCAGCTCACCACCTGCACAAAACGGTCCTGCCCTTTGACCAAGGCCTTGTCATTGATGCCGCGGGCGTACATTTTGCCAAAGCCATATTCACTGCCCTGGGCGATGAATCCGCGGCCATCATTGGCATATCTATCGTAGATTTTTTCTTTGTTCTGGTTGCCGACGGGCGTGCAGTCGATGATCACACTGGCCCGCTCAATGGCCTCTTCGGCTTCAAACACCGGCTCCATGCCCATATCGATGAATTTTTGCCTCCGTTCCTTGTCGACGCAGAGTTTCGCCCCTTTACTACCTAAAACCAATACCTTGGAGCGGTCCGTGAGAAGCGGGGTCCTTTTGTGGAACGTGACTTCGTCGATGCCGAACTCTTCGCGAAAGGTCGACAAAATACCGATCAACGGTTCGCCAATCGTTCCGGTCCCCACCACATGTATGATTTTTTTCTGCGCCATGGTCTCACCGCCTTATGTTAAGTTGGATTCTAGCCCAAGGATTTAGGGTGTCAACAGCAATTATTTGAATGTTAAGTATTTTTTGTAACGGCGCGAAGCCAATTGGACTTACAGACGCGCCGGGAATGTGTTAGAAATCTAGCGAAGGAGACGATCATGGAGCACGCCCTAATACGCGCAGAATCTTTTTTTGATCGCAATTTCGGCATTCATCAGAGGGATGTGGATAAGGTGCTGGCAACCGCGTTGGCAAAAAAAGCCGACTACGCGGATCTGTTCTTCGAGTACCGCAGAAACGAAGGCATCAGCCTCGAGGAGGGGTTGGTGAAGAACTGTTCTCAGTCCACCTCCAACGGCGTGGGCGTGCGCGTGCTGGCTGAGGCGAAGACCGGTTATGCTTACACGGATGACATTACGATCGAGAATTTGGAGTTGGCTGCCCGCACCGCGCAGTACATTGCGCAAAAGCGCGAATCCCAACTGCCGGTGCCCGTAGGCGAGCCGAAAGCCTCATCGCACGACCTTTATCCGATCAAGACTCCGGTGAATGACGTGTCCTTGGAAAGAAAGGTTTCGCTTCTCTATGAGATCGACAAGTTCGCGCGGGCTCTCGACCCGCGGGTTAAAAACGTTTTTGTTTCGCTCGCCAGCGAATCCAAAATCATCCTGGTCGCCTCGTCGCAGGGTCGGGTGGTGGGCGACATTCAACCGCTCACGCGCTTGAACGTAACCTGCATCGCAGAGGAGAGTGGGAATCGCCAGGTCGGCAGTTTCGGTGGCGGCGGCCGAGCCGAGTTCAGCTTTTTGGTCGATGCCAGAGACTATGAGCGCTATGCCCGTGAGGCGGTGCGCCAGGCCATCTTGAACTTGAGCGCACAGGACGCACCGGCGGGTACGATGGACGTTGTCTTGGGGCCGGGTTGGCCGGGGATCCTGCTGCATGAAGCGATCGGCCACGGCCTGGAAGGCGATTTCAATCGGAAACAAACTTCCGCCTTCACTGGCCGGATCGGCGCGCGGGTGGCGTCGGAACTCTGCACGGTTATCGATGACGGCACGATTCCGTGGCGTCGCGGCTCCATTAACGTCGATGATGAGGGCACGCCGACGCACCGAACGATTCTCATCGAAAAAGGAATCTTGAAAGGGTACCTGCAGGATCGTTTGAACGCCTCGCTGATGAAGATGCCGCTGACGGGCAACGGGCGACGCGAAAGCTATGCCCATATTCCCATGCCGCGCATGACGAATACGTTCATGTTGGCTGGAGACAGTTCGCCCGAGGATATTATTCGATCGGTAACAAAGGGGCTTTATGCCGTGTCTTTCGGCGGCGGGCAAGTCGATATTACGAGCGGCAAGTTTGTCTTTTCGGCGAGCGAGGCCTATCTCATCGAAGACGGCACGGTGACCGCGCCCGTCAAAGGGGCGACCTTGATCGGCAACGGGCCGGACGTGCTCACGCGGGTTTCGATGGTCGGGTCGGATCTCAAACTGGACGAAGGCGTTGGGACCTGCGGTAAGGATGGTCAGTCGGTTCCGGTCGGAGTCGGGTTGCCGACGATCAAGATCGATGGCTTAACCGTCGGCGGGACGCGCGCGTAACAACGCTGGTCTCGAGTTTCACGTTTCGAGTCTCGGGTTAGATGGATTAGGCCGGATAACCCGAGACCCGAGACTCCAGACTCGAAACTTGAACGGAGTGAACATGGAACGTTACGAATTGAGTCAAGACCTGGGGCGGGAGATCCTCGCTCAGGCAAAGAACAAGGGCGCGAGCGCCGGCGACGTTGTCATGGTTGAGAGTGATTCTTTTTTCGTAACGGCGCGCCTGGGCGAGGTGGAGAAAATCAGCCAGGCCCAGGAAAAGCGTCTAGGACTGCGGTTGTTCTGCGGCGCCAGTTCGGCCTCCGCTTCGACTTCGGATATCTCGAAAAAATCGATTGACCGGCTGGTTGAGGATACGGCGCAAATGGCTCGCGCCACGGCGCAAGACCCGCACAGCGGTTTGCCCGCGGTTGAAGATCTGGCGCAACACTATCCTGATTTGGACCTGCTGGACGACACGGCGCGAACGGTTTCCGTCGAAGAAAAAATCAAAATGGCGCTGGAGATGGAGAGCAGCGCCTTGGGATATGACTCCCGCATCACCAACTCCGAGGGAGCCGAGTTCTCCAACGCGTTCGGTCGCATCGTCTATGCTACGAGCCACGGCTTTTCCGGCGAGTACTGGGGATCGACTTTTGGCCATTCGGTGGCGCCCGTCGCGAAGGCGAACGGTTCGATGCAGCGCGATTACTGGTATTCCTCGAACCGGAAATTCTCCCGGCTGGAATCTCCCAAAACGGTCGGGGAAAAAGCGGCCCAGCGGGTTTTGCGGCGATTGGGCGCTCGCAAGATCAAGACGCGTCAAGTGCCCGTGGTGTTTGATCCGGAAACCGCCGCCTCGCTGCTGCGGAGCCTTTCATCCGCCCTGTCGGGATACTCCCTGTATAAAGGCGCATCCTTCTTGATCGGCAAGTTGGGGACGGCCATCGCGTCAGAGTGCGTCACGGTCATCGATGACGGGACGATCCCTGGGGCGCTCGGATCGAGACCGTTCGATGCCGAAGGCCTCGCGACGAGGAAGAAGACCGTTGTCGAAAAAGGCGCGCTGCAGAGTTATTTGTTGGATACCTATAGCGGCAAAAAACTGGGCATGGTCTCAACCGGCAATGCGTCGCGTTCGGTCGGAGAGCCGCCCGGCGTGGCGCCGTCGAATTTTTTTCTCGCTCCCGGCGTTCATACTCCCGAGAAGATTCTGGCGTCGGTCAAAGAAGGCTTTTACGTAACGGAGATGATCGGGTTTGGCGTCAATCTCGTTACCGGCGATTATTCTCGCGGCGCGGCAGGCATGTGGATCGAAAATGGCGAGTTGGCCTATCCGGTGGAAGAGGTAACCATCGCCGGAAATTTAAAAGAGATGTGGCAAAACATCGAGATGGTCGGGAACGATCTTGAAATGCGAGGAAGAATTGCCGCGCCAACGCTCAAAATCGCGCGCATGACCGTGGCGGGAGACTAAATCTTCAAGGCAGTTTCGAGTTTAGGGTTACGCGTTTCGCGTTTAACCCGAGACTCGCAACCCGAGATCCGAGACCCGAAACCGTACAGCGTTACAATACCTTGAACCCCGCCCTTAACACGGCGCGCAGAAAATCATCGATGTGAGATTGCGCCGGGTCGAACTCGATCACGGCGACGCTTCGGTCTATACTGAAGTCAATGCTATCGACTCCGGCGATGGCTTGAAGCGCCTGCTTTAAGGCCGGCAAGTCTTTGGACGTCAAATTTTCTATCGAAATGATAGCGGTTTTGCTCGGCATACCGTCGATTCGCTCGTACTTTGACAAACCCCAACCGGCTTTTCAAGCACCACGCTGTTGGAAGAGGCCCATCCACGCGCTTTGACAGCATACAGCATTCACCCCCGGGCTCGCGACTTACGCCTGACGCCTCACAGCTGACGGATGTTTATGCGTCCGCCTGATTAGCTTCGGCGGCCTTTGGTCGGCCGCAATTTTCGCCACCGGCGCATTTTTCTCTTGCGACCACGATGCGTCTTGTTTACAATAACAGCCGCCGAGCTGAGGATCTTGACGCCAAAGCCATCCTTGATGCGACCTGAACCTGACCCAAGGCCACGCGCCGGGGATCCAACCATCACCTTCACGGGAGCTTTTCCCGATCTGATTCGTTGTTGACGATATCTCAGATACAAGCCGTGGCAGTCGAAGTTGCAAAATAGGGAGGAATCCTATGGCAAACGTCTCCGTGTATGGCCAAAACCCGATCGTACTCAAGGGTGCGGCGCAAGAAAGAGAATTGTTGGACAAGCTTATGGGGGTGCTATTTAAAGTGATCCGCGACATTCCGGTGAGCGCCGAGCAGCAATCGCGCGATGCGCTTTGCCGCGCTCACGAGCTGGTCGCGGATGCCTCGCTCAAGGCGGCTGCGATCTCGGGAGCCCTGGCCCTGCCACCAGGGCCGTTAGGTTGGTTAACCATCCTGCCGGACATCGCAGCTATATGGCGTCTTCAAGCGCAGATGGTTGCGGACATTGGAGCGGTATTCGGCAAGAATGCGAAACTCACGGAGGAGTCCTTGATCTATTGTTTGTTTCGGCATGCTACGGCGCAGGTCGCGCGCGATCTCGTGGTACGGATGGGCGAGAGAGTGTTGGTCCAACGCGTGTCGCCCCGAGTGACCCAAAACATCGTTGGAAAGGTAGGGATGAAGATCATTCAGCGATTCGCGCGTGGAGGAATCTGGAGAATGTTACCCATCGTCGGCGCCATGGCGGTTGCGGGATATGCTTATTATGACACCGCTCAGGTCGGACAGACGGCGATCGAGTTCTTCCGTAACGAGATCGAGCTAAAGTAAGCGTCTTCATTGCCGACCCGGTCATCTTAGATCTTACCGTTCGAGACCCTACTTCGCTGTGAGCCGTCCGGGATAAATGCCCGTCCGACCCTTTGTACTTACCGCCCGGCGGCTTACTGGCCTAGCCCATCGAGGCTGAAAACCGCAGCGACAGCCGGCTCGACGGCTCGCCTTGGGCGCGTTCGATGGGCTCGGCTTTCGGAGAATCGATCATCACAAGCTCGTATTGACACCGCTGAATGGTATCGGATAGTGTTTGTTCGAATCGAGGGATAGCCGACCGGTTTGTCCCGTTGACTCCTTGCTAAGGCTCGCGAAACTGGGCTGGCTATAGCGGAACTAGATAGGACCCTATCGGCCATGCCTCCGAAGCAATTTCTTGTCATCGAGATCTTTCC
>DASTOD010000413.1:0-4856 GCA_035762645.1 Binatia bacterium | reverse complement strand
TAGAAGAAGGCCGACGCGTGCTCGAAGAAATGGAAAAGCATGGCCTCAAACGCGGCGTGAATCAACTGGAAGTCTATGTGATGTGCGAGATCCCAAGTAATGTCATTCTCGCCAGTGAATTCGCCGATATTTTCGATGGCTTTTCCATTGGCTCCAACGATCTCACACAGCTCGTGTTGGGAGTTGACCGCGACTCGGAAATCGTTGCGCATGTTTTCGACGAGCGCAATCCAGCCGTGAAAACCATGATCGCAAGTGTGATTGGAGCCGCCCGAAAAAAAGGGAGAAAGATCGGCATCTGCGGCCAGGCGCCGAGCGACTACCCCGATTTTGCCGCCTTTCTCGTCGAGTTGGGCATCGATAGCATTTCGCTCAACCCCGACGCGGTGCTGAAGACAACGGTCAGCGTGATCGAAGTCGAAAGCCGGCTGGCCGCGACGTCCCGCTTAGAACAGGTGGCGAGCGCCGGCGCTGTTGGCGCAGCGTGACTGTGCTTCCGAACCATTTGACTGACATGTCAAGCCCGAGACGATCGTTTAGTTTCGTCTTGTTCCGGAGATGGCGTGCTTATAAGATATGATTGACCTCGATGGACTACCACCGGATTGTTCCAAAACTCTTCATCGGTTCTCACCCAGCAAGCCCACAGGAGATCGATCGACTAAAACGCGAAACCGCCGTTACCGCGGTGCTGAACCTACAAACCGATGATGATATGCGTTATTTCAAATTGGATTGGGATTTATTGGTCAACCACTACAAAGGCCGCGGCATTGAGGTTTACCGTCTCCCGGTGCGCGACTTCGATGCAGTCGATCTCCAAGATAAGCTCGCGGCCTGCGTATCTGCGTTAAACGATCTCCTGGAGTCCGGCCATACGGTCTTTCTTTACTGTTCCGCAGGTGCCGGCCGGTCACCCACAGTGGCGATCGCATACCTATCGTGGCGGCACGGTTGGGCCTTAAACCAAGCCGCCGCACACGTCATACAGTGCCGGCCTTGTTCGCCTAATCTAGAAGCAATCCGCCTTGCCAACGTGGCCCGTTGAGCGGCTGCCCACTAGAACTAGAAATATTTATCACTGGTCTCGTCCTCAACTGGAAGACACCAAATGGTCCGTTCCCGCGTATTCCTGGCCAGCGACCGTGGTTAGATTGCCGGTTTAAACATTTCAAATCTCCAGGTCATGGCGAGACGAAATAGGCGAGAATTACCATCACGAGCATCCCAAAGAGCGTGCTAAATGTGGCTTCGCGTTGATATCCGCGCTTATGACTTTCAGGCAAAATTTCTTGGAACACCACGTAAAGCATCGCCCCCGCCGCAAATGCTAAACCGGCGGGTAAGAGCGATTTGGCCAGCGTGACCAGTGTGATTCCTACAAGCCCCCAAACAGGTTCCACAAGTCCAGCTAATGTTGCATAAATTACTGCCCGCCATCGGCTGTATCCCTCGCGCATCATCGGGAAAGCTATCGCCAAGCCCTCCGGCACGTTCTGTAGCCCGATCCCCATCGCGATGACGAGCCCCGCCGTGAGATCGTCTTCGCCGAAACTTATGCCGACGGCTAGACCTTCCGGGACGTTGTGAATTGCCATCGCCAATAGCAAGAGCCAGACTCTGCGGAGCTGGGCCGATGGACCTTCTAAACCTCGCAGGCGGTGCCAATGAGGTATCAGCACGTTCGCTCCATCCAAGAACGCAGCCCCTAATAAGAAACCCAGGACGGTGATCGAAACGCCGCCGAGGCGAAATGACGGAACCAATAAGCCGAAGACCGAAGCCGCGATCATGATCCCGGCCGCAAACCCGAGCATCGCGTCGAGTAGTCGATCCGGCGCTTTCTTGACAACGAGAGCGGGCAAGGCTCCCACGCCGGTGGCTAGACCAGCGGCCAAGCTAGCCAAAAAACCGGCCGTGATAGGATCCAGTGTGCTCTTCTCTAGCAAGGCATCGTATCCATGCTTGCTCGCGCGAGTGTTGCTTACGACTCATGTTCAATAGTCGCGACCACCCGCAGGCACGTCGACAGTTGTAGACCGCCCTTTAACAATCAGTTTGAGCTCATGGCATTATCTCCGGAAAGGGAAAGGCCGGAGAGCCCGCACCCTAGCAACAAGATCACTAAACACCACGGGTTTCATGATGTAGCCTTGCGCGCCTAAACGAACGGCTTCCACCGCTTTGTCCTTCGAGTCGGGTTCGCTCATGACTAGGACAGCCGTAGTGGCAGAGAGTTTCTGAACGCGCTCTAGCAAGCCAAGGGCATCCGGCTCTGCAAGGTTCAACAAGATCAAATCGAAATCTCGCTGATCTAGAAGTACCGTCGCCGTATTATCATCTGGAGCTTCATAAACCTCATAGCCCTCGTCCCTCAGAAGCTCTGCCAGGCTTTCTCTTGCACTATCGTAATATTCAACAACGAGGATCATCGTGCAGGGCATCTCTTCTCACAAGTGCAAAACGAAATTGGCGCTCCTTCTCAATAATAACATTAGGGCTTCGCCAGCAGTAGAAACTTCGTCGTGTGATTGAATTTGAGCAATTGCCAGGCCATGAGGCTTTTGACGTGTAAGTCTTGAGGAAAGACGCCTACGACCGACGAGGTCCCCCAGGCAAACATTCCCATGGCCTCGTCGTTGAGGTTCTGAAGAATCTCGGTTGTTGATCAAGAAATATCGGCAGAGACTCCTCTGAGCGGCGGAGGCAAGCTAAGGCGAGTCTTCAGCTGTTTCGGCTACCCTCCGTCCCTCTTGTTCATCCACTCGCCACAACAGTACGGCGCCAGCGACGAACAGGAACGTCACCGAGGTAATTCCCCACCGGCTGCTGCCTGTGAGCTGCCCGATGACACCGAAGATGGCCGGCCCGATAATTCCTGCGAATTTCTCGCCGGTACTGAAAAACCCGAAAAACTCGGTGCTTCGCGCCTTGGGAACCATGCTAGCGAACAGCGATCGGCTCAGCGCCTGCGTCCCGCCCTGCACTAACCCCACCACGACCGCCAGGATGTAAAAATGCAGCGCATTTCTCATGAAGAAGCCGGCGATCGAGATAAGCATGTAAACGGCGAGACCCAAAAGAATCGAGCGTTTCGTACCCAGGTATTGAGCCAGCGCGCCAAAGCCAAGCGTGCTCGGAAAACCAACAAATTGGGTTAAGATGAGCGCGACCAGCATGTGATTGTGACTAACGCCGATTTCATCACCGTATGCTGTGGCGATCTTTATGATCGAGCCGATGCCGTCGTTGTAGATCCAAAACGCTACGAGAAAAAGTGCTAATTGCTTATAGCGCCGGATCTGGCCGAGCGTCCCTGCCAGTCGCCGCAAGCCCCTCATGACTGGGCCGCTCGAACTGAGCGCTTGTTGGGCTCTGCCAGGCTCCGTTACATTTCGGAACAACGGCAAAGCGAAAACGAACCACCAGACGGCCACGCTAACAAAGCTCGCGCGCAAGGCAAACTCTCGGCCGGGCATCCAAAACCAATCCGGCCGGAGGAGCCAGAGAGCATTGATGATCAGCAGCAGTCCACCGCCAAGATAACCCAGCGCATAACCGCGCGCGGAAACACGATCCATATCGCTCGGCCGAGCCACATGCGGGAGCAATGCCTCGTAAAAGATGTTTCCGCCGGCAAAGCCGAGGTTGCCGGCTGCAAACACGAGCGATCCGAGCAAAAACGTACTCTCGCCAAGAAACGCCAGGCCCATCGAACCCAACACGCCGAGTGCCAGACATACGCCGAGAAAGCGCTTCTTGCTGCCCACAACATCTGCGATCGCACCTAATACAGGGCCGGCCAAAGCAATAATCAACAATGACGCGGAAGTCGTGTAGGCCCAGTAGGCCGTAGCGTCCTCAGGAGCGTAGCCAGCGTTCGTCACCAGGGCACGATAGTAAACTGGAAATACCGCGGTGAGGATGATAACGGCAAACGCGGAGTTCGCCCAGTCATACATCGCCCAGGCGTTAATGACGCGCCCGTACTCGCGCTCGTCCGCTCTTCTGTGAATAAACAAGCTAGAATCGTGGCCGAATCAACAGCACCGGGTCACTGGAATGGCGCAACACCCGCTCCGCCACGCTTCCCATGACCCACCGTCTAATACCGGATCGACCATGGGTGCTCATGGCCACTAGGTTGTCCTTGGTCTTTCTGGCTAGGTCTATAATTTCCGCAGCCGCGCCTTCACCGCCGCCATCAATCAACACGGATGAGACACGGGGTAGCCCCGCCGCGCGCAGCTGCTCCACTTTCCCAACCAGGTACTTGGTTGCTTCCAAGTTGGCCTGCGCCCAGAGCTCGTCCTGCTGCGGGATATTCACCCCGAACACAGGGAGAACCGCGTCAGGCGCCCCGAAATAGACACGTACCACCACGCGCACCAACTCGACCTCTAGCTTCAACCGAGTGGCGATCTCGGTGACGGTAGGCAACACCTTTTCGGCTAACCCAGAACCATCCAACGGCACCAGGACTGTGTTTAAGCGGGCCTCGCCACCGGTGGTCTCCCCTGCTGCGGGCCGCACAAGCAACAAAGGGTTTGTCGCTGCATACAAGACCTTCTCCGCAACGCTTCCTAGGAGCCACCGCTGCGCCCCGGAATACCCATGCGTGGCCATGGCAATCAGGGTGCCGGATTGCGCGGCCGCAAGATCGACAATGATACCCGGCGGGTTTCCCAGCTCCACCGTACACTTAACATCTGCGATTCCGGCAAAAGACTCGGCTACTCTCTGCAAGTATTCACGATCGTCGATGGATGGTGACTGCGGCGCAAGCTGAGCGCGGTCATTGACGCGCAAGAGCTCGACGGGCACATTGAGCCCCCGAACGAGTGAGCGTACGTAGG
>DASTOD010000412.1:0-11818 GCA_035762645.1 Binatia bacterium | reverse complement strand
CAAACGAAGCATTTTTTTGATGACCTTCTTGGCGAAATCAGGATCTTTCTTGAAAAGCGCGATTCCTTCAGTATGGGCCCGCATGTACCTCATCACCAGGTCGCGATCTCGCTGGACCTGCGCGCGCGTGGTCGCAATCTCGCTCCAGGGATAATCTACATCTTTGAAAAAATTCCAGAGAACGGTGAACCCCGCCCGCTGTGCCAGGATGAAGGCCGGATGCGAAAGCGTCGCCGCCTGAATTTTACCCTGCCTCAGAGCAATGAGACGCTCGGGGTCGGCGCCGATCTGCAGCAGCGCAAAGTCTTTGTCCGGGTTTAAGCCTCTTCGCTTGGCTAGGTAGCGCACGAGAAAATCCGTAAGCGAGCCGAAGGTTGTGACGCCGATCGTCTTGCCTTTGAGATCTTCGTCTCGTTTTATGTCGGATCGAACCGTCAGTGATTGCACGACTCCGGGCATCGTGTGCGCCAGGATGACCATATCGGAGCCGGCGAGCACTGCGCTCATAACGGTCGGGGTCGCGATCGGTGAAATCGCAACGCTCCCCGCAACCAGAGCCCGAGACGCGATACCGGAACCTTGCATGACCACGACCTCGGCGTCGAGGCCATGCTTCTCGAAAAGCTTCGCTTCTTTGGCGAAGAAGATGATGATGTTTCCCATACTGACGGCGGGTACGCCGACGTTGATCTTCTTCTTGAGTCCCTGAGCCTCACAGATACGGCTCGACGACAACGTTATCAATCCGGCGAGAACCAGCAGGAGCAAGAAAAACCGGTGGCTAGTCATCGGCTTGGCCTCCGTTTTCGGCATAATCTATTTCGGCATATAGTCCGCAGGTTGCAGAATTGTCAACGAACGGCATTGACAAATTCAACCGGTTTGAAATAAGGAGCGTACTGGAACCAAGTTATGTTGCCCAAAGTACCGCGCGAAACGCTTCTCGATTTGTGCCGCCGGATGTTCATCATCCGCCATTTCGAAGAGAGCCTCGTTCCGCTCCACGAAAAAGGAGTTTTCGCGGGCCATTATCATCTTTACATCGGTCAGGAGGCGACGGGCGTCCCGGCGTTGGCCTGCTTGCAAGCTGACGATTATCTGTTCACGACACACCGCAACCACGGCCACCTGCTTGCCCGTGGAGCCGACCCCAAACGGCTGTGCGCCGAGATATTGGGTCGCAGCGATGGGTATAATAAAGGGAAGGGCGGGTCGTTTCACACGGTTGTGCCGTCGTTGGGCTTTCTTCATACGTCTGCCGTGGTGGCCGGCATTATTCCGCTCGCGATCGGCACCGCCTACGCTTCGAAGGCGCTGAAAAACGGGCGCGTTACCGTCTGTCTCTTTGGCGATGGAGCGTTGGAAGAAGGCGCCGCTCCGGAATCTCTCAATCTCGCCTCTCTGCGCAAGCTCCCGGTGCTGTTTTTATGCGAAAACAACGGCAAGTATGGCGCGGGTCGCGCCGCCGGTGCAGCGCAGTCCCCGTCGATGGCGGTTTATCCGCTGACCGATTTGCCCAGGGCTTACAAAATCCCAACGCAACAGGTCGACGGCGCGGACGCCGGCGCTGTCCACGCTCTGGTTTCGGAAACCGTGGAAAAAATTCGCCGAGGCGATGGACCGTCCTTCATCGAAGCTCAAACCGTCCGCTGGCCCGGGAGCGAAACCAACTGGCCATCGGTGCTGCAACCGACTCACAGCGCGCTGGCATGGGACGTCAGCGTGGTTCCGGAAAAAGTGCGGGAGTGGTATCGGGCCTGCGATCCCGTGCTGATCTTTGTTCGCGAGCTGATCGAGGCCAAACAGGCGACTCGAGAAGAAATCGCCGAGATCGAAAGCAAAGTCAAAGCGGAGATAGCCGCCGCGGTCAACTCGGCCGTGGCAAGCCCCTATCCGCCGCCTGAAGACGCGGCAAAAGACTATTTCGCATGAGAGAGGTCGCTTACTACGAAGCCAAGTTCGAGGCCCTTCACGAGATCATGGCGGCCGATGACAGAGTGCATCTTATCGGCGGCACTTTTTTGAGCTTGAGTCCGCGGCGACACCTTTACCAGGAGCTCGCCAGGAAATATTCCGACCGCATGATGTCGCCGCCCATCTCGGAGCTCGGCTTCTGCGGCCTTGCCACCGGCGCCGCCATGGCGGGTCTCAGGCCGATCGTCGACATCAGCACCGGCAGTTTCATATTTGAAGCCTGGCCGCAGGTCTGCAACGAAGCCGCCAATGCTTTTTACATGTCCGCAGGCCAAACCCGCGTGCCCGTAGTTTTTCATCTCTTCCACGGCCTTCGCGGTGGCGGTGGCGCGCAGCATTCGGCGAGTCCTCAGGCCATGCTGTGGAACAACCCGGGGTTGGAGATCGTCCTTCCCTCTTCACCGCGCGACGTCAAAGGTTTGCTCAAGAGCGCCGTCGCCAGCGACAATCCAACGGTCTTCGTCGACCACGTGCAGCTGCTCGAAGTCAGAGGTGAAGTGGCGGAAAGCGAGCCGCCGATTCCATTCGGAGTCGCCGAGATCAAACGTCAGGGACGCGACGTGACGGTGGTCGCAACTTCGTATATGGTTCAGCGGTGTCTGCAGGTCGCGGATAAACTTGCCGAAGAAGGCATCGAGGTGGAAGTCGTCGATCCGCGCACCCTGGTGCCTTTCGATACGGCGACTCTCTTATCATCGATTGAAAAGACCCGCCGCGTCGTTATCGTCGATGAAACACACCAGAGCTGCGGTGTGGCCGCCGAGATTGCCGCGCGAATCGCCGAAACGAGCTTCGATAAACTCAAGGCGCCCATTCGTCGCGTTTCGACGCTTGATGTTCCCGTCCCCTATAGTCCGCCTCTCGAAGAGTACATAGGCCCACGGGAAGATCGCATCATCGAGGCGATACGGGCCGTGCTGGCAGCCCGTTGAAAAAGGCTCATTTGCCGATTGCCCTGAACATTGCCGAAAGGTGCGCTTCATTGCTTCGGTTTACAGTTGGCTTATAGCGTATGGCTTATGGCGTATGGTTCGAATCTATATGCCATAAGCTATTAGCCATATGCTATTTTCGTAACTGAACCTTTTTGACCGGCCTGCCAGCAGTGTTTTCCAAGAGGCGATTAAGCGCTGACACCAACACACTGTCTCCAACCCAGTCGTGCCTGCTAAGAAAGAGAACGCGAAGGAATTCCGAGAGCTGCTCCGCCGGATGTGCCTCATTCGGGCGTTCGAGGAAAAAGTATCGGCGCTGTACGCGGCGCGCGAAATCGCCGGTCTGCTCCATTTAGGAATCGGGCAGGAAGCCGTCGCGGTCGGAACCTGCAGCTTGCTTCGCGCCGATGATTACGTCTTTGGCGGCCATCGCTCTCATGGTCACGCTATCGCTAAGGGCGCTGACATCAATCGTCTGATGGCGGAGATCGCCGGCCGCGCGACGGGCTACTGCGCGGGCAAGGGTGGCTCCATGCACATTGTCGCAGCCGACGCGGGTTTTGTCACGGCAACGGGCATTGTCGGAGGCACGATTCCGCTCGCTTTGGGCGCGGCTTTCGCCGCGAAAGAAAGAGGCCAAAGGCAAGTCGCCGTGGTGTTCTTCGGCGATGGCGCGGGACAAACAGGCGGGTTCCATGAATCGCTTAACCTCGCAAGCCTGTGGCGTTTGCCGGTGATTTTTGTCTGTGAGAATAACGGCTACGCCGAGTTCACTCCGCTGTCGGCGCATACCGTAGTTGAGCGGCTCGCCAACCACGCAAAAACCTACCAAATACCGAACAGCACGGTGGATGGAAACGATCTCATCAAAGTGCGGACGGCGATGACCCGGGCGGTGCAACGCGCGCGCGGAGGCCGGGGTCCGAGTTTTGTCGAATGCCTGACCCACCGATTGCGCGGCCATTACGAGGGCGATCCGGCCAAGTATCGCGAGCTGGCGAGACTCGTCGAGTGGAAAAGAAAAGATCCCATCGCGCGGTTTGCGCGTGCCCTCAAAAACCAAAGAGCGCTTGCCCGGGACGAGCTTGAAACCATCGAACGCGAGGCGCGCGACGCCGTCGACAAGGCGGCTGAGTTTGCCGTCGCCTCTCCTTACCCCGCGCCTGAAGAAGTTGACAGCCAAGTTACAGCGTGAACGATGCCCGAGCAAACCTATTTAGAGGCGATCCGCGCCGGGCTACGTGATGAAATGAGCCAGGACTCGTCGGTTTATCTGTTTGGCGAGGATATCGCCCTTGGCGGGCCATTTGGGGTTACCAAAGGACTGGCAGAGGAGTTCGGGAAAAACCGCGTCGTGAACACCCCGATCAGCGAGGGCTCGGTGATGGGCCTCGCCATCGGCGCCTCGCTCACGGGCCTCCGAGCGGTTGTCGAAATCATGTTCATCGACTTCATTGGGCTGGCCATGGATCAGCTCGTCAACCATGCGGCCAAACTTCATTACATGTCCGGCGGCCAACTCAAAGTTCCGCTGACGGTTCGCGTCCAGTGCGGCATCAGCGGCCATATGGGCGCTCATCATTCCCAAAGTCTTGAAGCCTGGCTGTGTCATGTGCCGGGGCTGAAGGTGGTGATGCCCGCCACTCCCGCCGACGCCAAAGGGCTCCTGAAAGCTGCGATCCGCGACGGCAACCCGGTCATCTTCATTGAGCACCGCGGTCTCTACTGGACGCGCGGCCAAGTTCCAGAAAGCGACGCGGCCGTGCCGATCGGTCGCGCCTCGGTCGGCCGCGAAGGAAGCGATGTGACCATTGTGGCGCTCGCAAGGATGGTTCAGCCTGCGCTCGAAGCGGCCGAAGAGCTCTCTACCCGTGCCATCTCAACCGAAGTCATCGATCCGCGGAGCCTTTCGCCGCTGGACATAAAAGCGATTGCAGATTCGGTCAAAAAAACGAGCCGCCTCATCATCGTTCACGAAGCTGTCGAGCAAGCCGGCTTCGCCGCCGAGATTGCGACCCGAGCCCAGCAGGCCGCTTTTTACTATCTCGACAGTCCGATCCAGCGCGTCGCCGCGCCATTCAGTCCAGTCCCGGCAAGCCCCGCGCTCGAAAAATGCTTCGTCCCCGCTAAAGCCGAAATCATTCGTGCAGTTCAGCGCGCTTTAAATTGCTAGACCGCAGGGTCATGGGCCATTACAGAACTCCCAGGTTTTTTGTTTCGTTAAGTTGAAATGAGCGTGAAGGTCGCACTAACATTACTATGAAGGGAAGCATGGAATACCGAAAGCTCGGTAAGACCGATATGAGCGTGAGTGTTCTCGGCTTCGGTGGTTCGGAGATCGGCTATGAACAGGTCTCGCCTGCTACGGTCAAAAAATTGCTGAACCAAGCGCTGGCTGCAGGCCTAAACGTGATCGATACGGCCGAGTGTTACGCCGGCAGCGAAGAGCTGATCGGCGAAGCCGTAGGAAAGAGACGTAAGGAGTTTTATCTCTTTACGAAGTGCGGCCATGAACGGGGTTGGAGCTATCCTGATTGGCGCCCCGATTCGCTTGAGAGGAGTATCCAGCGAAGCCTCAAACGGCTCAGAACCGATCACGTGGATCTGATCCAGCTCCATAGCTGCTCCGCCGTGGAATTGCGCAAAGGCGACGTCGTCGACGCGCTTAAACGGGCTCGCGAGCGCGGCTACACCCGCTATATCGGTTACAGCGGGGACAGCCAGGCGGCGCTTTACGCGGTCCAATGCGGCGCGTTCGATACGCTGCAAACATCGGTCAACATCGCTGATCAGGAAGCGCTCGATCTCGTGCTTCCAGCGGCACAGAAGCAGAGCATCGGCGTCATCGCTAAACGCCCGATCGCCAACATTGCCTGGCATAACGGCGCCGAGCCGCCGGATGACTGGTATGGCCGCTGCTATTGGGAGAGGCTGCGGGAGTTAAGGTATGATTTCCTACAGGGAGATTTGCAGGAGACGGTCGCTACAGCGCTTCGTTTTACTTGAGCGCGCCCTTCGTCCACACTGCCATCGTCGGAACGACTAAGCCCACGAGATTCAGAGAAAACGCTGCGATCGCAGCAGCAGGGTCGTTGCCTAAAGAAATGTTTGAGAGCATTCGGGCCCGCTGGAGCGCAATCGTCCAGCCGAACTGGATCGGGCAGACGTGAATACATCGCCGCGACTGTATTCGAGACCGACTACAGACCGTTTGCGGCAAACCGAACCGTGACCGACAGCGTGCACCCTCATTGCCAAAAAAGACGTTGTGAAGGACATTCGTGCCCGACCAACGATTCAGAAAAAGTTAACCAAAGTACGCGCCTTTCTTAAATTTACCTCTAGGTGCGCAATGGCATGTCGCTTGCTCTGCTGAATGCCGCAAGCAGAGAGGGGGGCGAACATGCAGCAACCTTTACGGCGCGGTTCTCAGGCAATTCTGGTTGAAGATAAAAAGCTTAAAGCCGCCAAGTGCGAGAAATGCGGAGTTAAAATATACCCGCCGTCACTGCTCAAGCCGCACCTCGATCGTCACCAAAGCCAACACCGCTGGTTTCTGACAGAGCTCAAAAAGCTCCGTCGTACAATGAGCCACATGCGGGAAATCGCCTAGCGGAAGCACCTGGTTAGTTCTAGACAAGCTAAGGACCCTAAATCGGCACGTGAAAAGCCCCTTCGAATTCCTGAGCTACGAGTAGCAACCGGCTGGAATAGTAACGACAGCGCGGTTTTTTGTTAGCCTTCTAGCGTCTTTTCTCGTCTCTACAGTAACTCAAACTCTCCTTCGGCAAGCCGCTGGTTCAGAGCCAGCTTGCAAAGATGACGGCCCTGGGTTTATGTCATGGCTTTCGCTTCCAGTGACTCGAGCCAACACCAGTGCTGCCTGAAATCGTTGCCATCTTGTCTGCCATGGGTTGGGCGGGTGATTCGGTCTTGGTCCGCCTAGGCACCCGGCGGTCCAATATCTTTGCCGCGATGCTGGTGAGCTTTCTCGTCTCAGCCAGTTGTGTCTGGACGTATCTTCTTAGCTTCTCTTCCCTCGATTTTCTCGCATCGCCTGCCATGATTTATTTCCTGGTGAGCGGCTGTCTCCAGCCACTCTTTGCCCGCGCGTTATACTATGAAGGCCTGACTCGAATCGGCGTCTCCCGAGCCGGACCATTGCGGGGCTCGGAGCCTCTGTTTGCCGTAGCCATTGCCGTCATGTTTTTGCATGAACGCCCGAGCCTCTTGGTTTATGCAGGAACTGTGTTGATCGTAGCAAGCGTCTGGGTGATTTCGTGGCAAGGGCGCGGCCAATCGAACTGGCGGCTCATCGACGTCGCGTTTCCGTTGGGCGCCGCATTGGTCTCCGCAATTTCTCAGACTCTGCGCAAACGGGGCCTCAACATTCTACCCGATCCATTTGTTGCCACCGCCGTCGTCACAACGACATCGCTGGTCCTACTCGTAGTGTTTCTTCTCCTGACCAAAAGGACGAGATTGATCCGTACGGACCGTCAGAGCCTGCTGTTCTTTGTCAGCGCGGCTTTTGTCGCCGTCTCAGCACAAATTTTGAATTTTGTTGCGATAGGCCGCGGCGAGCTGTCTGCCATTATTCCGCTCCTCAACACCACGCCGCTGTTCACGGTCGTTTTCAGCGCCTTGTTCTTGCGCAGCGTTGAACGGCTGAACACACGAATCATTCTAGGCGCGGTTCTAATGGTAGCCGGCGTTGTGCTTATTACGACGCGGTGATCAGAACGACTATCCCGGGTTGCACCCGACTTGATCGGGGCGATGCTTGGCATGTGGCGCCCAGCTTGACATCAATACGGTGGTTTCAGATATTACGGCTGCATGAATAGGATCCGGACGTTTTAAAGCGGCCACGGCCATTCCAATGGCGGATACGCACAACATAAACTTTCCTCTCGGCGGGCTCGACGAAGAGGCTGCGCTCCGCACCATCCTTGAGGGTACGGCGAACGAGACAGGCGAACGGTTTTTTGCCGCGCTCGTTGAAAACCTCGCGCAGGCGTTAAAAACTCACGGCGCTTGGGTCACTGAATACATGCAAGAATCTCGCAGGCTCCGCGCCCTGGCTTTCTGGATGGACGGGCAGTGGATACGAAATTACGAAGTCGACATTGCCGGAACACCCTGCGAACAAGTGATCGATACGGCCAACCTCGTCCATTTTCCAGACAAGCTGCTCGAGTTGTACCCGAACGATCCGGATATCACAGAGACAGGAGCCGTCAGCTACCTGGGAATGCCGTTGAAGGATATCGACGGCAGAATTTTGGGCCACCTGGCGGTCATCGACCGGCGTCCGATGCCTGAGGAACCGCGAGTCCTGGCGCTTTTCAAGATCTTTGCCGCGCGAGCGACAGCGGAAATGCAGAGACTGCGCGCTGAGAAACAAGTTCGGGAGCGCGAAGAAAAACTCCGCCGTCTGTTTGACAGCGCTATGGACGGTGTCCTTGAGTTCGATCAAAATCTTAAAGTGACCCGGATGAATCCCGCGGCGGAGCAAGCCTTTCAATGCGTGGCCCAAGAGCTGATGGGCCAAGATTTCAGCAAGCTCCTCTCGGAGGAAAGCCGGAGCAAGCTGAGGATGTTGATCGACGAGCTGAGCGCCCGCACGCCGGGACGCCAGTCCTTGTGGGTTGCGGGCGGCCTACAAGCCTTGCCGGTCGGCGGAAAGGAGTTCCCAGCCGAGGCGACCTTGTCGCGTTTTGAGATCGAGCGGCAGAGTTTCTACACGCTTATCCTCAGGAACATCAATGAGAGACTCGAAGCCGACCGCAAGATCCATTCGCTGTCGGCCGAAGCGGCTTATTTGCGAGAAGAGATCAAGAGCCTCTGTGGGTTTGACGAGATTCTCGGGCAGAGCGAAGCGCTGAAGCGGGTCCTGGAGGACGTGGAGCAAGTCGCGATCACGGACGCGACCGTGCTAATTCTCGGCGAGACCGGTACCGGCAAAGAGCTGGTGGCTCGAGCGATTCATGCGGCGAGCCGCCGGCGCGACAAGCCGCTGATCACGCTCAACTGTGCTGCCATCCCGGCGGCGCTCATGGAGAGCGAATTTTTTGGGCACGAAAAGGGCGCCTTCACCGGAGCGACTCAAAAACGGGAGGGGCGCTTCGCGTTGGCCGATCATGGAACGATTTTTCTCGACGAGATCGGCGAACTCTCCCTCGACTTGCAGGCCAAGCTTTTGCGCGTGTTGCAGGAGGGCGAGTTCGCGCTCGTCGGCAGCTCCCAGACGAAAAAAGTGGACGTTCGGGTCATCGCCGCGACCAACCGCGACCTCGATCTATACGTGAGAGACGGAAAGTTCAGAGAGGATCTTTATTACCGCCTCAACGTTTTCCCCATCCAGATCCCCCCTCTAAGAGAACGCGGCGATGACGTTGTTCTGCTCGCCTCTGCCTTTGCTGCCAAATTCGCTCAGCGCCTGGGGCGAAGAGTTGAGCCGCTGTCGGATACTTCCAAAGAGCGGCTCAAGACCTATCCCTGGCCGGGAAATGTCCGCGAGCTGCAAAACGTCATCGAGCGCGCCGTGATCACCTCTCGCGATAGTCGCCTCAACCTCGACCGAGCTCTACCTGATGTCCGCGGCGAAGCGATTCGCGAGGGTCGTCCCAAGGAAGAGGTGACTCAGGAGATGTCCAATCGAATTCTGCAACTTCGCGAGCTTCAACAGCTGGAGCGTAAAAATATTCTGCGAGCCTTGGAATCGACAGGTTGGCGCGTAGCCGGTAAAGAAGGCGCCGCCGAGCTGCTCGGGATGAACCCTTCCACGCTCAACTCTCGCATCAGGGCGTTAGGCATTCAGCGCCCCAGGTAAGCCTGACCAATCTTCGATTGCGGATGACAGGTGCAACGACGCTAAGCTCGCTCCCGTCCCAGACGTGAGATCTCACGTCCGGGCATTATGAGATCTCGCGACTAACGAGATCTCATAACGACTCGAGTAGCCGCTCCTTTCGCTAAGTCATTAATTTTCTGAGAAAAACCCAATCTTGACAAGATGGCACGGTAACTGCGTTAAGGCATTTCCAACGCATTCACTCAAAAAGGGGGAAGGAAAATGCATCACAATTATTCGTACCAATCGGCTCTCGCGGCATCCGAGCGAATCGGCTGGAAGGTGGACGATTTAATCGGCGGTGACAAGAAGCTCGACTTCGGCAAACCGTTCATGCCCGAGTCCTTGGCTCAGGTGAAGCAGATTTCCTTTCTCACGCCTGAGGAACAATTGACTCTGAATCAGATAAGGGGGCACGAGTATCTCGCCATGTTCGGTCTCGTCGAGGAGTTCATTCTCCCCTACGTGGTGGATCATGCGCGACTGCAACTCTCCGGAGACGACTACCGGGTGCGGGCGCTGCTCCAGTTCGCCGGCGAAGAGGCGAAACATATCCACCTTTTCAAGCGCTTCCGCCAAGAATTCGAGGACGGGTTCGGCAGCAAGTGCGACTTCATCGGCCCTGCCGAAGACGTGAGCCGCTTCGTGCTATCGCAAAGCCCTTTGGGAGTCGCGATTGCAGTTCTCCACATCGAGTGGATCACGCTCCGGCACTACATCGAGGGAGTCAGGGATAATCAGAACCTCGACCCGCAGTTCAAGAGCTTGCTCAAAAACCACTGGCTGGAAGAGTCCCAGCACACCAAACTCGATACTTTGATCGTGGAATCAGTCGTAAAAGAGGCTACCTCAAAAGAGATCGATCAGGCTTTTGAGGAGTACGCCGAAATCGGAGTGTTTCTGGATAATGGGATCAAGCAGCAAGCGGAGTTCGACGTCGAGAGCTTCGTTCAGGCCACGGGGAGAAAGCTCGCGAAGAACGAGCGCGAGGAGATGACGGCGGCAGTGCTTAAGGGGATGCGCTGGACCTATCTTGGCACGGGGATGACGCATCCTAATTTCCTCGCAACGGTCGAGGAGATCAAGCCGGAAGCAAGGAAGCAAATCGAAGAAATGGCGCCGGCGTTCTGTTAACGCCTAGAGAACAACACAATGGACCAAATGCGGGGAACGGTTCAGCCAAATGCACGACAAAGTGCAAGACACAAGGATCAAGAAGGTATCGCCGTGGACAGTTTCTTATTACTTGCGCTCCTCGCCGTTTATTTCGTCATCTCTTATGAGCAATAGGCATGGCAAGGCTAGGAACCACAATCAGAAGCATAAGACATGAAACTGCCGGATCTGGCTCGCGGGGCTTCGATGACACGAGCGCGTTCGTACGGGAGGAAAGCATGACCCAACCAATAATCAAAACTATAGCGTCATCAGGCACGGATCAGGTCATCGGCACAGTAGTGCTGGCGTTTAGCGCCGACCCTGTAGCCCGTTGGTTTTATCCTGATCCGCATCAATATTTGCTCCACTTACCAAGTTTCGTACGGCTATTTGCCGGCAAAGCCTTTGAACACAATAGTGCCTATTATCTTGACGGCTACCTGGGTGCGGCGCTCTGGCTTCCGCCGGGCATCCACCCCGACGAAAACGCGCTTGGCGCGTTCCTTCAACGGACGATTCCAAAGGAGAACCAAGAAGAGATCTTTGCCTTTGCCGAGCAGATGGACAAAGCCCATCCGTCCGAGCCTCACTGGTATTTGCCGATGATTGGAGTCGACCCGGCCAAACAAGGCAATGGCTACGGCTCGGCCTTGCTGAAACATGCGCTTGAAAGGTGCGATGGCGAGGGCAAACTCGCCTATCTCGAAGCATCGAGCCCGAGAAGCGTCCCCCTGTATCAGCGGCACGGGTTTGAGTTGCTCCGCACAATTCAGGTCGGATCGTCGCCTCCGCTGTTTCCGATGCTACGGAAACCGCGGCGAGCACTGCTCTCTGAAGGCGAGGATTTTCCTTCACCGAATTCCATCCGAACCGAGCCCAATTCGACATCGGTGCT